>JAUYQQ010000015.1:0-300000 GCA_030697165.1 Acidobacteriota bacterium
GGGTGCGCCGTCTCCGGAGCTGCTCGCGGGTGCGCCGTCTCCGGAGCTGCTCGCGGGTGCGCGGGTTCCGGAGCTGCTCGCGGGTGCGCCGTCTCCGGAGCTGCTCGCGGGTGCGCGGGTTCCGGAGCTGCTCGCGGGTGCGCCGTCTCCGGAGCTGCTCGCGGGTGCGCCGTCTCCGGAGCTGCTCGCGGGTGCGCCGTCGGCGTAGTAGTGCGACCAGGCCATCTGGCCGGCGAGAACGAAGTTCCAGGCGGTGAGCATCGACCCGACGTGAACGATCTCCACCGGACCGACACACTTAACCTTGCCTTCGAGCAGGATGACATCGGCCGGATCAGCGGCGAAGACGAGCCACTTCACCGTCCAGTCGGGCTCCTTCCCTTCGCCGAACGCCAGGCCCCACGGCCAGCCGTGCAAGCCACCGCCGCACACCGGACGCCGGTCAGGATCCGGCGCGACGACGGTGGCGCCCACGGTGGTGGGCCATTGGAAGCCGTTGTAGCCCACCTCGCCACAGCGCAGGATCAGGACGCGCGAACCGCCGTTCGTCCACTGGTGGATTGGCGTCTTGGGATCGGCCGCGACAGCAGCCGGCGCCGACGAGCCTGGACCCGACCGCGGCGAAGCCGCGGTCTTTTTCCGAACAGGACTCTTGCCAGACCGCGTGGCCTTCGACTTCTTCTTCGCGCTCACGGGCGGGCTCCTTCGGTGGTGGTGGCCTGGGCTGACAGCAACGGGAGCCACTCGACCGGCAGGAGCACGTTCGAGGGAGCACCCACAAAGAACGGGGCCATCTGCTCGTGGGTGAGACCGGCGATGCCGGTGCCGACGGCCGTCACGTAGAAGGTGAAGTCAGGCTCGGCCATCGCCGCGACCAGGAAGCGGTCAACGTGCCCGGCGATGAAGTGCAGCGGCAGCGTGCGCAAGCCGACGTCCATCGTCGGAATCGCGTAGGACCGGCCATGCCAGCCGTAGCCCTTGCCCATCTCGGCCTCGAAGTAGTCGACGGCGTCGCGCGCCGCGCCGCCCATGTGGCGGCCGGCCAGGTTGCTGCCGAACACAAAGACGAGGCGGTCAGGCACGACGGTCAACAGTCGGTCGCGTTCCTGTTCGCTGCGCGGCGTCACATGCGGATGTGGCCAATCGTTGGGCTGAAAAATCACACACCTCTCCTGTCGTGTCCGTAGAGCTGCTTTATTGCTGGGTGAACCCTTTACAACGCGACGCACGAGCGAACTGGCGACATCGGAACAGTCAACGCGGCTACAGCGGTGAAGCTGGCCGTCAGGCGAAGGCCGCAGTGGCGACCGAATTACCCGCTGTCGTTCGATCCGGTTCGTGCGTCTCGTTCTAAAAGTGGCAGTGCACGGAAGTGCGGCGCATCAGGTCGACGCAGCCCGCGCACTGCCCATGGCGGTCTTACTTCTCGGCCGCGTCGCCGGTGCCCTGGTCGCCGGCATCGCCAGCGGGGGCCGCGCCACCCTGATCGCCGGTCGGCGGATCCTGCGCGCCCGCGTCGGCAGGCTGCTGGGTGGTCTCTTCGGTCTTGGTCTCTTCGGCTGCTTCGGTCATCTCGATCTCCTGTCAACTGCGCCGCGGGATGCGGCGGCTTCTACGAACGACTGCCCCGGTCTGAACTCGATGCCGTCTTCTCCGGCTGTCACGCCTTCCGCAACCACTGAGTCAGTGCGGGCCGCTTCGCTGACGTTTGCGCGCTCAAGAACCCTCCAGGTGCCCACCGGCCGACACATGCCGACGTAGATGGTTCCGCCGAAGTAGTCGTCGGATTCCGAGAACTCGATGTCGCGGCTGCCGAGGGCATGGTTCCTCTTGATCGCGCGCTCCAACGAATGCGCCGTCAGTGGGCTCGGCAGGTCCACCTCCCAGCACTTCCGAGATGGGCCGACGTGTTCGAACCGAACGCGAACGGTGTCCATCTACACGGCGCCGCGGTCGCGCACAGCGCAGGCCTGCGCCTTGGTTTCCATGTCTGGTCCTGCCTGGCCGGCGAGGAACTGCCGATACCGACGGATGGCCGCGTCAACGCGCCCGAGTTCGTGGAGGCGCACGTCCTTGTGCATCGTGGTGATGCCCGTGCCACCTTCAAAGCGGTCACCCGCGTCGACGGCGGCATAGAGCCCAGGAATGTGCCAGCGCTCATCCACCTGGCGCATCGACGTGGCAGCCGCGTTCAGGTATTTCTGCTGGCTGACCGGGTCCAGGTCCTCGATGATGGCGCGCATGTTCCGGCTGTCGCACTTGAAGAGCAACGTCGCAATCTGGCGCTGCAGGATCGAATCGAGCGCGTCGGTGGCCAGCTTCGACAGGTCGGCCGAGTAATCGGCGGCTGGCGGCTTCGCGGTGCTGAGGGCTGTGACGTTCACGTCTGTGCCTTTCGGTTGCTGGGCGCTACTGCGCCTGGTTGACTACCGTTCCGGACTCACGAGCGGCAAACGCTTGCCGCGCACGTTCAAAGGGCCGACGCCGCTTCGGGCGGCCGACGGGGATCCGCGTGACGCCGGCCTCGAACTGCGCGCGGACGGTCTCGCGATACCACTCGTAGGGCTTCTCCCAGCTCACCGGGGTCGGGCGCATGCGCTTCTTCTGGCAGCGCTTCCAAATCGTGGAGACCTCAACGTCGAGCAGGTGCGCCATGTGCTCGGGCTTCATCACGAGCGGGAGCTGATCCCAGTTGGTGATCACCGGGCCCTCCGGCAGACGAAGCAGATCCACTCGCCAACGGTGGTCAGAAAAAACACGCGCACGCCGCGGCAGGTGGCGCACGTCGCGCGCCTGGTGGTCTCCGGCTCCACCGGGGACTGGAAGGGCATCTTCGCCGTCGTGCCCGGTGCCGCGTGCAGCGTGGCCCTCAAGCCATCCTCCGGGCACGCAGTTCGGTGACGATCTCAAACGCACCGGTCAGGCCCGCCAGCGCGATAACGAGCGGCTGCTGGAACTCGGGCACCGAGAACAGCACGTCGAACTGCGGCCGCTCGGTGCCCGCTTCCCAGCGGGACAACTGGGCGACGTCGCGCGCCTCGCCGGTGCCGCGCTCGATCGCGTCGGCGAGTTCCTTCTGCGACCAGGACAGCGACTGCCGCGCCCGCGCGACGCAGCGGCCGATGTCGTGCCGCAGGCCCTGATCAATTTTCTTGAGATCCGCTTTCGCCATCCGCGGCGACCCGATCTCAGAATTCAGGCGATGCGTTGAGGCGACGGTGGCGGCGATAGTGGACGGCATGACGTTACGCCCTTCGCTCCGATGCCCGACGATTCAGAAGAACCGCAGCCATCACGCCACGTCCTTTGCCCGGCGGTCTTCGCCTGACCGACGCTCCGCTTCGCGGCGCTCGCGCTCGAGGCGTTCGTCGGCTTCCGCCGCGGATTCTTCGGCGCCTGGGAACAGCAGTTCAATGTCGCAGACGAAGAACGCGGCGATCTCGCGGGCGGTGTCGACGGTGGTGACGCCCTTGCCGGTGTTGGCGTTGCTGACCTGGGAGGCGCTGAGCCCGCGCGCTTCGACGATGTCGGCCTGACGCGTGCTGGTCATGGCCAGGACGATGCCCACCTTGTTCGGCATCGTTCCCAGCGGGACCGAGCGAATCGCGGCGATTTGTTCCGGGCTCAACGGCTTGGGCATGTTTGCTACTCGGCAAACATTACCCACACAGATAACCTTGCGTCAATAAGTTTTTACACGTTTGGCAAACTTTAAAAGTTACCTATATGGGTAATATATTGACTGGTAACGGGTTAGAGGTTTCAAAATACTTTGGGCCGCGCTATCTTTTGGGCTCTGTGAGGAAGGACCATCGGGGCTTTGGGGCCAACCTGGTAGCGCGACGCGCTGCAGCCGAGATGCAGAGCAACGAACTGGCGAAGGCGGTGCACGTGAAGCCGCCGACCATGTCGAAGTGGGAATCTGCGCGCAGACCACCAGCGACGAGAACCCTTCTAAAGCTCGCGACGGCTCTGAACTGCTCGATCGACGATCTCTTGCTCGGCGTTGATCCCGCCTACGATCGCGTGATCGCCACGCGTGACCTCATCCGTCAAAGTACCGATCAACCGTCAGGGTTTCCAACTCGAACAGGAGACCACGATGAACCAGCTGCGGCTCGCGTATTCGAACTCGAACGAGAAAACGAGGCTCTCAAAATTGCCCTCGACAAAGTTCAAGATGTCGCGAGTGACCTTCTCCAGATTGCCAAGGTTGGCGCAGCGAGTCGTCGAGCTGCAGCACAGCGATCCCGACGCGGCGGCGGTGATCGAAAGACTGGTTGACGAGGCGCTGCGCCGGCGCGCCGGCTGAACCCCGCTAACACCCGCCCTTTCCGGGACCAAAAAACCATGAAAACGTGCCCGTTCTGCGCTGAGGAAATTCAGGACGCCGCGATCGCGTGCAAGCACTGCGGTCGAGATCTCTCACCAGCCGAAGCCCCGGAGACGGCAACAATCGCCTCGGCCGGAGCGAGTCCAGGTCGATCAGTCGGACGGACTCTCGGCCTCGGCTGCGGCATCGTCGCGATCGGCGTCGTGGTGGTCTCGGTCGTTGCCTTGCTGCTCCCATCGGGAAGCATTGACGCCACGCCGTCGGCTCCGCGCGCGCAGCCGACGGCGGCCAGCGAGATCACGTCAGGAGTGTCGAAGCTCTGCGGGCCGATCGATGGCAAGACCCCCGGCGACTACAAGAGCCTCGAGCGGTTCTGTTCCGAGGGTCACGTGTTGGGCACGGTGACGAGTGCAAGCGCGATGGAGTCATTGCTCTGGCTCCAGGTCTCGCGCGACTTCGCTGACGCAATTCGCTCGGACACGCTGGCCGGCGAGAAGTTGGTGTTGAACTACATGCGTGGGTGGCGAGCGGTGACAGGCAAGGCGTCGGTATCTGTGAAGGTTCAATGGGAGGGCGTCGACATCGCCAAAGGCGACTCAACCCTGATGAGTGGCGACAAGGTCACCATCCGATAACAGGTGACCATGGCGACACCAACAGCCCCTCGACTGATCGAGGCCGCGCGCGCAGGTGAAATCTTGGCCGTTGAATATGCCGGCGGAAGCCAGCCTGGGGCCGTCAGGGAGATTGCACCGGTAGTCGTCGCTGGTGATTACGTTGTCGCGCGCGACCTGGCTTGCGGCTTCGATAAGACCTATCGCGTGGACAAGATCACGATCAGAGATTCGATGGACGCCGGGCCGCGGTATGTGCCCGGGCTGGTCATTGAACCTCGAAGAACCTACCTCACGATCGAGGACGTGATTGCGGCGCACGGACGCCAGCTAAATGCGCTGGGGTGGCCGATGAACGCAACACCGAACGCTCTTCAACTGCTGGAGCTGGGCAAACACGGCAAGCTGAAGAAGGCGCCTGTGGTCGCGATTCTACATGAGCCAATAACGGTCGATTTTTTCGACGACTTCGATGGCGCTGGCGTTCAGAGAGGAGTGAGTCGCCCGTCGAAGCGGCCGTTCCACGTCTACAGCAAGCACTTGGGCGAAACTCGCACGTTCGGCATTCTCGACAGTGCGGTGAGGCTGTTCCTGAAGGAAGCTGGAATCGAAAGCTGATCCGCCCATGCCGAGACGAGGACACCGCAAGACCATCGCCCCAAACATCTACGAGGACGGCTCCGGGTTCGCCGTCATCGTGAAGGTCGCCGGCATACCCGAAGAGCACCGCTTCGCGAGGTGCACGCCCCTCGACCAGCTCGAGGCTGTCCGCGACAAGCTGAAGGGCAAGGCGCGGTCGCACGAACGGCCGCGCGCCGGCTCACTGGCTGCCGATGCGCAGGAGTATCTCGCGACGATTGGCGACAAGGCGAAGAGACAGTCGGCCTCGAACCTCTGCCGGCACTGGACCGCCACCTACGGCCGTGAGTCACGATTCGCGCTGACCAAGCTGAAGATCGAGCAGCAGCTCGCGGCGTGGGAACATGCCGACGTCGCGGCCAGCTCCTGCAACAAGCGGCTGTCAGCCCTGCGCAGCATCTTCCGTGCGGTCAACGTCGACGGCGATCCCAACCCCACCGCGGCGGTGAGGAAGCGCAAGGAACCGGAGCCTGAGCCGCGCGCGCTCGACTACCGCCTGATCGATCGCATCCTGGCGAAGATGCCCGACCGCGGCCGCCCGACGGGCAAGGGGAAAGGCACCAGGCCGACGGTCAGCCTCGCGAAGCTGCGCTGCGCGCTGATGGCCTACACGGGCCTGCCGCCGGCGCAGATCGCCAAGATCAAGCCAGACACCGACATCAAGCACGTCCTGGTGCTGGACCCGAGCACCGGCCGGAAGGTCAAGGCGCCGATGCTTCGCGCGAGACCGCGACGGAAGGGCAAGGGCACCAAGGAATCATGGCTGCCGCTGCTGCCACAGGGCCTCGCGGTGATCGAAGCGCTCGCCGCGGCGGGCGGTCTTCGAAAATACAGCAACTCGAGCGTCCGGGATTCCTGGCACCGCGCCTGCGTGAAGGTGATCGGCGAGCAGCTGCGTGACGGCGAGACAGCCCTGCCGCACCGCTGCCAGGCGCGTGGCGACGCGATCGTCATCATCCCCCTCGTGAGACCCTACGACCTGCGGCACTCGTTCCTGACGCAGGCGCTGCGCTCGAGCGGGAATCTGCGCGGCGTCCAGAACCTCGGCCAGCACGCCGACTCCCGACAGACATTGCGCTACATCGAGGCGGGCGTGCCCGAAGCCGCGAGCACGACGGCGGCCGCGATGCTGGCCCACTTGCCAACGGAACCTCTCCCGCGTTACGTCGCGGCGAAAGTGGATGGCACCGTTTGACTAAGTAACAAGGACAGAACAAGATGAGGGTGTTGCGCTGGCCTTCGAAGCCGGGGGTCGCAGGTTCGAGTCCTGCCGAGCGCACCAACTTTCCCAAATTCCCACGAGATTTTGAAAGCCCTTGCTTGGACACCAACCGCCAGACTTAGCCCGAGGCGGTCACGATTCGCGTGGGCGTCCGCGTGGGCAGTGCAGCAACACCTGATTTAGCGCCGGTCAGTACGATGGGTTCACTCGCAACCACGACCCAAATTAGATCCTTCGTCATCTCCTCAAACAATCGCCGTATCTGTGACGGGAAATCTGCTGTGCGGCTCCTCGAAATACCCCCCCTTGACCCACACTGTCACAAACGTCGCCCATTGTGATGCATTCCGACGTACAGCGAGTTCGAAGCTAGTGCCGCAGGTGTCGCCAGCGGTGCGCAGACTGTTGACGAGCGTAAACGGCTGGCAGTGGACGAACTTCTTGAGCGGTCTACGAACGTCGATGGCCATGGGGGGGATGGTCCTCCGAGACGAGGTGTACGGGTTATTGACTGTCGAGGTTATAGACAGCCATCCGTCCTGAGACTCTCAAGTGCACACTTCTGCGCGCGCCTGAGGGCGCACTAAAGTGCGCCCCTACGGCCAAGGGCAATCGATGATCTGTAGGCTCCTGGCCTCCTTGACTCCTGTGAGGGCCCTGTTTGGCCTAAACTCTGATGAGCGCCGATGCCCAGCACGACTGCCCCTCCCGACTGGGCCGACCTGCCCGATGAAGAGTTGCTGAATCTGCGGCTGTCGGCCCTGCCCTTGCGCTTGGACGGCACGGTCATCGAAACCCGGATCTCGCAGCTCAAGTCGGAGCTCGAGACCCGTGGCCTCACGTTTCCCCTCCACTTCTATCTCTCCGACGAATGGTTCACGCCCGACGGCCAGGCGTCGATGGCGGTGCCGTTCTACCTGGCGCATCCACGGCTCGAGCGCCTCGAAAAGACGCAGATGCTGGCGGTCGAGGGCGGCGAGCACGAGTGGTGCATGCGCATCCTGCGGCACGAGGCCGGCCACGTCATCGACAACGCCTACAAACTGCGGCTGCGCCGTCAACGACAGCACGTCTTCGGCAGTTCGTCAGAACCCTATCCTGAGTTCTACGCGCCACGGCCGTACAGCAAGAGCTTCGTCCAGCACCTCGACCCGTGGTACGCGCAGAGCCATCCCGACGAAGATTTCGCCGAGACGTTTGCCGTGTGGCTGACGCCCGAAGCCCAGTGGAAGCCGCGCTACGCCGGCTGGCCGGCGATCAAGAAGCTCGAGTACATGGACGACCTGATGAAGTCGCTGGTCGCCAAGAAGCCGCTGCTCGAACGCACCGAGGAGATCGATCCCCTCCACAAGCTCAATCGCACGCTCCGGTATCACTACCGGAAAAAGCGGCGGCACTACGGCGTGGACCATCCGGCGTTTTACGATCGTGACTTGCGCCGGCTGTTCTCGGACGGGCCCGAGCACGCCAGCCGGATCACCGCGGCCCAGTTCCTCAGCCGCATCCGCCGGCCGGTGCGCAAGATCGTCGCCGACTGGACCGGCATTTACCAATACACCATCGACAAGGTGCTCGAAGACATCATCAAGCGATGCCGCGAGCTGAAACTCCGCCTCGCCGTGCCCGAAGAACAGGCGCGGCAGGAATTCACGGTGCTGCTGACCGTGCAGGTGATGAACTACTTGCACAGCGGCCGCCATCGGGTAGCCCTTTGAAACCACAGCGCGTCTTGACTCTCGTCCACAAAGGCCTCGAACCGCCCGATGAGGCGCCCGACCAGGCCACCGCCTCGACCGCCTCCTGGCGCATGGAATACGACGTCGTCCGCACGCTGAAAGTGCTGGGCCACGAGGTGCGCGTCATTGGCGTGCACGACGACCTCACGCCCATTCGCGCGACGATGGACGACTTCAAGCCGACCATCACGTTCAACCTGATGGAGGCGTTTGACGATGTGGTGGTGTTCGACCAGAACGTGGTCAGCTACCTCGAGCTGCTGAAGGTGCCGTATACCGGATGCAACCCGCGCGGGCTCACGCTGTCGCGCGACAAGGGCCTGGCCAAGAAGTTGATGGCGTATCACCGCATCCCGGTGCCCGACTTTTTGGTCGTGCCACTCGGCAACAAGGTGAAGCTGCCCAAGCGCCTGCAGTTCCCGCTGATCGTGAAGTCGCTGACCTACGAGTCATCGACCGGCATCTCGCAGGCGTCGGTGGTCGAGAACGAGGAGCAGCTGATCAAGCGCGTCCAGTTCATCCACGACACCATCATGACCCCCGCCATCGTCGAACAGTTCATCGACGGCCGCGAGCTCTACGTCGGGGTGATCGGGAACGATCGCCTGCAGACGTTTCCGGTGTGGGAGATGTCGTTCTCGAAGATGCCGGAGAACAACTGGAAAATCGCGACCGAGCGCGTGAAGTGGAGCGTTAAGTACCAGAAGAAGCACGGCATCGACACGGCCGTGGCGACGCTGCCAGACGACGTCTCTGCCAAGGTGCAGCATCTGGCCAAGCGCGTCTACCGCGCACTCGACTTGTCAGGCTACGCGCGCATTGACATGCGCCTGAAGGCGAATGGCGAGCTGTCGGTGATCGAAGCCAACCCGAACCCGCAGCTGGCGCACGGCGAAGACTTCGCCGAGTCGGCTCAGCGGGCCGGCGTGACCTACGCCAAGTTGATCGAGCGGATCATCGGCCTCGGTTTGCAGTGGCAACCGTCGCGAATGGCCTGATCAGGGATCGGGGATCGGGGATCAGCCTGACCGCAGGGTGACCGGGGCCTGACCCCCGCAGGGTGACCGGGGCCTGACCCCCATTTTCACCAAATGGTGGATTGGGGTCAGCCCTCAACCAGCCCTGTTCGCGGAAACAGGCCGCATTTCGATTAACTTGGCTGCTGTTGACTGTCCCCAATCCACAAATTTGTGAAAATGGGGGTCAGGCACCCACCAGGCGCTTGAATTCCGGGAGGGGGGCCAGTTTTGCGAACATCGGGTCGGTGGCCGCCTGCTGCTGCCACTGCTTCGGCTGGCGGCGGATCGCCTGGCCCAGATAGTCGAGCGCCTGCTTCGTGTCCCCCGCCTGCGCGTGGCGCTGCGCCAGTGCGTACATCAGCTGCTCGCTGCGCGGGTTGATGTCGAGCGCCTTGCGCTGTTCGACAATCGCCTCCGCAAACTTCCCCGCCTTCGCCAGTTCCGCCGACTGGGCCGTTAACCGATTCGGCACGCCCGTCGTCATCTGCAGCAACCGCCGCAATTCCTTGAACGGCTCCTCGTGATCGTCGACGCGGATGTCGACGATGCGCTCGACGGTGGAGTCGGAGTTGGGCGGCAGGGGCCGCACCACGAGAATGCCGGCCGACTGCATGCCGCGGGTGTCGCCACCCTTCGCCTGCCCCGCATCGAGCGCGTCCATCAACCGCTCGGCCATCGACCTCTTGCCCGATTGGTACGCCGCCGCCATCGCCTTGACCACCTCTTCGCTCGCCAGCGTGTTGCCCTGCGCCGAGAAGTTCGGCCCGGCGGCGAAGCCCGCGAAGCCGCCCAGGTGCACGAGGTCTTTCGGATCGTTGTTGCGATCGAGCACGCGCTTGCCGGTGTAGACCGCCGAGCGGCCCTTGGTATCGATCACCGCCACCTGGCGCGAGTCGCGGCCAGGATCCTCGTCGGTGATGCGCTTCACCACCTCGGCCGGCGACAGCCCCTGCTCGAGCAGGGCGATTGCCTTGGGGCCGTATTGACGGTTGGCCGACGCCTGTGTAGCCACGGCGCCCACCCCGGGTTTCGCGTACGGCACGGCGGCGCCCGCCCCAAACGCCCGCGACTGGACCCCGACGCCTAACTCGTGGGTCGCCGGATCAAAGGCAATGATCGAGAACGTACCGAACCACGGGTCCCCGGCCGTCGCGGCAGGTGGAACGTCCTGTTCAGAGTAGCCTCCGGCTTCTTGACCGCCGTAGCCTTGGCGAAGGTGGTTAGCCGGAGCGTGGGTGACGACGGCCAACAGCAGGGCAGCGATGAGAATTCGTGACATGGCGGCCACAGTGTAACGAACAACGAGGGCCGAATGTCGCTGATGAAACCAGCGCGCCGACGCCCGCTAACTCGCTGAAGTCGGTCCCGGCGTGGGGTCGGCTCCGCCAACCAGCAACCGCTTCAACTTGGCGACGTCGCCGACGAACTCGATGACGCCGCACTCGCGGCACATCATCGCCTTGGTCATGACATCGCCGGTCTGCAGGGTGAAGAACTTCGAGTCCTGCGGACGAAACGCCATCCGCCCCGGCCCGTAGACCGCTCCACCGGCAACCAGTTCACCGCGACACCGAGGACAGTTCAATGGTGGCATCCGGACATTGTGCACCAAGAGCCACCGTGTCGCTTCGAGTTGCGCCATACTGTGCACTTATGGCCACGCTCGATCCGGCTGATCGCCCCGTCGATCCGTCCTGCCCAACCTGCCAGGGCACCCTCGCCTATGTCGACACAGAAGTGTCGTCCGGCTCGTTTCGGCCCCAGGCCGCGTCGATGGCGCAAATTCCGGTTCACTTCTACGATTGCCCTGCCTGCAAGACGTGCTGGAAGCTCGGCACGCAGCTGCTACCCGATCCGATCCGGCAGATCCTGCGAGGCTAGCGGCGCGACTACGCTGGCGTCCGATCCATCGCCTGCAATGCCTGCACGCCGGTCCGCATGCCGAGCAGCCAGACAGCAATGCTGAGGAGGGCGGCCGAGGCGAAGCACGCGTAGAACAGGACTTGCTGCATTTCGGTCAACGGTCGGTTGCGCACTTGGCTGAACAGGTACACGCTCGACGGCCAGCCAAGCAGCCCAATCATCACCAGGATGAACAGCACCGCCACGATCATGAAGGCGACGCCGCCGTACGACCCGGCCACCTGGCTGGGATTGTCGGCGGCAAACCGCGGGTAGCGCGCGCCGAGGCCGGTGGCCAGCCCGACCAGCGCGAACGACATGAAGACGATGGCGACGGCCGACATCTGCTTCAGGAACGGATCGACCCCGAGCAGTTCGTTGCCGGCGACGATCAGGATCTCCGACAGCACCAGCACCGGCACCAGGCCCGACCAGAACTTCGACCACAAGAAGTCGCGCAGCGAGATCGGGGCGGTGCGAATAATCCAGAATGCGGCGCCTTCAGCCGACACCGCCGGGAACACGAACCGCACCGCCACCGTCGCCATCACGAACGCCGCCATGGCCAGGTTGAGGAACGCGTACAGGTTCTTCACGACGCCGCTCATGTACGGCAGGCGATCCAGGTCGAGCACGCGGAAGTTGTAGAGGTACACCAGCATCAGCGCCACCAGCAGCAGCAACTGCGACCACTGGCTGACGTCGCGCAGGAACACCTTGATGTCCTTGATGAGCAGGTGACGCCGCACCGGCGACAACGGCAGCAGGCGGGCCACGGCGTCGAGCGCGTGGAACCGCGCAAAGCGCGCCTTGCGCGCCTCCTGTGACTTGCTGAAGCCGGCGAAGTGCCACCGCTCGAACGCCGCGCCCACCACCACCACCAGCGCCGCCGCGGTCGTCCACAGCGCGCCGATGTGCAGCCAGTCGCTGCCGCCCTGCACGCCGGCGAACAACGCCTCCCCCGCCCAGAACGACGGCAGGAGCGGCGTGATCGGCGACTGCAGCGTGGCGAAGAACGCCGTCACCTCGGGCATCGACTCGACCCGCAGGAGCCGTTCGGGCTGCAGGAAGCGGAGCAACAGCACGAGGCTGGTGGCGAACACCAGGCCCATGAACATCAGGATGTCGCGGGCGCGGCGCGCCGGGAACACGTTCACGAGCGCGAGAGTGAGCGCCGAGCCGAGCGCGACCGGAATGGTGACGAACGGCACCACCGTGAGGATCACGGTGGCGACAAACGTCCACGGCGCGCACTTGGCAAAGCCGATGCCGGCGAGCACCGGCACGAGAAAGACCACGACCATCCAGCCCGACTGCGCCAGCGTCCGCGCAAAGCGCGCGAAGAACAGGCGCCGCGACGCGACCGGCGCGACCATGATCAACCGCAAGTCGTCAGACAGGAAAAAGGTCGACAGCGACGCCACCACCGCGCTGAACGCGAGGAACGACAGGAACGTGAGGAACAGCCACGACAGCCCGATGCGGATCAGGTAATCGCCCAGCTCGTCGTAGCCGGCGGCCTGCCAGGTCACCCAGAACGACCCGGCAAACAACGCGGCGAACACCGCCAGGCCGATCGCGCCGAACAGCACGCCCCGGGTCAGGTCGCCCTTCTCGCGCCGGCGGGCGCGGTTGCGCGACGCCCACCACATGGGCAACAGCAAGTAAGGAAAGGGACGAGTCAGCGACTCCATCAGACGATCTCGTCGATCTCTTGCAGGGCGCCGCCGCCCGTGAGCTTCAGGAACACCGGCGTCAGTTCCTCGTCCGGCGTGCCGGCCATGGCACGCACGTCGGCGACCGTGCCGTGCGCGATGATCTTGCCCTTGAGGATGATGCTGATCAGGTCGCACATCTCCTGCGCGACTTCCAGGGTATGCGTGCTCATCAGGATGGCGACGCCGCGCGACGCCATCAGCCGGAAGATGTCCTTGATCAAGCGCGCGCCGCGCGGATCGAGACCGACCATGGGCTCGTCCACGAGCACCGCCTTGGGCCGGTGGAGGAAGGCCGCGCTCATGACCAGCCGCTGCTTCATGCCATGCGAGAAACTCTCGACCAGCTCGTGCTGCCACCGGCCCAGCTCGAAGATCTCGAGCATCTCGGTAATGCGGGCGTCAGTGTCGCCGCCGTCCATGCCGTAGAGTCCGCCGTGAAACCGCAGGAACTCGCCGGCGGTCAGCTTGTCGTAGATGAACGGCCGGTCCGGAATGAAACCAAGCGCGGCCTTCGCGGCCTCGGGCTCGCGCGCCAGGTCGTGGCCGTTCACCAGGATGCGGCCCTCGTCGGGCCGCAGCAGGCCCGCGATCATCCGGATGCTGGTGGTCTTTCCCGCCCCGTTCGGGCCGAGAAAGCCGTGGATCTGGCCGGGCTCGACGTTAATCGAAACGCCATCGACCGCCGTGAAGGAACCAAAACGCTTGACCAGATTCTCGACGGCGATCATTAGCTACCCGGGCACGGAATCCAGCAGCCGCAGTCCTGGCGCCTGGGCACGGGAATGGACAGGGACTGTGCATCCGTGGCGGACCGGCCCACGAGAATGGGTGTCGACCCCGGGGCCACGTCCAACTGCAACACGGTCATCCTGACGCGGCCGACGAGCGGCAGGATGGCGGTCTGCTGGTCTAACCCGCCGCGCGCCAGACGGACGTGCGTGGCATCGGCCGGAAACTGGTTGAAGGTCGGGTCCACCGGCAGCCACAGTCCGCGGCCACCACCTTCGTCGAGGTAGACCTCTGGCCACGCGTGGTAGTAGAACGCGCCCCGCACATAGGCCAGGCCGACGTTGATGCGCGACGGGATGCCCAGCGATCGCGCGAGCGCGACGAACAGCACCGTGTGCTCGTTGCAGTCCCCCACTTTCGTGCGCAACACTTCGAGCGCCGAGGGCAGGCTCACGGTGGGCTTCTTCTCCACCAGCTGGTTGACCTCGCGCATCAATCGCTCGGCCCGCGCGCGCGCACCGGCAATGCCTTGCACCATGCGCTCGGCCTCGGCCAGGATCTCGGGCGCATCGCTTTCGATGAACGGCTCGGGCCGCAGGTAGCGATCGAGATCGGTATCGGCCGGCCCGGCGGTGAGCCCCCGCGTATCCACGAGTTCGACGATGTTGCCGGTGACCGTCTGGCCGACACCCTGGAGGTCGGGGCCCGACAGGTCGGCGTGGTCGATGCGCATCCGCAGCCGCGTCACGTCGCGCGGCTCGGTGATGAACGCCCCCCGCGGCATGGTCGGCACCACGGCAGACGCGGCCAACATGTCTGCCTGCATCCGGTTCGTCACGGCCAGGGTCGTGGCCTGCTCCTGCGTTTCGCGCACGGAGATCAGCCCCATCGGGCTTTCCTCGCGAACGATCTCGCCGGTGTCGGTGATCCACGCGGTGGTGCTCAGTCCCGAGAAGGCCAACTCGACGCGAAACGCCGGCGTGGGGCGGCCGCCGGCGTTGACGACCTCGCGCTCGCCGATCGCCAGCTGCACCGGCGCGTTCTTCATGGTGGCGGGGTCGAAGATCTGCCATTCGTGGCGGGTGCCCGCCACCAGCCCCTCGCTGGCCAGCCGGCGGCCCATGCTCAGCATGAGGGCGGGAGGCGCCTCGAGATCCCGGGTTTCCGAACGCGTGCCGCTGGCGCTGATGATGTCGAGCGACAGCCGCAGGCCATCGAGGCGGCCGCGAACGGTGGTCGGCCCGGTGCCCGGATCGAGCGAGAACTCGAACGTCTGCAACGCGAAGGCGCGGTCCACGCGCGCCGTCGTCCGCAGCACCGCCGCGGTCGTGGCGCCGAGCAACGAGAACTGCAGCCGCCCGTCCTCGCTCAGCTCGAAGCCGGCGTCGGTGCGCTCGACCTGGCTGACCGTAAAGCCAATCTTCTCGCCGCGGTAGTAGACGCCGCGCCACTGGGCGGTCGAGCCGTAGCGGGCCAGGTCGGTGGCCAGGTTGGTGGGCGCTGCCTGGAGGTAGGTGCGGTCAACCATGACCGCCATGGTCGCGAGCCACGCGACCACGGCGAGCAACGAGAGCGGCCGCGTAATCGAACGCGGGAGCGGACGAAGTAGCCTGACGCGCGGCACCGCCACAATTATAGGCCGGGTTTCACAAACAGCTTTTCATCCACGGTGACGTTGTGGTCCACCTTGGTGACGCTGATGGTGAAGCTCTGCGCCGCCGACGAGGACTTGATCAGGAACGGCACCTTCACGCCGTCGACGTCGCGCTGATCGGAGAAGTCCGAGGTCTGATCCAGGGCGCCCATGCCGGGCACGTCGACGGTGGTCACCATCCGCACCGCCAGGAACGACTCGGCATCGAGGTACTGGCGCACGACCGCGCCATCCTTGGGCGTGTAGACCAGCAGGTATGCCTCGCGCTCGCCAACCTTCTCCTTGCCCTTCAACTCGACGCTGGCGCCCCGCTCCTTGTAGTTCAGGAACGGCGAGGGGAACACCGCGCTTTTCATGCTCGCGAGCTGGCTGCCGGTGATGGGGCGATCGCCTTGCATGCTGTCGAGCAGGTAGCCGGTCGAGCCATCGAAGCGCTGATCGATCTGGATCGGGCCGGCGCCGAGCGCCGTCAAATCCAGCTTGATCAACGTCCGCGCCTTGTTGGGGACAGCGTTCAGCGCATCGATCGAGCCGGTCACGTCGCCGCCGACCGGCAATGACAGCGTCATGGTGCCGACCATTTGCCGCGACTGCAGCGTGGCGAGGGCGGCGCGGCCGCCAATGGCGGCCAGGTGCTTCTCGATCACCTCGTCCACCGTCTGCGCCGACGCTGGCAACGCCCAGCCACACAAGGCCACGACCACGAGCAGCCGCTTTACCAAGGTCACCATGGTGGTTTCTCCTGAGTTGGACGATTCCGGTTCTTCAGCGAAACAAGTCGAACATGTAGGAGTACTTGACGATCAGCGACCGGTCGGTCCGTTCCGGCCGATCGTTCAGTTCGTAGAGGCCGCGGGTGTCGGTGTAGACGACGAACAGGCCGGTGTTGGCCGCCTGCAGCCAGCCGAAGCGGAAGTTCATGGACCACAGGTCGGCGCGGTCGTTGTACTGAATCAGCGCCTGCGTGAACACGCGCGACGAGAACGAGTACGACACGCGGGTGCGCACCAGGTTGGTGACGAACGCGCCGCCCGGCAGGGTGACGTCGTTGCGCTGATAGGTCAGCTCGGTGGTCAGCGCGTCGCCGGCGCGAAACCTGACCGTCGGGCTGAGGCTCAAACGATCGCCTCCGAAGAAACCCCCGGCGTTCACGCGCATGCTGACGCTGACCGGCGCGCCCTGGTTGCTCATGCCCACCAGTTGCGCCTCGGCGTGCTCGTAGGTGCCGGGGGGAACGAAGATGCCCGGGTAGATCTCGAACGGCCTCCGCACGCCCTCGAGCGTGAGGTTCATGCCGGTGTGGATCTCGGTACTGTCGCGGAACTGCCAGTGGTTGTCCAAATGCAGGTAGCCGGTTTCCTGGAAGCCGTCGAGACCCCAAAAGCCGCGGAAGGTCGCATGCGGGCGTAGTTCCTGGATGTTAATGAAATCCTTCGGGCGGAAGCGCGTCATCAGGAAGACGTCAGGCTTGCGATAGCCTTTGCGGCTGAGGAAGCCAACCTCGGGATTGAAACCGCTACCCACTTCCTGGTAGCCGACGTTCAGGTCCCACTGCGGCCGGTTGGTCTGCGACCGGATGTTAAACGCGTGGGTGCTGTCGGTGATGCCTTCGGTGTCGGTCTTGGCGACAAAGCCGGTCAAGATGCTGGTCGCGCCAACGCCCCACCTGCCATCCAGCCCGTAGGTGCGACCCGCCGCGGCGTCGCCGGCGAGACTGCCGGTTTCGAGCCGATTGGTGAAGATGCCGCCGATCGACGAGCGGTTCGGCAAGTCCCGGCTCACGCGCATGACCGTGAAGTTGGTGCCGGCCACGGCGTTGTCGAACTCGTCGGTCTGCATGTTCAGGACGCCGACGTTGAAGCGGCCGGCCTTGCCCGAGACGCGGCCACCCCCGAGGATGGGAATCGCCTCACCGGCCTTGCTGATGCCGATGCGGCGGCTGAAGAAGAGATCCACTTCGCCCGGGTTGCCGACGCTGAAGAACCCGGCATTCTCGAGGAAGAACGGCCGCTTTTCGGGGAAGAACAGGTTGAACCGATCCAGGTTGACCTGCTGATCGTCCACCTCGACCTGCGCGAAGTCGGTGTTGACGGTGGCGTCCAGGGTCAGGCTGGGTGTAATGCCGTACTTCAGGTCGCCGCCGATATCGCCCAGCAGCTCGCCGTCGACCGGGTTCTCACCCGACGTCAACGCGTTGCCCAGCACGTACGGGGTAATGCGCAGGTTGCGCAGCGCCGGCGTCTGCACGCCGGTCAGCGATCCGGCCAACGACAGCCGATACAGGTTGAACTGTCGCGGAATCGGCGCCCAGTACGCGCGTTCGTTCTTGCGCCGGATGTTCCGCTGGAAGTTGATGCCCCACGTCTGATCCGTGGCGGCCGGGTAGCGCAGCGTCCGAAATGGAATCGCAAATTCGGCCGACCATCCCTGGTCGGTCATGCGGGTGCGCACGCTCCAGGCGCCGTCCCAGTTGATGTTGAAGCCCGAACCGGAGCCGCCCGACTGCATCTGGCCGAAGCCCAGCCCGCCACCGCCCTGCCCTTCGTTGGTGACCTGGCCGTCGTACTCGACCCCGGCAGGGTTGGTCCCGAACACGAACCCGTTCTGGCGGTCGCGATAGGTGTCGAAAATCACCTGGAAGCTGTCGGTGTCGTCCAACGGCGAGTCACGGCGCGCGTCCGTCACGATGATGCCGCTCGGGTCCGAGTCGTACAACACCACCCCGACATACAGGGTATCGGCAGTGAAGATGACGCGAACCTCGGTCTTCTCCGAAGCGGGCTGCCCCTCGTTGGGCTGCTCCTGGACGAAGCCGGTAATGGGCGTCGCCGCGTTCCACGCCGGGTCGCCGAGCACATCGCCGTCAAGGGTCGGCGCTTCGGTCGCGCGAACGGCGGTCGCCACGTTGGCCGAACCCGGCTTGGTCTGGGCCATCGAGCTCGTGGCGCTCGTTACACACAACAGAGCAGTCGCAGAAATAGTAAACAGATATCGATTCATATACATTCAGAGACAAGCTGGAAAAATAGTCGGGAAGCAGCGTACTACAGGCCACCGATTAGACACAGATTGGACACTGATAAATCTGTTAGCTCACCGACGAGAATTCCTGGCGGTACCTGGCGACGCCAGAGACGTCGGCCATTTTCACGTAATCCAGAACCAACACCATGAACACATCGATTCACTCTGCGAATCGCCGCTACGTCGCCCGGACGCTCTTCGCGAATCTCGATCATGCTGGTGTCCCTGCGAGCGCCGACTTGTCCGCCGTAGCGCTCTGCGCGGAGGTGGAAGGCGCGAGCCCCAGGATGCGAGCGGAGCGAGCGACCCCGACGAGACGCGAAGCGGCGAGCCCCACGCGCGTCTGTCAAGGCGCGCGCCGCAGAGCGCCTACACGCTGTCGCGCTGATCCAACTCCAGCACGGCGCCAAGCAGCACGTTCGCGCCACGCGTGCAGTCGTCCCACGTGGTGAGCTCTTTCGGCGAGTGGCTAATCCCGCCGACACTCGGCACGAAGATCATGCCCATGGGGCACAGCCGCGCGATCTGCTGGGCATCGTGACCGGCACCGCTCGGCAGGCGGCGCGTCGGCAGGCTGAGCACACTCGCCGCCTTCCCGATCGCCTCCTGGACGCCGCTGCTGGCCGGTGACCCAAGGTTGGTGCTGGCGAGTGCGAAGGTGATGGTCGTGCCCGTGTCTTTCGCGATCGCGGCGCCGCGCGCCTTCACGGCATCACCGAGCTCGCGAAGCACCTGATCTGACAGGTCACGGAACTCCACGCTGAGCGTCACGCGGCCGGGAATGACGTTGGGCGAATTGGGCTCGACCTCGAGCCGGCCCACGGTGCCGACCTGTCGGCCTTGCCGGCGCGCGGCAATCTCGCGCACCGCGAGCGTCAACTGCGCCGCCGCCACCATGGCGTCCTGGCGCTCGCCCATGGGCGTGGTGCCGGCGTGGTTCGCGAAGCCCTCGATCACGACGTCGTAACGGTGAATCCCGACAATGCCTTCGACGATGCCGATTGGCACCCTGGCCTGGTCGAGCGTGCCGCCCTGTTCGATATGGAGCTCGACGTACGAGTGCCACGCACCCTTGCCGCGCACCGCGGTCTCGATCTGATCGGGACTGCCGGCAATGCGCCTGATCGCATCGGCGCGCCGCATGCCGTTCCACGTCCGGTCCATGTCCCCGGCCCGCAGGTCGCCGGCGACAATGCGGCTGGCCGCGGTGCCGATGCCAAACGCCGTGCTCTCTTCGTGCGCCCACAACACCATCTCGAGCGGATGCCGGGTCTGCACCTTCGCCGCCTGCACGGCCTGGATCGCCTCCAGCGCCGAGAAGAAGCCGAGGTTGCCATCGAAATTGCCGCCGTTCGGCACCGAGTCGATATGCGACCCGAACAGGATGGCGGGCTGGTTGGGCTGGCCACCGTAGCGGGCGAAGATGTTGCCGGCGGCGTCGATGCGGGGCACGATGTCGGCCGACTTGATCTCGTCGATGATGAACGCCCGGGCCGTGAGGTCTGCCACCGAATACGCCACGCGCGACACGCCCGAGGCGAACGTGCCGCCGGGCGGCCGGCCGTGCGTGCTCAGGCGCTCGAGCCGGTTGCGCAGGCGCGCGCCGTCAACGGCGGGCCGTGACGATTGGCGTGACCAGGATTTCGTGGGGATGGCCAGCGCCGAAGCGCTGGCCAGGGAGACGAATTCGCGACGCGATATCTTCATTCGTTCTTCTGTGACGAGGTCACGGGGCGTTCGACCACCGTGCCCCAGAAACCGATCATCATTTCTTCAAAGGTCTGGTCGCCCCAGCGGACGTCCTTGGTGGGATCGGGATTGAACTTGTTGTTCGGCGAGTTGTCGTAGTGCGCGATCACCTCGATCGAGGTGCCCTTGGGGAACAGCCGCGGCTTGGCCAGCTCGTAGCTGATCTGCCAGTTGAAGTCGTAGTTCGGCACCGACAACAGCGTCTCCTTGGTCCCGTCGGGGAAGGTCGCGATGTAGGTCATGCTCTTGCCGCGCACGTGCATGTGCGGCGTGAACGACGTGATCAGCGTGTCTTCGGCCAGCACCCGCGAGCCGCGCACTTCGTGCGCCGGCGCACCGGCAGGAATCACGAATCGCGGCTGGATCACGCTGCCGCCGCGCTGCTGCATCTTCGGCGCTTCTTTCGCGAAGACCACCCCAACCTGCGTGCGATCCGTGGTCGCCTCGCCGTTGGTCGTGTAGTGCATCTGCAGGACGATGTCGGAATTGGCGGTCAGCAGCCGGCCGACGCCCGGCTCGAAGATGACGCCCGGCTTGTTGGGCGTGACGCCGCCGATGCTGTTCGGCCCGAGCGCGCCGTTCGTGTTCAGGGGCGAACCCGTCGGCTGGGTGTAGGCCAGCACGTGGTGCACCTGCGCGCGCGCCTGCGGCTTGATCTCAATCGCCTGGATCCACTTGTCTTCCGTGATGTCGGTGGGCAGGCGCAGGTACTGGTACTCGACCACGCCGGTCGCCGGGATCTTGAAGTCCTCGGTCATGGTGAAGACGGCGTCGGGCTTGCCAATGCTCCAGCCTTCCGCGAAGGTCGGCGCCTTGGGCAGGTCGGCGTCGCGGCCCTTCGGCGCGCCCGCATCCACCCACGCCACAATCGTCGCGATCTCTTTCTCTGACAGCCGGGGATCGTTCTTGAACACGCCGTGCGCGGGGTCGGCCCCCCATGGCGGCATGGTGCGCGCCGCAACCCGCTGCTTGATCGACCGCGCCCACGGCCGGGCCTCGTCGAAGGTAATCAGCGACATCGGCGCGAACATCGTCGGGCGATGGCACTCGACGCACTTGGAATAGAAGATCGGCGCGACGTCCTTGGCAAAAGTCGGCGCGGTCTGTGCCTGCGCCACCGGAGCCAACCCGAACACAGCCGCCACGACGAAGCCGATGCGAGCGATTCTCATAGCCCCTCCAAAGGTCCAGACCGGGGAAGTATATAGTGTCTGGCGAAAGGGGTCTTACTGATGCGTCGAGTGTTCCTGGTCCTGGTTTCTCTGCTGGTTCTGCCCTCCTCGGCCTTTGCCACCTGGTCAGTGATTGCCGTCGACCGCACCTCGGGCCGGGTCGTGATCGCGTCGGCCACGTGCGTCGATCGCGACGACCAGTTCCTGATGGGCGTGCAGGCCGTGGTGGTGCCCGGCAAGGGCGTTGCCGCCTGCCAGGCCGGCGTTGACGGCACGCACAAGAACCAGATGCTGGTGTTCGAGGAGCTGCAGAAAGGGACCGACCCGAAGCGGATCATCGAATTGCTGAGCGCCGACCCGGCGTTCCAGAGCCGGCAGTTCGGGATTCTCGATTTGCAGGGCCGCAGCGCCGGCCACTCGGGCCTGACCAACGGCTACGTCTCGCAAGACCTCCAGGGCCAGGTCCCCGGCACCGAGATCTTCTATTCGATCCAGGGCAACATTCTTCGCGCCGGCAACGTCATGCCCAACGCGGTGCAGGCGTTCATCAAGAGCGCCGGCTCGATCACCGATCGCGTGATGGCGGCCATGGAGGCGGCCGACGGCTCGGGCGGCGACAGCCGCTGCGTGTGCCCGCCGTGGCCGGCCGACGGCGTGGCGCCGGCCATCCCCTGCGACGGCCGCACGTCGCACATCGCCTACATCCTGGCATCTGACCCGAAGGACACGAGCGGCGACTCGCACAACAACGGCAAGTACGCGATGTATCTGACCGCGTCGCAGCCGGGCGCCGACAAGGGACCGAACCAGATCAAGGCGGGCGAGAATCTCAACCCCGTGAAGACGCTGCGGATGCGCTACGACGCGTGGAAGAAGACGCAAGGCCCCGGTGTGGCCGGCCTCCCGAATCCCCTACCAGCCCCACCCGCCCCACCAGCCCCACCAGCCCAACTCAGCAACCGCCGCGGTCCCATCCAGGTGATGTCGTTGACCACGACGGCGTGGACCGACGGCGGCGCCATTCCCGCGAAGTACACCCAGGCCGGCGCCCAGGTGTCGCCGCCGCTGGCGTGGACGGCGCCGGACGATGCGGTCAGCTTCGTGCTGATCGCGCGCGACGCGGACACCGCGATTGGGAACGGCACCGACGACATCCTGCACTGGATGCTGTGGAACATCCCGAAGGGCACGCGCGCGCTGCCGGAAGGGGTGCCGCAAGGCAGCCAGTTACCCGACGGCACGCGGCAGATCAGCGCCAGCGGCCCGTACTATCGCGGCCCCGGCGCGCCGGCGTCAGGCCCGGCGCATCACTACGTGTTCGAGATCTACGCGCTCGATTCGACGATCGAGGTGCCGGCCGTGGGCCAATCGCCACCGCTCACGCGTGCCGCGGTGATGGCCGCCATGGCCGGGAAGATTCGCGGCAAGGGAGCGTTGGTGGGGTTGTTCAGGCGGTGATCTGGCGATCTCGTGATTTGGTGATTTGGTGATTCCATATCGGGATTTGGTGAATCAGTGATCGGGTGATTTAAGACCGGAGGTCAGAGGTGATGCGCGCCACCGTTGTTGTCTTGCTCGGCTCATTTCTCAGTCCCGGTGTAATCACCGCGCAAACCCCAGCTGCGGATCCGATTCGCGAGCTGCTCAGTGAAGTGCGGTCGCTCCGCATTGCGATGGAGCGCTCGGCCACGGTTGGCGCGCGCATCCAGTTGCTGGTGGCTCGGGTACAACTGCAGGAGCAGCGCATCGCCGAGCTCTCTCGTCGAGCGGCCGCGGTCCGTGACGAGCTTTCGAAAGTCGAGGCGGTGATCGCATCGACCACTGACGACGTCAAGCGAACTGAGAGTGCGATTGAGCGGACGAACTCGTCTGAGATGCGACGAGAGATGGAAGAGCAACTCGAATACCACAAGGTTAAGTTGCGAAACCCGGAGAAGCGCCGGCAGGATCTGCTGACCGAGGAATCGCTGCTATCGCAGCAGATGGCGGCCGACCAGGGACGCTGGAGCGACGTCAACAATCAGCTGGACGAACTCGAGCGCTCGTTGACCCTACCGATTAAGCAGTAGCCGAACTCTTATCGCGCGAACGAACTCCTGCGCGATCGAACAGCTGGCGCTTGATCCCGATGTCTCGCCTTCGAGTTGACGGCGAGAGGACCTCGACCACAAGCGCCGGAGGCCCCTGCACGTTCTGGTCGGTGAGAATTTCCGTCTGATCGTCAGCGATCAGAATGATGTCGGGTGCAACGACGTCATGGTCCGACAGGACGACGTCAAGTGGAACGCCGAACAACTGCCCGACCCCCGGATGCGCCCGAAGGTACAACTCAATCTCGAACGACAGCCGGCCGACCAGCAGCTGGTGCCGGGTGATTGGGCTGGGCGTCACGAAGAGCACCCCGTCGATGAGCTCGTGACGCACGTGAGTCTCGTCCGGGAATCGCGCCCAGAGTTCGTTGACCGTGAGCTTGTGGACCGCCGGCACTGGGTGTTCGGACATCCGCTGCTCCTCCCTCGAATCCTAGCATCGTCGCGCATGACGCGACAGAACAGTGCTAAGCGCATGCCGCGCGATTTCTTTCGAGAATCGAGGAATGGGCACTCGCGAGTACGCAGTTCCTGCGTCCGAGTACGTCGACCGATATGGAAATTATTGCCGCGGAATCAGGCTATTGCGGGGCCACAAAGTAGCCGGGACGCGCGATCACATCGCCGCGCGCCCTTCCGCCAGCAGCCCACGCGCGCCTATGCTCCGGGCAGGGAAACGGGATCGCCCTTCTTATGGAACACGATCGCCAGGATCCGGGTGGTCGCAGTCGTGCTCGCGTTGCCCGACACCGCGTGCACTTGCCCGGGCGCGTCGAACGACTCGAAGAACATCTGCCCCGCCGCGAGCACCGTCGGCGTGTCGTTGTTCACCGCGAACTTATACTGGCCCTCGAGCACGTAGCCGATCACGAACCCGGGATGGCGATGCTGGGCCGACGCTTCGCCGGGCGGATAGGTCACTTCGGTGGCGCTCATCTGCCATCCGTCGAGGTTCACGGCGGGCGTCGCCTTCTGCGCCAGCGGTTTGGCGGTCACCGCCGCGTCAGCGTCGCGGGTCGCGATGAATGACGCGGCCAGGCCCATCAGGCTGGCGGTGAGAAAGTCGCGGCGATCGTTCATGTCATTCCTCCGGCGGCACTAAAGTGCCGCCCTCCTGGCACCGGCAGCGCTAAAGCGCTGCCCTCCTGGCACTACTTGCCCACGACCGTCACGGTGATGCTCGACGGGTACTGCTTTGAATGATGCACCGCGTTCTTCGCCACGACCCCCTTGGCCTCGTCGAAGTTGCGGCCGCCGGTGTTCAGGTTGCGATCGAAACGGGGGAAGTTGCTGCTCGACACTTCAATCCGCAGGCGATGCCCGGGCGCGAAGTAGTTGCTCGTGGTGAGCGGCTGCAACGTGACCTTGTAGACCTTGTCCTTTTCCATCCACACCAGCGGCTTGTCGTAGCCGTCGCGATAGCGCATCCTCTGAATGGATTCATCGAGGTTGTAGGCCCGGCCATCCGGATAGACGTCGAGCACCTTGACCGTGAAGTCCGTGTCCTTCGCGTCGGACGAGACGTAGAGCGTCGGCGTAATGGGTCCGCTCATCTCCACGCCTTCGGCGAACGGCTCACTGGTGTAGACGAGGATGTCGTGGCGTGACTCCATCTTGCGCTGGTCGAACGAGCCGGCCGTAATGGCGTTGCCGGTGCAACACACGTTGCCGCCGTAGGACAGGACGGGATTCATCGGGTCGTAGGTGAAGCGGTCGGGCCGGTCCGTCTCGGGTGGCGCCATGGTCAATTGCCCATCGCCGTTCAGCGAGTTGGCGTTGCCGCCGCTCGACAGGTGGAACGTCATCGGCTGCGCGCCGGCCGGCGGCCACACCTCGGAGGTCTGCCACTTGTTGCTGCCCATCGTGAAGTAGGTCACCTTCGCCTGCTTCTCGATCCGGCCATTGGCGTCACCCTTCAGGAACTTGTCGAAGAAGCCGTACATGATCTCGTTGTAGTCGAGCCGCGCGTCGCCCATGCTGCGTTCACCAACGATGGTGTTGGCGGTGGCGCGGGTGAAGGCGCAGTGCGCGACCGGCGCGATGATGGCCCACTGCTGGTTGGCGACGTCGCCCTTCGCGGTTCGCCGCACGTGATTGAACATCTCAAGGTTGGGTCCCACCGACACGTCGTACCACGACATGAACCACAGGCCGGGCACGTTCAGCGCCATGTCGTCGTGCCACAAGCCGCCCTTGCGCCACGCGTCGGAACTCGGCTCGCGCTGCTGCATCATGCCGCCGGACTCCACCGGCATCTTATCGGCGAAAATGCCGCGCGGGCCGCCCACGTTCTTGATGATGTCCTCGGTCGGCAGGTGCCACAGGGCCTTGTCCCAGTCAACCGGCGGCATCCGCGGCGCCAGGTCGAACAGGCGCGAGGCGGCAATCAGGTCCTCCTGCGGCGTGTCTCTCGGGAACATCGGCCGCACCTGGTTCTGCTCGCCGTAGATCCACGTGATGAACAGCATCTGCATCGCCCCGCCGCGATACCAGTTGCCCTGCTCCCAGTACGGCCCGACCTTGCCGACGCCGGCGCCGAAGCCCTGGACGTTCATGGCGGCAAAGCCCGGATGGCCAAGCGACGCCACGGCCGGTTGCCACTCGGCCGTGGACGAACACCCGGTCGTGCCGACCTTGCCGTTGGACCACGTCTGCTTGGTCAAGTAGTCGATCGTTTCGTAGCCGTCGGTGATCGGCGCGCCGAGGATGTCGTAGTTGCCCTCGGAGAAGAAATGGCCACGCTCGTTCTGCCCAACGTACGCATATCCGCGCTTGATGGCTGCCAGAATCGTGCTCATGTCGGCCGGCACGCCGTTGCGCACGTCCCAGAAGTTGAAGTTGTAGGGGGTCTTGACGAACACGATGGGCACCTTGCCTGCCGCGGCGGCCCTGGGCCGGTAGATGTCGGTCGCCAGCCGCACGCCGTCCTTCATGGGAATCATCACCCGCCGTTCGACGATGGCGATCTCCTGGAGTTCGGCTTCGAGGTCCTTGCGGCGCTGTTGTTCGGCTGGGGTCAGGGTGCCCTGCTGCGCGGGCATGACGGCCGTGGCCATGGCGACGGCAACGGTAATTGCGAGGATCAGGCGGCGAAGCGGCGTCATGACAGAACCCTCCTTCAAACGGCGACAGCATACCAGCGCGGTGCGACTCCGCGCACCGCGTCGTCAGAACCGAATCTTGAGGCCGGCGCCAGACGTGGTCTGCCAGTACGGCTCGCGAAACGACCGTTCCTGCCGGCTGGTGCTGGCGGCAACGGTGAGCTGCAGGCGGTCGGTCAAGTCGATTTCGGCCTGCCCGCGGATGGTGTCGGCGTCCACGCGGATCAAGTCGCCGGCGCCACGCGGCTCTTCACGGCTGTAGCCGCGGCTGTACCCGCCGCCGATGAAGCTGGTGCCGGCGGCGCCGAAGTAGCGACGCACCTGAGCGTGATACGACCAGGCATCGCCCAGTTCCGGGTCGGGCACGACGAAGGCCTTGCCGGTGATCATCCAGTGGCCGGCGTATTTCGTGAGGGTCGCGAGATAGATGTCGGTGGCGTCGGTGAAGGCCAGCCGCCGGTAGCCACCCGAGACCTCGAACCCGCCGCCGAGCGACTGATACAGATCGAACGAGACCCGGTACTCCGGATACAACACCTCGTCGCTGCCGACACCGACGCCGACAAACGCGTAGGTGCCGGGCCGGAACGTTGGATAGAACTCGAGGTCCACCTGCTGGTCGGTGAGGCCGAACCGGTCGCCCTGGCGGCCCCGAACGAACAGCGAGCCCGCGGGCGTTTCACGGCCAAGCGTCAGGGCCGTCTCCTGCCACGGCTCGCGTTCGTCGTTGAAGGTGTCGCGGGTGGAGGTGAGGCCGAGCGACCACGGCCGGGTGCGCGCATCGAGACGCTGCTGGACGTAGCGGGCCTGCGCGTTGCCGGCGTCGCGCGTCAGCACGGCTCGCACCAGCTCGCGCGCCTGGGGCAACCGTCCCGACCACCATTCCACGTTCATCAACGCGACCCGCGCGTCCAGGTAATCGGGAGACTGCGCCAGCACGTCCGTCAGGGCCTGGCGCGCTTCGTCGTAGCGCCCTTCCCACGACAGGATCAGGCCGTAGACCAGCCGCGCATCGGCATCGCGTGGCGCACTGGCCAAGTGCGTTTCCAGGAGAGCCAGGCCCGCCGGGCGGTCGCCGGCGTCGGCCGCGGCTCGCGCCCGCGCGATGACATTGTCTTGCGCCGCTGCCGACACGCAACAAAGCAGGGAGAAGAAGGCGGCGAACCCGAGCGAACCCACGGATTGATGATAGCAGTTCCCTTTCGGCGCCCGGAGCGACCTTGGTATGCTCTTTGACACGCAGCGCGCCAAGCATGGACCACATTCCGCCACCAGTCACGCCGGAGGATCACGAGGCCGATCAAGCCCTCCGCGATGCCCGCACGCGCTTTGTCGCCGGCTTCACGAACCGCCTGTCGGCCATGGATGCGCTGCTCAGCTCGGTCGAACGCGGCGCCGATGGCGAGCTGAACGCGCTGCGGGAAGCCGCTCACAAGCTCGCTGGCCTCGGTGGGGTGCTCGGCTTCCCGACGGTCAGCGACCAGGCGTCACTGGTCGAACAGTCGCTGCTCGAACCGGTGCTGGACCCGGCCGCGGTGCGCGCCGGATTGAAGCGCATGGGCGCGGGGTTTGCTCACGACTTGGCTGGATCGGCGCCCTCATGGGCCCAGGATGCCGGCCGCGCTCCGCATGCCGCTCGCATCCTGCTGGTCGAAGACGATCAGGAACAACGCCGGGTCGCGGCCTCGGGCCTGCGCGCCGCGGGATACCGGGTCGTCACCGCCGAGTCGGGACCAGAAGCCGTCGAGGCGGCGCGCCTCGAACAGCCCGATCTCATTCTGCTCGACGTCGACCTGCCCGGCCTGGACGGCATGGCGGTGTGCCGGCAGATCAAGCTCGAGCGGGCCCTCGCCACGGTCCCGGTCATCTTCTGCACGGCCCGCACCGGCCTGCTGGACCGCCTGGCCGGGCTGAGCCTGGGCGCCGACGACTACCTCACCAAGCCGTTTGCGCCGAGCGAGCTGCTGATGCGCATCAAGCGCCAGGTGTCACGGGCCGCCCCGGTGCCGTCGCCGCCGGCCGCGCTGCCGGGCCTGCTCCCGTACGACCTGTTCGCAACCGGCGCCCGCGAGGCGCTGTCGCGGGGACCGGCGGCGCTGGTGCTGGTGCGCGTCGCGGCCCAGGACCTCGGGCGCCTGGCGGCGCGTTGCCACGACGAGGTGCGCCGGCGCGACCTCCTCGGCCGCGTCAGCGACACCCACCTGGTGATGCTCGCGCCGGAACTCTCGCCCGCGGCCGCGCGCGGCGCGATGCAGGCCATGCTCGACCGCGAGCCGCGGTTCGAAGGCGCCGCCATCGGCGCCGCCGGTCCGGCGCCGCCCGGCGCCGGCTCTGACGCGCTTGATGCGATGCTGGCGCAAGCCGACCTGGCCCTGGCCGCCGACCGCGTCGCCCGCAGCGCCACGGTACCGGGACAGACGACGGTGCTGCTGGCCGAAGACGATCCCGACGTGCTCCACATCATCGACGCCCGGTTGCGGGCCGCCGGCTACCGGACCGTGCTGACGCTCGACGGGCAACAGACCCTCGACGCCCTCGAGCGTGAGAACCCCGGGGTGGTGCTGCTCGACCTGATGATGCCGAAGCTCACCGGCTTCGACGTCCTGATGCGGATGCGCGAGCGCGCCGGCTCCCGGCCAAAAACCATCGTCGTCTCGGCGCGCGGCCGCGACGAAGATGTGGCGCGCGCCTTCGAACTGGGCGCCGACGATTACGTCACCAAGCCCTTCAATCCCGAGGAGCTGATGGCCCGCATCGCGCGGCTGACCAGGTAGCGCGTGCTGCTCCGGTTCGCCGAGGCGTTTCGCGATGTGCTGCTCCCGTTCATCCTGGGCGGCAGCGCCCTGTTGTTGCTGCTGCTGGCCCTGCTGGTGGCCCAGCGCCTGCTGCGGGCCGCCGCCGGCTGGCGCCAGCGCATCCTGATCGCCCGCTACGGCCCGATCGTCGCCGCGGCCCTCGATGGCGACGCCATGGCGCTCGCGGCCGCGGCCAAGGTAATCCCGCGCCGCCACCGTCCGCTCGTCGGCTCGCTGGTGCTCGCACCCCTGTACGCCGTGCGCGGCGGCCACAATACCCGCGCCGCCGAGCTCGCCGACGACCTGCAGCTTACCGGCCGCTGGCGGGCCGATCTGCGCTCGCGCCACTGGTGGCATCGCTCGGAAGCCGCCCTGGCGCTGGGTCTGCTGCGTGACCAAGCGGCGGTGCGCGCCTTGATCGAGCTGCTGGACGACGAACACGAACAGGTCCGGGCGGCGGCGATCGATGCGCTCGGGCAAATCGGCGATCCCTCGGCGATCGGCCCCTTGCTCGCGCGCATGAGCGACCCGACGCGCCACGAGCGCGTCCGCCTGGTTCAGTCGTTGCGCTCCTTTGGCGAAGGCTCGACCGCGGCGTTGCTGGAGCATGGCGCCGGACACCCGCACGACCGCGCCCTGGTCGCGACCATCCTCTCGTTTGTCGGCGGCGCGGCCGCCGGCGATCCGCTGCTGCAGTGGGCCGGCGCCACCGACGCGCCCACCCGCGCCGCCGCCTGGCGGGCCTTGTCGGCGATCGGTCTCGACGAACGCGCGTTCTACCACGCGCTCAAGGCATTGGCGGATGACGATGCGGCGGTCAGAGCCGCGGCGGCCCGCGCCCTGGCCCAGAGCGGCCGCAGCGACGCGGCGCCGCACCTGGCCGGACACCTCGATGACGAGTGGGAAGTTGCCGCCCAATCGGCGCGGGCGTTGCTCAGGCTGGGTCCCGACGGCCACGCCGCGCTGGCAGCGCGCGTGCGTCAAGGCGCGGGATTGGGACACGACCTGGCCCAGCAGGTGTTGTGGGAAGGCGGACCTCGCTGATGCGCGCGTGGGTGTCGCAGGGCCTGATGGTGTTCGACCTCGGCGTCCTCGCCTACTTCCTGGTGATCAACCTGCTCTACCTGTTGTTCTCGGTGGTGGCGTTCTTCTCGCTCATGCAGCACCGGCGCCGCTGGACCTCGCGGGCGCTCGACGTGGTCATGCGGTCGCCGGCGACCCAGGGCATCTCGGTGATTGCGCCGGCCTACAACGAGGAGGCCACGATCGAGCAGAGCCTGCGCTCGCTGCTGCTGCTGAACTACCCGCAGTTCGAGGTGGTGGTCGTCAACGACGGATCGAAGGACAAGACCATCGCGAAGATGGTCGCCGCCTTCGGGCTGATGCGCGCGCCGGTGGTCTACCAGCAGCCGCTCGGCACCAAGCCCGTGCAGGCGCTCTATCGCTCGCTCGACCACCCCGACCTGGTGGTGATCGACAAGGCCAACGGCGGCAAGGCCGACGCCATCAACGCCGGTATCAACGCCGCCCGCTACCCGCTGGTGTGTGTGATCGACGCGGACTCGATTCTCGAGCCCGAGGCGCTGATGCGCGCGTCGCTGCCGTTCGTCGAGAGCCCCGACACCCTCGCGACCGGCGGCATCATCCGCATTGTCAACGGCTGCACCGTCGAGGACGGCCGCGTCACCAAGATCGACATGCCCGGCAACTGGCTGGCGCGCTTCCAGGTCGTCGAGTACTTGCGCGCGTTCCTGAGCGGCCGCGTCTTCATGTCGGCGGCCAACGCGCTGTTGATCATCTCCGGCGCCTTCGGCCTGTTCCGCCGCGACGCGGTGATCGAGGTCGGCGGCTTCCGCCACGACACCATCGGCGAGGACATGGAGATCGTGGCACGGCTGCACCGGCGCTGGCGCGACACCAACCGGCCGTATCGCGTGGTGTTCCAGCCCGATCCGGTCTGCTGGACCGAAGCGCCCGAGACGCGGAAGATCCTGGCCAGCCAGCGCAACCGCTGGCAGCGCGGCACCTGCCAGGTGCTGAGCTATCACATGGCGATGATGGGCAACCCGAAGTACGGAACGGTCGGGTGGTTCGCGATGCCCTACTTCCTGCTGTTCGAGGCGATCGGCCCGCTGATTGAAGTATCCGGCTACCTGGTGACCCTGGTGGCGGTGATGTTCGGCTTGCTGGACGTGGTGTTCGCCCAGCTGTTGTTCCTGGCCGCGGTGGTGTTCGGCGCGATGATCTCCATGACCTCGGTGCTGCTCGAAGAGATGTCGTACCGGCGCTACCCCAAGGTGCGGCACCTGCTGTTGCTGGCGGCCATCGGGGTGATTGAAAACTTCGGCTACCGCCAGCTCACGACGTACTGGCGCCTGAAGGGCCTGATCGATTTCCTGCGCAACAAGCAGGGCTGGGGCGTGATGACGCGGAAGGGGTTCGCGAAGAGCTAGATCGGCAGCTCGAACCAGAAGCGCGCGCCGCCGCCGGGCGCATCGCCCACCTCAATCACGCCACCGTGCTCCTTGACGATCGCCTGCGAGATGGCGAGGCCCAGCCCGGTGCCGCCCTTCTTGTGGGCCGCCGAACCTTCCACTTGCTTGAACGGTTCGAAGATCGTCTGCCGGAATGCCGGCGGCACTCCGGGGCCGTGGTCGTCAACGGTCAGGTGCACGGACTCGACCGTGGCCGTCACGCCCACCCTCACGGTGCTCCCTTTGGGCGAGAAGCGCACCGCATTGGCCAGCAGGTTGATGAACACCTGCGTCAGGCGTTCCGGGTCGGCCAGCAACCGGACCGTGGTCGACGTCGACGTGATCGCCACCCCCGCATCCCTGGCAATCGGCTGGACCGTGTCGACGGCAAGCGCGATGGCCTCGCCAAGGTCGCACTCCTTCTTGACGACCGCCAACTCACCGCTGCCGACGCGTTCGAGGTCGAGCAGATCGTTCACCAGGGCGAGCAGGCGGTCGGCGTTGCGGTGGGCGGCCGAGAGCAGCGCGCCGGCATCGTCCGAGAGGTCTGGTTCCGAATCGCGGACCAGTGCGAGGGCGCCGCGGATCGAGGTGAGCGGCGTGCGCAGTTCGTGGCTGACGTTGGCGACAAACACTTTCTTGGCGCGCTCGGCTTCGATCAGCAACTCCATGGTGCGACGCAGTTCGAGCTGCGCCATCAACTGCCGGCTGAGCGCCTGCAGCGACGCCAGCTGCTCGGGACTGAGTTGGCGCGGCACCCGGTCGATGACGCACAAGGTCCCAAGGCCGTGCCCTTCGCCCGTGACCAGCGGCGCACCGGCATAGAAGCGGATGTGCGGGTCCCCGGTCACCAGCGGATTGCCCTCGAATCGCGGGTCGTGGCTGGCATCGGGGACGACCAGCAACTGGTTGTCGACAATGGCGTGCGCGCAGAACGCCTGCTCGCGTGGTGTTTGCGGTGCCTCAAGACCGACCTTTGACTTGAACCACTGCCGGTCCTTGTCGATCAGCGAGACCAGCGCGATCGGCACGCCGCAGATTCGGGCCGCCAGCTGCGTGAAGTCGTCGTAGGCCTGCTCGGGAGCCGTGTCGAGGACTTGGTAGCGATCGAGGGCGGCGAGGCGGGCGGCCTCGTTCAGGGGGATCGGCGGGGCCGTCACCAGCCCAGTCTAGCAGGCCACCGGGACCGTTGCGCGGGTCAGTGCCGGTCACCCCAGATCACGCTCGTGAGGCCGGGCCATGCGCTCGGGGCGCACCCAGTCGTCGAACTGCGCCGCGGTCACGTGGCCCGACGCCATGGCTGCCTCGCGCAGGGGGCGCCCTTCCCGGTGGGCAGCGAGCGCGATCGCGGCGGACCGCTCGTAGCCAATGTGGCGCGTGAGCGCCGTGACCAGCATCAGCGACTGCGCCAGGTGTTCGCCAATGCGCGCCTCGTCGGCCTCTAGTCCGCGCGCGCAGTAGGTGTCGAACGAGGTCACGGCATCGGCCAGTAGCGCGATCGACTCGAGCACGTTGTGCAGGATCACCGGCTTGAACACGTTCAACTGGAACTGCCCCTGCGAGTTGGCGAAGGCGACCGCGGCATCGTTGCCATAGACCTGCACCGCCACCATCGTCAGCGCCTCACACTGGGTCGGGTTGATCTTGCCGGGCATGATCGACGAGCCGGGCTCGTTCTCAGGCAGCCGCAGTTCACCGATGCCGGCGCGGGGCCCCGAGGCGTACAGGCGCACGTCATTCGCCATCTTCATCAACGCGCCGGCCAGGCCCCTGAGCGCCGCGCTGGTGGCCGCCATGGCGTCGTGGCTCGACAGCGCCGCGACGTGGTTGGCGGTTTCGTGAAACGGCTGGCCGGTGCCCTCGGCGAGGTACCGCGCGGCCGTGGCGCCGAACTTCGGATGCGCGTTCAACCCGGTACCCACGGCCGTGGCGCCAAGGGCGAGCGCGTGCAACCCCGGCAGCGTGGCGGTGACACCGGCCAGCGTGTCGTCGATTTGCGCCACCCAGCCGCGAACGACCGCGCCGAGCGTGATCGGGACGGCGTCCTGCAAGTGCGTGCGGCCCACCATCACGATGGAATCGAAGGCGAGCGCCTTGGCGGCGAGCGTGTCACGCAAGGCCGTGACGGCCGGCACCAGGCGATGCACCAGTTGCTCGGTCGTCGCGACGTGCATCACGACCGGGAAGCCGTCATTCGAGGACTGCCCCTTGTTGACGTGATCGTTCGGATGCACCGGGGCGTGGGTGCCAAACGGCGCGCCAGCGAGTTGATTGGCGCAATTGGCGATCACCTCGTTCGCATTCATGTTGGTCTGGGTCCCCGAGCCGGTCTGGAAGACCACGAGTGGAAACTCGGCGTCGAGGGCGCCGCCGATGACTTCGTCGGCGGCCTGGATGATCAGGCCGGCGCGATCGGCGCCAAGCTCCCCCAACTCGGTGTTGGCCTGCGCGGCGGCCTTCTTCAACAGGCCGAGGGCGCGAATCACCGGCCGCGGCCAGATCATTCGCGGGCCGCCAATGGCGAAGTGGTGCCGCGACCGTTCCGTCTGCGCTCCCCAAAAACGGTCGGCGGCTACCTCAACTGGGCCCAGCGAGTCATGCTCGGTGCGGGTCATGGCCCCATTCTGAACCGTTCCGGGTGGTTCGCAACTTGCAATGACACGGTCAGAGGAAAACAACCGATGAGCTTACGAGATAAATACAGCCACGCCATCCTGACCGCCAAGGGCCTCCGCATGCAAGGCGCTGCGGAAGAACGCGACGGCAAGCTTCACTTCAAGGGCATGGTCCAGAACCAGGACGAAGTGAACGAGATCTGGACGGCCATCAAGACCGTGCCCGACTGGCGCAACGACGTCGTGGCCGAGGTCACGATCGACCCCAACGCCAAGCCCGCGGCCGCCACGTACACGGTCAAGGCCGGCGACACGCTCAGCAAGATTGCCAAGGAACACCTGGGCGATGCCAACGCCTACATGAAGATCTTCGACGCCAACAAGGGCACCCTGACCGACCCGGACAAGATCAAGCCCGGCCAGGTCCTGACCATTCCCAAGGGCTGACGTGCCCGCGCTGAGCGAACAGCTCATCTGGCTCTTCGTGCTCGCCGCCCCGGTCGCATGTATCGCATGGACGGTGACGCACGAAGCGCTGTTTGATGAGTTCAACCAGTTCTGCGTCGACAAGAGCAAGAGTTGCTCGACGCTGGCGCAGCGCAAGTTCTTCTACTTGTTTACTTGCGAGTACTGCTTCAGCCACTACGTGGCGGCCGGCGTCGTCTGGCTGACCGGCTTCACGCTGCTGGTGCCCGGCTGGCGGGGCGCGTTGCTCGCCTGGTTCACGCTGGTGTGGGTCGCCAACATCTACACCAGCCTGTACGGCCGCCTCAGGCTCGACATCAAGCGCGAACGGGTCGAGATCCAGGCGGAAGAGCTCGCGGTCGATAGCGCGGCCGCGCCCCTCAAGAGCGTCAAGCGCGCGTGAGCCCGACGTTCGCCGGGCCGCTCATCACCTCGCCAAACCGGTCGAAACGCGAGCCGTGGCAGGGGCAATCCCACGACTTCTCCGCGGCGTTCCAGGCGACGATGCAGCCGAGGTGCGGACAGGCCGCCGACCGTTCGTGAAGCGCGCCGGTCGGGTCGCGATAGACAGCGACTTTGGCCGTGCCCCGGCGGACCACCGCGCCGCTGTCCTGCGCGATCTCCTCGACTGACTCGACATCGCCCGGCGTCAACCACTGGGCGTACTGGGCCGCAACATTCGCGGTCTCCCGCACAAACTCACCCGACGCGCGTAGCGTCTTGCGCGACGGGTCGTACAAGGCCTGCCACGGGTTGGGCCGGCCCAGGATCAGATCGGTGAGCAGGATGCCGCCGATTGTCCCGTGCGTCATGCCCATCCCGGAATCACCGGTCACGATGAAGACGTTGTCGTGGTCGAGGGGGTTGCGGCCAATGAAGGCGAGTCCGTCCACCGTTTCCATCACTTGCCCGGACCACTTGTAGCTCAGCTCGCCGGCCATGGGGAACCGCTCGCGCGCCCACGCCTCCAGGCGCGCGTGACGCGCGTCGCCGTCGTCGGCCTGTCCGGTCTTGTGGTCCTCCCCGCCAACGATCAGCACGTCGTGGTCGCCGTCGGGCAGTGACTGCAGGCGCACGTAGTGATACGGATCAGCTGTGTCCCAGAACAACGCGCGGCCGACAGCGCCGCGCGGCACCAGCATCCCAACGACGTACGACAGGTAGGGCGCCTGCTTGGTATGGATCACCACCAGGTCGTTCACCGGGCTGTTGGTCGCCACGACCACGGCGCCGGCGGTCACCACGCCGCCACGGGTCGTGACCGTGGCCGGCTGGCCGCCCTGGATGACATCGGCGTGCGAGCCCGCATAGATCCGGCCGCCAGCGCGCTCGATCGCCCCCGCCAGTCCAGCCAGGTACTTCAATGGATGGAATTGTCCCTGGTTGGGAAATCGCAGGCACGGGCCCGTGTCCCACGCCAGCGGCGCACGGCCGATCTTCGCGACGTTGTGGAGTCCGGCGCGATGCGCCGCCGCCAGTTCGAGGTCCAGTTCGTCCTCGCCCTGCCCGGTCGCCGCGAACAGGTAGCCTTCGACGCGTTCGAAGTCGCACGCGATCCGCTCGCGGCCCACGATCGACTCGATGCGGTCGATGGCGGCGGTGTGGCTGTCGGCGGCCAGCCGCGCGCCGCCTTCTCCGTGCAAACGCTCGAGATGGTAGTAGCGATCATCAAGGGCGTTGGCCAAGTGAGCCGTGGTCACGGCGGTCGCCCCCCCGCCGACGCGGCCGTCATCGAGCACCACCACCGACTTCCCAACTTGAGTCAGCAGATAGGCCGTCGTCAGCCCGGCAATGCCGGCGCCGACCACACAGACGTCGGCCGTCACATCGGCGACCAGGGGAGAAAACGCGGGAACGCTCGCGGTGGATTCCCAAACCGGTTCGTTACGGAGCGGCATGGCGGTACAGCAAGCAACCATCATGCCCAACGGCACCTTAGGCACCTTAGGCACCCTAGGCACCCTAGGCACCCTTGATACAATGCCGCGATGGCTGCACTGCTGGAAGCGATTGAGATCAAGCGCAAGGCGTATTTCGAGTACGAGAACGCTCCCTACCACTGCCTGGACGTCGAGGTGTCAAAACCGACGGCCCGGGGCGGGCAAACCCTCGTGCGCCTGAAGATGCGCAACCTGATCACCCGCGCGGTCTTCGACAAGACCTTCAAGGCGGGCGAGAAGTTTGCCGAGCCGGATCTCGTGATGTCGTCGGCCACCTTCTCCTATGCCGACGCCGACGGTTTTCACTTCATGGACCAGGAATCGTTCGAGACGCACACGCTCGGCAGCGAGATCCTGGGCGACGACCGCGGCCTGCTGGTCGACAACGTCGAGGTGCAGATTCACCGCTATAACGGCCAGCCGATTGGCATCGTGTTTCCGCCCCACGTTGAGCTCACGGTCGCATCCACTGAAATGGGGGTGCGGGGCAACACGGCGAGCGGCAGCGTGACCAAGCCGGCGGTGCTCGAGACCGGCATGGAGATCCAGGTGCCGTTGTTCATCAAGGAAGGCGAGAAGGTCAAGGTCCACACCGAGACCCGCGAATTCGCCGGCCGAGCGTGATAAACAGGAACAGGAGATAAAGAGATCAGGAGGACCAGAATGTTTCTCTTATCCTCTTGAACTCCTGTTAATTACAGGCGAAGTAGCAAGCCAATCGTGAATCGGGAGTAGCTGATCCGCCGGCCCACCCGAGCCAGCGAGCCGTCATCGCCGGTGAAGCTGCGCACGTGCCGCAGATCGAAGCGGATGCCGACGTTGTTGGTCAGCAGCAGCGCCTGGGCACCGACGCCGATCTTGAAGGCCGGCACCGTGCGTCGCACCAGGAAGATCTCCAGGAAGTCCTGCGCGTGCGCGTTGATCAACCCGATACCGACGATGGCGTAGGGCCTCAGGCCGCCCCGGGTGACCGCATCAGGCAGGGTCAGGATGACGCTGCCCGTCAGGTCGAGCACGTAGCTGCCGGGTTTGATCAGCGGCAGGCTGTCGTCGTTCTCGAAGAAGCCCGGCATGTAGCCGAAATCCACTTCGTAACCGAGCCAGCCGTCGCCCAACACCGACACCGACCCGCCAAGGGCGATGGAAGCCCGTCCCGCCGCGATCTCCAGATCAACGATCGAGGTATCGCCGCCAAACTTTACGCCTGCGTAAGGCACGGCAAAAATGTCCTGGGCACTCGCCGGCGCCGCCAGTACCACGAGCGTCAACCAGATGAAGGTCGCGCGTTGGATGGCAGACGGCAGCATGGAGCGGCAGTCGCAGTTTAGATGAAGAGGCGCAAGAAGATCTTCACAAACGGCGAGGTGGTGACGTCGCCCTTCTCGAGCTCATAGGTGTTGGCGAGGCCGCCGCTGTTGGACAGCAGCACCAGCGTCAGCCGTTTCGACGGCATCTTCACGATCAGCGCCGAGGCCGCGTCTGGAATGTGGCCGAAGGTCCAGACCAGCCGTTCCTGCGAGGTGGTCTGGACGAACCAGCCCTGGCCGGTCGGCGCGGCGGCGCCGGTGTCGAACATGAACGGCGTCCACATCTTGTCGAGCGTGCTCAGGCTGATCGGCACGTTGTTGATGTTGTCGTCGAGCTCGGCCTCGAAGCCGGCCAGGTCGCGCGCCGACGACACCATGCCTCCCGAGGCGTCCAGTCCGTACGGCGGATACGACGAGGGCTGCGCCTGGCGGTTGCGGTCGATCCGGTACGGCTTGGCCAGGCGCGTCAGCCGGTCCTGGTACTGCGCGACGCGCGCTGGATCGAACAGGTCGCGCGCGGCCTGCCCACTCGGCTGGCCCAGGTCGAGCCCGGGCACCGATGAGGTCATCGCGAGGCTCTGCAGAATCTCGTCGGCGAGGGCCACGCGGAAGGGCCGCTTGGTGCAGTCCTCCACAACCGGGGTGAGCGCGGCATACCGGCTGGGATCGTAGACATAGCGGCCCTCGGACACGTGGGCCAGGACGTGGCGCACGCTGGCGTCCTCGGGGAAGGCCGGCACCCACTTGCGCATGCCGGTATCGACCTCCAGGGCGAGCCGGTCGGTGCAGATCGCGAGCAGCACCGCGCTCATGGCCTGGGTCACCCCGCCAATGGGATAGAGGGTATCGGGCGTGGCGCGCACCTTGTTTTCGACGTCGGAGAAGCCATAGCCCTTTTCCCACTCGATGCGGTTATTGCGCACGATCACGGCCGACAGGCCCGGCATACCAATCTGCTGGGCGAGCGGTTCGAGGTACCGCTCGAAGATCTGGTACGGTAATTCCTGCGCAGAACCCCGCGGGACCAGCAAAAAGCTGGCGCCAATCGCCGCGATCAGGGAAAATAGGGGCAGTTTCATTATTTTTTGGGCGCAGACCCGATCATACCAGTCCCAATTCGCCGTTACGTGTGCTAAAGTCTGCCGGAACTTCGATTTAGCTGATGAGCTCAACCCGTCCGTACTACGTCCGAAACCTCGTGAGAGCGGTCTGCCTGCTCAGCTTGCTGGCCGTGTCGGCCGCCCCGGCTGCGGCCCAGGCTGCCGAAACGCTGCGCGTGAAGACGCTCAATCGCGACGGACGGGTGTTGGTCACGTTCGCGCTCGACGGCGGTCTCACCGACGAAATGAAGGCCGTGGTGCAAAGCGGCCTGCGCACCGTGTTCACCTACACCGTTGAACTCAAGCTCAAGGTGCCGGCGTGGGTCGATCGCACCGTGGCGTCGGCCGTGGTCTCGACCAGCGTCGACTTCGACAACCTGACCCGTCGCCACACCATCTCGCGCGCGCTCGACGGCCGGGTCGAGGAATCGTTCGTCGTGGAAGACCCCGCCCAGGTGGCGCAGATGGTCACCCAGTTCGACCGCCTGCCGCTCTTCGACACCAAGATCCTCGAAGCCAATCGCGAGTACTACGTCCTCGTGAAAGCCGATGCGCGCCCGCGCAGCACCGCCTCGCTCTGGCCCTTCTCGGGCACCGCGAGCGGATCCGCGAAGTTCACGTTCATCAAGTAATCGCGCCCCGGGGCGATGAGCAACTCGCGCCTCGTCTACTCCACCGATAAAGGTCAGACGTGCCCGAAGTGCGGCTGGCCGGTCGGCGACTGCCAGTGCAGCAAGAGGTTCGCCGCCGGCGAGCAGCCGGTGCCGCCGCGCGTGGTCGCCAAGCTGAGGCTCGAGAAGGCCGGGCGCGGCGGCAAGTCGGTAACAGTCGTGTATGACCTGCCGCGCAACACCGCGTTCCTGAAAGACCTGTGCGGCGAGCTGAAGCGCGCCTGTGGCACTGGCGGAGCGGTTCGCGAGAACACGGTCGAAATCCAGGGCGACCTGCGCGAGCGCGTCCGTGAGGTTCTGGCGAAGAGGGGATACGCCATCAAAGGCTGAACTGGCCCACTTCGTGCATCCTCTCGTCACGGAGGATTTCGCATGCAGATTTCACAAAAAGTAGTCACGCTGTTCCTAGTTCCGGCACTTCTCTTCTCAACTCAGGCATATGCGCAGCAGGCCCGCGTCGTGGACGCCGTCGCGCTGCACCAGGCGCTTGCCGACAAGACCGCCACCGAGAACTCGCAGCGTGAGCTGGTTCTCCAGGTGCTCGATCGTTCCGACGCCCGGGAGATGGCTGCCCGCTTGGGCCTCAGCGTCGAACAGGCCAACTCGGCCGTGGCGACCCTGAGCGGCGCCGAACTCAACACGCTCGCCCAGCACGCGGCCGCCGTTGACGCCAGCGCGCTGGCCGGCGGTGCCAGCACCATCGTCATCTCGCTGACGACCCTGCTGCTGATCCTGATCATCGTCATCCTGCTGGCCAACTGATCCAGCGCACGACGACCATGGCGCGCCTCACGGCGTCGGTGGTGATGGCGGCCGTCGTAATTCTCGTGGCGACGGCCGCCACGCCCGCCTTCGCGCAAACACCGCCCGCCGATCCGGCCGGCAGCACGCGCCTGCTGGATGTCCCCTACCTTACGCAAACCGAAGACCTGTGTGGCGGCGCCGCCATGGCCATGGTGCTGCGGTACTGGGGCGACCGGCGAGTGCAACCCGAGGACTTCGCATCGCTGATCGATCGCAGCGCGGCCGGCATTCGCACCGACGTGCTGACGGCCGACATCAGGCAGCGGGGCTGGCAGGGGTTTCCGATCGACGGGGCCGCCGGCGCCCACCACGACTGGATTCGCGACCAGATCGACCGTGGCCGTCCGATCGTGGCGCTGATCGAGGTGCGGCCGAACCGCTATCACTACATCGTGATCGTCGGGTGGACGGCCGCGCAGGTGATTGCGCACGATCCGGCGAGCGCGCCCTTCCAGACCTGGACACGACCGGATTTCGATCGCGCCTGGGCCGCGGCCGGACGCTGGGCCATGCTCGTCTTGCCTTCCGCTGATCCGATCACTTCAGCACTTCAGCACCCGAGCACTTCAGCACCCCAGCACTCGAGCGCGGCGGTCACCAGTCCGTGCAGTCCGCTGATCGCGCGCATGGTGGACCTGGCGCGCGCCGGGCAGGTCACCGACGCAGCGCCGGGACTGGTGGCCGCGACCGAACTGTGTCCGGCGGATCCGGCTGCGTGGCGCGAGCTGGCCGGCGTGCACTTCCTGCAATCGCACTGGGCCGCAGCCGCCATGACGGCGGAACGGGCGTCGGTGCTCGAACCCGAGGACGAGGCGGTGTGGGATCTGCTGGCCACCAGCCGGTTTCTGAACGACGAGCCGTTGGCCGCACTCGACGCGTGGAACCAGATCGCCCGGCCGTCGGTGGACATCGTTCGTGTCGAAGGCGTGCGCCGGGTGCCGCACCCCACGGTGGTGGGCCTCCTCAAGCTGCCGCCGCGCACGGTGCTGACGCCGGAGCGACAGGGCCATGCCGCCCGCCGGCTGGCAGAGTTGCCGAGCGCCGCGCAGACCTCCCTGCGCTATCGGCCACTCGGCGGCGGCACCGCCGACATCGACGCGATCGTTGTCGAACGTCCGGCGCTGCCGCGCGGCGTGGTGCCGATCGCGGCGACCCTGGCCCGCGGGTGGCTGCAGGACGAGGTTCGCGTGGACGCGGCCTCGCTTGCGAAGAGCGGTGAGCTCTTGACGGTGGCGTGGCGGTGGTGGGAAGCGCGCCCGCGAGTTGCGGTGTCGCTTGCGGTTCCCGCGCTCTCGTGGCTGCCGGGTGTCACAACTATCGAAGGATCGTGGGAGCGGCAATCGTACGGGGGTCCGGTCAGTGTCCGCGAGGAGCGGCGCCACGTTGGGCTGCGCGTCGCCGATTGGGCGTCGAGCACGGTGCGATGGAATGCGAGCTCCGCGTTCAACCGCTGGGCCGCCGACAGTTACCTGTCGGCCGGCGGCGGGGTCGAGGTGCGGCTGGCCGGCGATCGCGTGTCGCTCGGCGCCGGCGCCGAGGCGGCGGCGCCGCTTGGCTCGGGCACGGCCTTCACGAGCGGCCGGCTGTCGTCGGCATGGCGATCGCGCACGAACGAGAATCAGGCCATGTGGTTGGGCGGTGCCGCCGCCACGACCGTCTCGGGCGCCGCGCCGTTTGCGTTGTGGCCCGGGGCGGGCACCGGCCATGGGCGCGAGTCGTTGCTGCGCGCCCATCCCCTGCTCGACGCCGGTGTGGTCACGGGCGAGGCCTTCGGCCGGCGGCTCGCCCACGCCTCCATTGAATACCGGCATCCGCTGTGGCGGCCGGCCATGGCCAGGGTGGGCCTGGCCGTATTTGCTGATGCCGCCCGCGCATGGCATCGGCTCGACGGGAGTTCCTCGCGCCTGCATGTCGATGCGGGCGTGGGGGTTCGGCTGGCGCTTCCTGGTAAGGGCGGCGCGATGCGGCTCGACGTGGCGCGTGGGATGCGCGACCAGCAAGTGGTGGTCTCTGCCGGGTGGCAGCCATCGTGGACAGGACAACATCATGAGTGAAGCAATCACGGCCATCATTCCGCCCCCCGCACTAACCACCCGCGCGTTCGGACTGACCGATCGCGGCCTGGTGCGCGAGGCCAACGAAGATCAGTTCCTGATCGCCGAGCTCAGCAAGGCCATGCGGGTGTGTCAAACGAGCCTGCCCGAGCCGAAGTTGCAGCGGGGCGAGGAGCGCGCGCATCTGTACCTGGTCGCCGACGGCATGGGCGGCCACCAGGCGGGCGAACGCGCGAGCGCCATCGCGGTGGCGGCGATCGAGCACTTCACGCTCAACACCTTTCGGTGGTTCCTCGAGCCGGATCATTCCGGCGCGCAGAAGGTGCTGGAACAGTTCCAGCGCGCGGTCAAGGACGCCGATGCGCAGGTGGCGCAGGAAGCCGCCGCCGATCCCCTGCTGAAGGGCATGGGCACGACCGTCACCATGGCTTTTTTCCTCGCTACCAAGGTCTGCCTGGTTCATGCCGGCGACAGCCGCGCCTACCTGCATCGTCACGGGGTCCTGCAGCAAATGACCCAGGACCACACGCTGGTGGCGGAGTTGGTGCGCCAGGGGTCCGTCCGTGAAGAGGATGTCGCCGCCCACCCGCTGCGCCACATCATCACCAACGTGGTGGGCGGGCCCGATGCGGGGGTCAGGGTCGAGGCCCGGGCGTTCGATGTGCAGGCGGGCGATCGCATGGTGCTGTGCTCGGACGGGCTGAGCGAGATGATGACGCACGAGCAACTGGCGCAGGTCCTGGCCACCGAGGCCGAACCCGAAAGCGCGGCCAGGAAGCTGTTGGCCCTGGCGCTCGAAGCCGGCGGCCGCGACAACATCACCGTGGTGGTCGTTCGCTTCGACCCCGTCACCGCGCCCGCGTCCTGACCTCGGGTAGACTCCGTTTATGGCGCGGCCGGTCCTGACTCTCGTCGCCGAACACAAGGTGTCGGCGTTCCTTCGCCCACCCAAGGGCAGCGCCGTGCTCGAAGCCAGCGGGGTCATCCAAAAAGACGGCGACTACTACGTCGTCTTCGACAACATCCGCCGGCTGGCGCGGATCCGCGGCGGGCTGGCGCTCGAATCGAGCGAGCACGGCTGGGTCGGGCCGATCCGCGACGGCGAAGGGTATGAAGACCTCGCCTTCAATCCGAAGTCGGGCCATTTCTACCTGCTGATCGAGGCCGAGAAGCACCCCGACGGCACCTACAAACCCCTCATCGACGAGTGCGATCAACACGGCAGATTCCGCAAGCGCCGGTGGGTCGACGTCAGCTTCGACCGACGTAACACCGGCATGGAAGGGCTCGCCGCGGTCCGCTGGCAGGAGCGCGACTACCTGCTGGGACTCTGCGAAGGCAACGGCGGTCACGGCGGGCGAAAGGGCAAGAAGCGCGGACACGGGCTGATTCACGTGTTGCGGCGCAAGGGCACCATCTGGCAGTCGGCCGCGACCATCACCTTGCCAAAGAGCGTGAAGTTCGAGGATTACTCGGCGGTCGCGCTGCGCGGCCGGACGATCGCCGTGCTGTCGCAGCAGACGTCGCGGCTGTGGATCGGAACGCTGCGCTTCAGCGACTGGACCATCACCGGCCCCGGCACGATCTACGACTTCCCCCGCTCCAGGAAGGGCAAACGCCGGTACCGCACACTCGAGGGCGTCAGTTGGTGTTCGCCCAACACGCTGGTGATGGTCTCGGACATGGCCAAGAAGCACTACTCACGGCGCTGCCGCAAGCACGAGCAATCCATTCACGTGTTCCGGCTGCCCAAGGGCCCGGCGCGCGCTACTTCGAAGCAATCGTCCTGATGAATTCGGCCAGCTGCTCCGCAATCAGCGCCTCGCCCGCCTGATTGAGGTGCGACTCGTCGGGAAAGTAGACATTCTCGCCCGCCGCCGCCCGGGCGGCCAGCGCCGGCGTCGTGTCGAGAAACGGAATGCCGGCCTCGGCGCACAGTTGCGCCATCATCTGGTTCTGCGCCAGTCGATTGGCGAGCATTCGATCGACGTCAATCACCCCGCCGTACGACTCCAGGTAAAAGCCAAACGCCGACCGGATTGCTTCCTTCGGTAGCGACGCCTCCACCACCGGCAGGTAGACCTGGCTCTTGAAGGGCACGAACATCACGATAAACTCGGCGCCGAACGATTGCGATACCGCCTGCATTTCGCGAATCGCCGCAGTGGTCATCGGCCAGCCGGGCCTGGCCATCAAATTGGCGAGCGAGAAGTTGAGCGTGTTCAAGTACGGCGGCATGAAGGCCCACCGCATGCGGCGGCCGGCGACCTCGAGGTCAAACCAGCCCCGGTCGAATGCCGGCTGCGGCTCGGGAACGTTTTCGTTCGAAGGTGATGCCGACAGTGTTTCCGACGCTGCCGAGGCCGACTGCTGCGCCCCCAGCAACTTCTGCCCGGCGCGCAGCGCGCTGACGACGAACCACGTGTCCACGCGGCTCTCGACCTCCTTGATCCGCCACCCTGGCTGGGGCCGTTTGATCGTGCCGCCCGACCGCTGAAAGGCGTCGAACGCCTCGGCATCGAAGATGTCGTTGCCGGCGAAGAAGGCCAGCACCACGGTCTTGGGCCGATGGGCCGCCACGTAGTCTTTCAGCACCATCAGTTGCTGCTGCGGACCAAAGCCCGCGGTGCCGTAGTTCTGCACCGCCACGCCCAACGTGGCTTCGAGGCGCGCCGGCCACGACGCCTCCTGCGCCATGGTCATGGCGTCGGTGAACGAATCGCCGAGCGCCGCGATCGCGAAGCGATCGCGCGCCACCGGGTTGCGAAAACCCTCGCTGTCGGTGTGGAACGAGAACCGGTGCAGCGGGCCTGGCACGGCCGAGGGCGGGATAAATCCCATTCGCACGATGTCGCCATCCCGCCATTCGTTCATGGTATCGACGCTCGCTCGCAGCCGGCGCCCGTAGCGTGGCGAATCCACCCAGTGCGGATCGCGATTGACCTCGCCGAGATCGTGACGCTCGGCGGCAATGCCGCGGGGTACGTGGTCGCCGAGGGCGCGCAGTGCCACTTCCGTGACGAGCAGCGAGACGATCAGGCTGACCGCGACGGCCGCGGCCTTGAGCAACACCAACGGGTTGAAGCCCATGACCAACGCGGGCGACTCCGCCCGATTGCGAAGACGCCAGGTCAGCCAGCACAGGATCGACAGTCCGAACGTCCACCCGTATGGCACCAGCGGCAAGTCGCGAACGACCCTCGGATCGACCCACGTGAGGGGGCCATCGCTCACGAGTTCGATCACGCCGTTGCCGGTGGGATACGCGAACGCGATCGCGGCCGGGGCGTCCACGGTGCCTTGGGCGAGCACCCGGCGAGAGGTTCCACGCCGCCATTCGATGGCATAGGTGACCCGCGCCTGGGGACGAAGGCCCACGTGGATGGTCGAGTCGTGCCCAATCTGGGTCACAAACGCCACACGATCCGCCGCGCGGGTAACGACCAGCGGGACGACGCGATCCCCTTCCACGCCGTACTGCTGAACAGAGTCGGACCGAGCCGACGCACCCGGCTGGTCCAGGAACAAGCGGAAGGTGGGCGCATACGCCCAATCCTTCGCAATTAGCAGGACTACCGCGACCAGCGTCACCAGGAGCGCGCGCTGAAACCACGGCCGCGGCGGCGGCGATCGTCGAGTCACGAACTCTGACAGTGCAGGACTCGTTCCACTTGGGCTGGCGTGCCGGCGACGATGCGCGTTGACAAATGGGTGGTGCGCTAATACATTCGTATTAGCGAATATATAAGGAGGAAGCCATGGCTGATGTGAAGGATGTGGTCCAGCAGAAGTACGGCGAGGCAGCCGAGCGCGCCCGCCAGGGGAACACCGCAAGTTGCGGGTGTGGGACGTCGGGATCATGCGGAACCGACCCGATCACCACGAACCTCTATGACGAGGCGCAGACGGGTGAGATCCCCGCGGCGGCGCTGCTGGCGTCGCTCGGCTGTGGCAACCCGACCGCCCTGGCGGAGCTGAAGCCGGGCGAAGTGGTCCTGGACCTCGGTTCGGGAGGCGGGATCGACGTGCTGCTGTCGGCCCGGCGGGTCGGGCCAACCGGCAAGGCCTACGGACTCGACATGACCGACGAGATGCTCGCGCTGGCGCGTGACAACCAGGCGAAGTCCGGCCTCATGAACGTGGAGTTCCTCCGCGGCGAGATCGAGCAGATCCCGCTGCCGGATGATTCGGTGGACGTGATCATCTCGAACTGCGTCATCAACCTGTCCGCCGACAAGGACCGCGTCCTTGCGGAAGCCTTTCGAGTCCTCAAGCCGGGCGGTCGATTCGCCGTCTCGGACGTGGTGGTCCGTGGCCATGACATCCCGGAAGCGGTCCGCCGCAGCATGGAACTGTGGGTCGGCTGCATCGCCGGCGCCCTTGAAGAATCCGACTACCGGGCCAAGCTCGTGAACGCCGGATTCGAGCAGGTCACCGTCGAGCCGACGCGCGTCTATCGCGCCGAAGACGCGCGACAGTTTCTGGAAGACAGCGGCCTCGATGATGCTGACCTGCCGGCCCAGGTCGACGGCCGATTCATGAGTGCGTTCGTGCGCGCCAGCAAGCCGGTGGCGAAGCCGTGCTGCACGACGACCTGTTGCACCTGACGGCTACAGAAACGGCGCCGCCCGCTTCAGTAACTCCTCCAGGCCCGGTTCCTGCGGATTGCGCGGCTGGCCCGGGTGGATGACCGACACCTGGCAACTCTCGGCGGCTTCCACGAGTTGGGCGTAGGTGCCGGCGGTAATGTCGGCGAGGTACGCCTGCTTGTTGTGGTCGTAGGCGAACATCTTGCCGTTGATCGTCGTGCACTCGTTGCAGGTTGAGCAGCGCGCGGTCTCGATGTACGCCTCGTCGGGCGACCGGTCCAATTCCGGCGCCGCCGGCACGCTCACCACGAGGGCCCCGGCCGCAGCGGGTTTCGCCGCGGCCGGCGCGCTTGTCCACCGTAGCCCCGGCGAAGGTGGGGCTGGCGCCTCCGCTTCCTGCGACGCGCGTTGCTGCCAGGCCTGGCGCTCGCGCGCGAGCAGCGCTTCGGCATGCGAGTTATGGATGCCCCCCAACTCCTGGAGGCTGTGCCACATCTCGCGGCAGCGGCGCGCTTCCCTGATCAACCGTTCATCGACGATCACCTTGTGCAGCGTGTCGTCGTCATCGACCATCAACAGGCTCGGGACGATGTCGGGCAACCCTTTGCGCTCGCGCGCGAGCGACTCGTCCACCGCGACCAGGTGGCCGCCCCACTGCGCCCGCGGCACCCGCGCCAGGTGCCGCGCGTAGCGGCGGTCGCTGGCGACGAAATCGACCACCGTGAAGGCCAGGTCTGCCGACACCCGCTGGTGTTGTTCGTCCTCGTAGGCGAAGCGCTGGATCGGCCAATCGCGGTCCCGCTGCGGGTTGGCGTCGAGACAGAAGCGCGCCGCCCAATTGGTGCCCGCCGACGGGTCGTACGCAAACGCCGGGAACGCGCGCGACTCCATCGCCGCCGCCGCCACCAGGTACGGCGGCAGGCCGGACGCGGCGCCGCTCGCGCCGGAAAACACGCTGAACAGGGCGGGCCCGCGACACTGCAGCCCCCGGAGCAGGTGCTCGCGAAACCGCAACAGGTTCGAGCTGCTCGATTGCAGCACGTACACGTCGTTCAAGCCCATGGCCATGCCGGCAATCTGCCGATTGCGCATGCCGGACGTGAGGGCGCCTTGTCCGTCCGGCGACTCTTCCAGCAGGTCGTCGATCTGCAGCAGGATCTTGATCGGCACGCCGGAGGAGAGAATCTCCATCAGGCGCGCGTGCTCGGCCGCCGGCAACTGGCCGGCGTCGAGGCAGACCAGGTAGTCGGGAAACGCGGCCAGGTCCTGCGGGTCGAGTCCGTTGGCGCCGAAGTCGTCAAAGAGGGCGTCGTGGCGCGACTCCCGGTACTGGCCATCGATCTCGAGATCGGCCATCGCGAGGGCCTTCGCCATGGCGATCACCGCCGGCATCCGCTGGCGGAAGGCGTCGAGGGCCTCGCTGCAACTGCCAAAAGCAAACTGGTACGGCTCGCCAGCCGGATCCAGCCCGCCCTCGGTTCCGGGCAGGAACGCCCGCGAGGTCAGCACGGTCAGCAGTTGATGGATTCGCTGGCGGCGGCCCTCGGGGAGCCCCTCGCCCGCGCCGGCGCTGCCGAGCACCCGCGACATGGCGTTGAAGTCGAACGCGTCGCTGAAGCCCTTGCCGACCGAGGCCTTCAGATGCGACGCGTCGCGACGCTCGGTGGCGCGTTCGGCGTCGGCCCGAAGGATCTCCGACAGCTTGATCACCAGCCGGTCGAGGTGCTGGTGCAACGCCGCGACCTTCTTTGCCTGCACCGCGCCCCACAGATGGCGCAACAGGCGCACCGGCAAGGCCGCGTCGCAATCGGCCACCTCGCCATCGACCACGATCGCCCGGCGCAATCGCCGGAGGCTGTCGCCGAAGGCCGGCTCCGCGTCCCGTGCCAGGCCGCTCGCGGCCCCGTCCCACAGCGACGCTAGTGTCCCGGTCGCACCGCTCGCCACGAGCGTCCGCAGCGCCCGTTCGATCCGCAGGCCGTGCTGGCGGATGCGATCGCCGTCGCTGCCCGCCGCCGTGGCGGCGAGCGCATCGTCCATGAGGCCCGACAGCGACTGCACCAACGGACCATCCGGCCGGCCGGCGACCAGCACCAGCGGGAAGTCGTAGCGCAACCGGTCGAGCTCGCGGTAGCCGGCAAAGAGCGCCGGGCGCAGGCCCAGGCCGTCGACGGCTTCGAGATGCCCGGCCGGCCGGCGGCCGGTGAGATAAAACGCCACGTGCGCTTGGGTTGCCGCGTCCATGTCCGCTCCTACGCCTCCGCTTCGCGCGGCCACACCGTGTGCTTGTCGAACTCGGCGTTGAGCCCGGCCCGGGTCAGCGCCGCGGACCGCAACCGATCGGAGCGCACCAGGTCCTCGTAGCAGGGCACCTCGGGATTGCGATAGAGGATCCCGACCGGCACCACGTCGGTACGCGACGCGATCACCCGCGCCTGGTTGAGATCCGACGGATCGTGCTCGACCAGGTTCTTGTAGACCTTGGCCGCACCGGCGCTCGGCTGCAGGCCGTTGGCATGATGGAGCAACTGCACCTGGCTGGGGTCGTGCAGCCACGGATCGAGCAACTTGGGCATCCACTCCGGGCACCTTTGAACGATGCGCACGAACGAGAGGCCCTTGTGGCGATGCGCGGCCGTGACAATGTCGTAGAGCAGATCCGGCGCCCAGTCCACCGCCTGCGCGACAAACGAGACGTTCTGGACCCCGAGCGTAACTGTCAGCGGGTTGAGCGCCTCGAGGTAACTGCCGCGCGGCGTGGTGTTGGTCTTGGTGCCGATCGGCGAGGTCGGCGACGCCTGTTTCTTGGTCAGCCCGTAGACCTGGTTGTCGTGCAGGAACACCGTGATGTTCATGTTGTAGCGAATGGCGTGAATCCAGTGCGCCGCGCCGATGCTGCAGCAGTCACCATCGCCGGTGTTGACGAACACGGTCAGGTCGGGCCGCGCCATCCTGACCCCTTCGGCGATCGGCAGCGCGCGCCCATGGATCCCATGAAAGCCGTAGGTCTTCATGTAATGGGGAAAGCGGCTCGAACAGCCGATGCCCGAGACGAACACTGTCTTCTCCGGCCGCAGGCCCTCGTCGCGGCATAACCGCTGGACGGCGGCGAGAATGGCGTTGTCGCCACAGCCCGTGCACCAGCGCGGCACCCCGCTTTGGTAATCCTCGAGCTCGTGACGCTCGTCGCACATCTGCAGCAGGCATTCGGTCGCGGACATCGGGCTCATGACGTGGCCACCTTTCCCGGCACCCGTGCGAGCTTCTCGCGGACGGCCCGGCGAATCGTGCTGGGCCGGATCGGCTGGCCCCTGACTTCACTGAAGCAATCGACATCGACCAGATAGCGCGCGCGCAGCATCATGGCCAGCGCCGAGTAGCGGCGGTTGCTGTCGTCGATGAGCTGATCGTCCGGATGGTCGCTCCAGTTGCTTTCAATCGTGATGACCTGTGCGAAGCCCTGCATGATCTCCTTGATCCCCGGTGGCAAGGGCTGCAGGAACCGCAAGTGCATCGACGACACTTTGTGGCCCTCGGCGCGCAGCGAGCCGACCGCCTCCTCGATGGCGCCCCGGGTGCTGCCCCAGCCCACCACCAACAGGTCGCCACTCTGCTCGCCGACCACGGGCGGCGGCACGAGGGTCTTCTGCAGCGCCGCCAGCTTCAGGCTGCGGGCCCGCAGCCCCTGCTCGTTGCTGTCGGCGTCGTAGGCGACGTGGCTGTCGCGGTCGTGCGCCAACCCGGTGAGTGTGTGCATGCCGCCCGGCTGCCCCGGGATGAAGCGGCGGGCCAGGCCGGTGGTGTCGTCCCAGTCGTACGGCCTGGCGGAATCAGGCACCGCGCTCTGGTCGACCGGCGGCGCCATCCAGCTCTCGCTGAAGACCGGCCGCGGGAAGGGCTGCTGCGAGGTGGCCAGCGTGGTGTCCGACAAGACGACGACCACCATGTTGAAGGTCTCGGCAATCCGGCGCGCGGTGATGATGGAGTAAAAACAGTCCTCGATGGTGGACGGCGCCATGACCACCTTCGGCGCGTCGCCATGGCTGCCGAAGATCGCCGTCAGCAGGTCGCCCTGCTCGGCCTTGGTTGGCTGCCCGGTGCTCGGCCCGCCGCGCTGGACGTTGACCACCACCAGCGGGATCTCGCCCATCACCGCCAGCCCGATGCCCTCCTGCTTCAGTGAAAAGCCCGGGCCCGACGTGATGGTCACCGCGCACTTGCCCGCATACGACGCGCCGATGGCGAAGGCGCAGGCCGCAATCTCGTCTTCGGCCTGGTGCACGATGCCGCCGACCTGCTCGAAGGCCTCCGACAGGTAGTGCGAGGCCGAAGTGGCGGGCGTGATCGGATACATCGCGCAGATCTCCATCCCGGAGGCGAGCACGCCGAGCGCCAGCGCGGTGTTGCCGTTCACCACGATCTGCGGCTCGGTCGAGCGGACCGCGGGGATGCGGTAACTGAAGTCGAGGTTGGTTCCCGCCCAGCGATGACCGGCTTCGAGCAACGCGATGTTCGCGTCCACGATCCGCTGATCCTTCTTCCCAAACGTCTGCACGACCTGATCCGCGGCGAGCTTCAGGTCCAGGCTGTAGATCTGGCACAGCATGCCCAGCGCGAACATGTTCTTGCCTCGACGCGCATCGCTCACCAGCGTCCGGCACTCCCGCTCCATCGGAATTTCGTGCACCCGGTAGCCCGCCGCCACGAGCCGATCGTAGGTCTCAACGTAGGCCGCCGCGACCGTCGGGTCGGCGTGGTGGCGCCACATGTCCTCGAGCAGGATGAGGCAGTCGGGCTTGAGCTCCCTGGCCCGCACGCGCCCGAGCAGGACCTGCTCGTTGAAGGCCACCACGAGGTCGGTCTCGTCGCCGCCATTGGTCACGGGCCCCGATCCGATGCGGATGCGAACGCCACTCGCGCCCGCCACGCTGCGCGCCGGCGGACGGATCTCGGCCGGGATGATCTCCGTGGTCCAGACGCCGTTGCCACTCTGCGCCGCGATCGCGCCCAGCGACTGGCCGCACTTCTGGGCGCCTTCGCCCGAATCGCTGATGATCTCGACGATGTGTTCGTTCAACGTGACCACATTTCCTCCAGATGACGTGAACAGGAGCTCAAGAGGTCAAGAGCACGTCTTTGAACATTCAACTCCTGATCTCCTGATCTCCTGTTTCTAGCCAACGCGCACCCGTACGAAGTTGCGTTCCCGTGTGTCAATGCCGAACAACGTGCCGGCCTCGCCCCGATACGGACGCCCGGGATCGCGAATGCCGAGATACGCCTTGATGCTGCGGGCGGCGGTGCGGCCCGCGCCCATCGCTTCGATCACCGTCGCCGCGCCGGTGACGATGTCGCCGCCGGCGAAAACCCCGGCCACCGAGGTGGCGCAGGTGTCGTCGGTCGCGATGTAGCCGCGCGCGTTGAGTGTCAACGAGGAGGTCTGGCCCATGATCGGGTTGGCATTGGTCCCGATGGCATAGACAATCAGATCGGCCTCGAAGTCGAACTCGCTGCCCGCCACCGGCACCGGCCGGCGCCGGCCCGACTCGTCCGGTTCGCCCAGTTCCATGCGCACGCAGCGCATGCCGCGCACGTTGCCGTGGCCATCGTCCAGGACCGACACCGGGCTGGTGAGCCAGTGGAACTCGACCCCTTCCTGCTCGGCGTGATGCAGTTCCTCCGCCCGCGCCGGCGCTTCCAGGCTGGAACGGCGGTAGATGCAGTAGACCTTGTCGGCGCCCAGCCGGAGTGACACGCGCATGGCGTCCATCGCGGTGTTGCCGGCGCCCACGACCGCGACCCGCCGCCCGATCGGCAGGGGCGTGTCGTAGTTGGGAAAATCCCGGGCCCGCATCAGGTTGCAGCGCGTCAGCAGCTCGTTGGCCGAGAGCACGCCGTTCAGCGAATCACCGGGAATTCCGAGCATCGTTGGGTAGCCGGCGCCGACGCCGACGAACACCGCGTCGAAGCCCATCTCGTCGAGCATCTGCTCGATGGTGAACAGGCGGCCGACCAGCGTGTTGCATTCGAACGTGACGCCGAGCTTCTTGAGGTTCTCGATTTCGGCGTCGATCACCGTGTTGGGCAGCCGGAAATCGGGAATGCCGTACTTCAGCACGCCGCCCGCTTCGTGGAAGGCCTCGAACACCGTCACCGCGGTGCCGGCCTTGGCCATGTCGGCCGCGCACGCCATGCCGGCCGGGCCCGAGCCGACAATGCCGACCTTGAACCGGGTCGGTTCGAGGTGCGGGATATTGACCCAGCCTTCCTTGATTGCGGAGTCGCCGACGAACCGCTCGAGCCGTCCGATGGCGACCGCCTCCAGCGATTCCCCCACCGTGCAGGCGCCTTCGCACTGGCTCTCCTGCGGACACACCCGCCCGCACACCGACGGCAACAGGTTGGTGGCGGTAATCACGTCATAGGCGCCGCGCAGGTTGCGCTCGCCGATCTGCTTGATGAAGGCGGGGATGTCGATGCCGACCGGGCAGCCGGCAATGCAGGGCTCATCCGGGCAGTGCAGGCAGCGCTCCGATTCGCGCATGGCCTCTTCGAGCGAGTAGCCGTGGGCCACTTCCTCGAAGTTCTTCGCCCGCACCTGCGGATCCTGCTCGCGCATCGGCGTGCGCGCCTGTGGAATGCTGCGAATCGTCCGTTTCGTCGCCATCCGGCTCCACCCAGTTTCCTGTAGCATCCGGCTTTAGCCGGATATCTCCCTCTCCCCTGTAGCATCCGGCTTTAGCCGGATATCAACCTATCCGCCAAGCGCATCATTCTCAGGCAGTTCGAGCAACTCGCTCTGCTCGGCGCTGCCGCGCGCCAGGGCGTCGAGGGCGCTCGGGCCGACCTGCCGGGTCATTCGGCAGCTCTCGGACCAGCGCTCCTGCGCCGTTTGCTCCACTGTCGTGTAGCGCCGCAGGCGGACCATCAAGTCGTCGAAATCGACCAGGTGACCGTCGAAGTCGGGGCCATCGACGCAGGCGAACTTCACCTGCCCGCCGACCTTGACCCGGCACCCGCCGCACATCCCGGTGCCGTCCACCATGATCGGGTTGACGCTGACGATGGTCTTGATCTGGCGGGCGCGGGTGGCGTCGGCGCACGCCTGCATCATCACGGGCGGGCCAATGGCGACGACTTCGTCGATGTCGGCGTGGCGATCGAGTGCGACCTTGATGCCGTCGGTGATCAGGCCCTTGATGCCGGCCGTGCCGTCGTTGGTGCACAGGATCAGCTCATCGCAACACGCGGCAAACTTGTCCTCCCAGAAGACCAGGCCCATGGTGCGGAACCCGAGCACCGCGATCACGTAGGCGCCACTGTCCTTGAAGCCGCGCGCCTGCGGAAAGATCGGCGCGACGCCGAGGCCACCGCCCACGCACACCACCTTTTTCGCTTTCGTCGTCGGGCTCGGAATGCCCATCGGGCCGACCATGGCGTGCAGCGACGTTCCCACCTGGCATTCCTGCTGCATCTGTCGGGTGGTCTTGCCAACGGCTTGGATGACCAGCGTCACCGTGCCCTTGTCGCGGTCGAAGTCGGCAATCGTGAGGGGAATGCGCTCGCCATTGGGGTGGAGCATGACGATGACGAACTGTCCGGGCCGGGCGGCCCTCGCCATCAGCGGATGGCGCACTTCAAGCAGGTACGTTACTTCAGAGAAATCGTCGCGTGTCACGATCTCGAAGTCGGCCATAACACCCACCTATTCCTTCCAGCATACGCCTGTGGGCGACGGGAGGACGCCGACCGATCGACTGCGAATGCAAATGACGCGCCCGGGGACTCGTGAGGCGAGACGGCTCTCTAGAAGTGGAAATATTCCCGAAGGCCAGAAAAAGTCACCAACCGGCGGCCAGGACGTCGCCCCATGGCGGCGCACGTGGGCGGTGGTTGCCAGGCAGACGCTGATCGTACTCGCCATCCAGTTCGCCGCAGGGCTGTCCGCCGCGCTCCCGGTCTGGTGGTTTGGGTGGTGATCAGCAAGCCTTGGCGTTGAGACCTACTCGGCCTCTTTGCGGTTGACCGGAGATTCCCCGGTGAGCCGCAGAAGCTCTGCCAGCGCTTCTTCCAGTTCACGGGCGACCGAAGTTGGCCCAAGGCGACTGAACGCCTTCGACAAGGATCCGTAGTACCAGAGCTGGTCCACCTTCGGGGCGTTGAACCGGGCCCACAAGCCGTCCCCGACGGCACGGCAGTCGGTGATGATCGACCGGATGTTCGCCAGCTTGTCGGCAGCCGACACAGGACGTACCGACGGCGACGCCTCCTCCAAGTGCTCGATGTAGCGCTGCTTGCGTTTTCGATAGTCCGGCTCGGAAACGGCGTCCGTTCCCGAGCAACCATCAACGATGTCGGCCACGACGTGGCCGAATCTGCGCCTGATGTCCCGAAGCCGAGGCTCTCCTCCGCAATCCTCCAAACTGCGGTACGAGAAGCAGAACTCGCTATCCAGGCTTAGCTCGGCCCCCTCTGTAGCTAAGTCGCCACCACGCGTTGGTACGCCTCGGTTACCTGCTATGCCACACGTGACCACCTCCCGGCAGGCTCCAGACGCAACAGCAGTGATTCAGGCACAACAGCCGCCGACAGCCGCAGCAACAGCCCGCGACGGCGTCCACATTGGAATAGATGTTGGCGGACGGCCCCAGAAAGGCTTTGACCTGTGCATCACCCACTGGTGTGGAGGGCTCTTAACAGACATCCGTTGGACAAGAGTCCCCCACTCCACACCACTTCCGACAACAGAGTCGCTCCGAATCTTGGTTCGTGATGCAGACCTCGCCGGACTGGCTTCTGCAACGCATGACTCGGCATCTGCCACGGCAGCCACCCTATGGGGTGAGCTGGATCAGCACGGACCTGTTGGGATCTATGTGGATCGCCGTCAGCCTTCTCGCGCAACTGCCTTGGGCACGGACGGCTGTGTGAGAAACAGAGCCTCACCGGCGTGTCCTTCCAATCCACCCCTTCGGTGGCTTGCGGCATTGAACACGGCGGCGACTGGGGCTGGCTCGTCTACGGCATGATCGGGTTCGCCGCCTGCATACATCGTGGCCAGTTCGGCCGGGACGATTGGCTAGCAGCTCTCAAGGACGGGACGTCTACTCGCTTTGATTCGAGCGGGATAGTGCTGCGCGAGTGCTTTCCGACCGCGACCATCTCGGTCCTTCGCGCGAACAATCGGGACGCGGATGTGGCCCGCGTGCTCAGCCCAAAGGCTGACATGCCAGCGGTGCAAGCCGTCCTGAGTTACCTGCAGCACGGGGTGAAAGGTATTAAGCGGCCGCGCGATCCGCTTTTTGACCAAGCCGACGCCCTCGTTGCGGCGCTCGGGGCCCTGCCCCACGCCGCGGATGGTTTCCGTGAAACGGCGTCCTGGCCGTCCGGCGGTTCACGGTGGAAGGCCAATCCCGGGGCCGAGGCAGTCGAAGGCACGTTTACCTGCGTGGCGTGAGCAGTCGGCGCCTGCTCCTTGCCCGCTGCTACCATGCCGCGCCGGATGTGACCCGGGAAGTGCCACACCGAAGTTTGGGCTGAACTGATGACGACCCGTTCCAGCTCGATACCCGGTCCCATCGAGACCCTCGCCCGCGTCTGCGAGCGCCTCTGCGTGTCCCGGCCGCCTCAACGGCGCGCTCGCGCGCGGTTGACCTCACTGCGGTAGCACTTGAAGCAGAGGGCGGCGGCAGCGCGGGCGTCTCACGCGACGTCGATTAGCGCGCGCGGGTCCTTCGCGGCAATAAGCAGCAGCGTCCGGGCGGCGCCCGACGGCGCCCGGCGGCCCTGTTCCCATTCCTGAAGCGTGCGGACCGAGACGCCCAACAATTCGGCGAACCTTGGCTGCGAAAGCCCGGTTCCTTCTCTGATGATCGCCACGGACGGCACGGTGGTCACACGTCCGCGCGCGCCCCGCTTCAATTCGCGGAGCCCTTCCAGGATCTCCCGGCCTATCTTCCGCTTAGGCGCCGCCATAGGTCTCCTCCGTGATCCGCTTCAAGACACGTCCACCTCAGCACCCGTCGGGAATATACGTCACAGACGGATACACGTCAAAGACGGACAGGGAAGGGCCCCGACCTGCTCGCTCCGAGCGAAGCGGAGGATTGGTCTGCCGGCTGCCATCAGCGAATGGCTCGCCATGAGCGAGCGACCGATTCGCTGAAAGCGACTCGGTCGCGAGTCGAATGGCGCGCCCGCCAGGGATCGAACCTGGGACCCCCGACTTAGAAGGTCGGTGCTCTATCCAACTGAGCTACGGGCGCGTCGTGGCAATTTTAGCAGGTGACAGCGGCTAGAATCCGCTTCTGTGACCACCACCACCCTGAATAAGCAGATCCACCTGGTCTCGCGACCCAAGGGCGAAGCCACGGCCGCCAATTTCCGCCTCGTCGAGGCGCCGCTGCCGCCGCTCGGCGACGGCCAGGTGCTGGTCCGCCACCACTTCCTGTCGCTCGACCCGTACATGCGCGGCCGCATGGACGATGCCCGCAGCTACGCGCCGCCGCAGGCGCTGGACACCGTGATGATTGGTGGCACCGCCGGCGAAGTCGTCGAGTCGCAGCATCCAGGCTTCGCCGCGGGCGACCTGGTGGTGGGCATGGGCGGCTGGCAGCAGTTCAGCATCGTCTCCGGCTCGGCGCGCGGGGCCCTGCGTAAAGTGGACGCCAGCCACGTTCCGCTGTCGGCATACCTCGGCGCCGTCGGCATGCCCGGCGTGACGGCGTGGCACGGGCTGACGAAGATTTGCCAGCCGAAGGCGGGCGACACGATCACCGTGAGCGCGGCCAGCGGCGCGGTGGGAAGCGTCGTGGGCCAGTTGGCCAAGGCGCGTGGCTGTCGCGCGGTCGGCTTCGCCGGCGGCACCGACAAGTGCCGTTACGTGATCGACGACCTCGGCTTCGACGCCTGCATCGACTACAAGGCACATGGCGATCCGAAGTCGCTCTACAAGGCCCTGGCCGAGGCCACGCCCGATGGCGTGGCTGGGCATTTCGAGAACGTCGGCGGTCCTATTCTTGATGCCGTGCTCGCGCGCATGAACGACTTTGGCCGCATCGCGGTGTGCGGGATGATCAGCGGCTACAACGGCGAGCCGATTCCGATGACCCATCCGGCGCTGATTCTGCGATCGCGCCTGCGGATCGAAGGCTTCATTGTCAGCGAGCACATGGAGAGCTGGCCGGAGGCCCTCACCGAACTGGGCGGCATGGTCGCGGCCGGTACGCTGAAGTACCGCGAGTCGATCGCGCACGGCATTGAATCAGCGCCCGAGGCCTTCCTCGGGCTGCTGAAGGGCAGGAACTTCGGCAAGCAGCTCGTCAAGTTGTGACAAGCAACTCGTGCAATTGGTCTGACCTGATATGAGCGATACGGCTCGCGCGACGACGGCCGTGCCCTGGCGCCGGGCCGGGCTGATCGTGACGGCGGCCTTGGTGGTCAAGCTGGTGGTGCTCTTCCAGCTGTGGGATCACCCGCTGTTGGCGCCGCACGGAGAACTCGACACCGCCTACTACGTGGCCCTCAGCGAGCGCATCGCGACCGAAGGCGTGTTGGCGTCCACCGGGGCGTTCATCGTGTCACCACTCTACGTGTACTTCCTCGCGGTCGTGTACGCGGCCGGAGGCACCTTGTTGGCGGCGCAGCTGGTCCAGGTCGGCCTGGGAGCCCTGGCCGTCGGCGTGTTGTTCGCCACCGCGTGCCACTGGTTTGGCCGGCGGGCGGCGCTGGCGGCCGCGGCGCTGGCGATCCTGACCGGCTTCTTCACATTCAGCGAAGTGCTGATCCTGCAGTCTGCCCTGGACCCTTTCCTTGTCTCGTGCGCGCTGTACTCGCTGACGCGGACGATGGCGGGCGGCGGCCCATGGGCGTTCGGGGCCGCCGGCGCCTCTTTGGGATTGCTCGCACTGAACCGGCCCAATGCGTTGGTCTTCGCGGGCGCCGCGGCCGCCGCGGTCTTCGTGGTCCAGTGGCGGCAGACCGCCGCCGATCACGCAAGTCGCGGGACGCGGGTCGCCCGCGCGGCGATCCTGTTGGCTTCCCTGCTGGCCGTCCTCGCCGCCAACGCGGTGCGCAACTATGCCGTGTCGGGGCAGGCGGTCGTGATTGCGTCGCATGGCGGGCTCAATCTCTACATCGGCAACCACGATCGCGCCGACGGCACCTACACCCCCGTGCCGGACATCACGCCATCGATCTTTGGACAGGCCAGCGACGCCACCCGCGTGGCCGAGTCGGCCGCGGGTCGGACACTCACGCCCGCCGAGGTGTCGAACTACTTCACCAGGCGAGCCGTTGACTGGGTGACGGCCCATCCCGCCGACGCACTCCGGCTGTGGATCCGCAAGATCGGGATCCTGCTGAACCGCGTGGACGTTCCCCTGAACTACAGCTATGCGTTTTACGCGCGTGAGCCAGCCTCGTTTCTGCGCGTGCTGGCCGTCGGTCCGTGGCTGATTCTGCCGTTCGGCCTGATCGGGCTCTGCTGGCCGGCGCTCGGCGCGAACCGCCGCGGCTACTGGGTGTGGGCCATGTTCGTCCCGGTGTACGGGGCCGCGGTGGTGCTGTTCTTCGTCTCGGACCGCTACCGGATGCCCCTGCTCGTGCCCCTGTGTGCCACGGCGGGCGCCGCACTGGTCCGGTTCTTCGACCTGGCGCGCGCCCGCCAGTTCGTCGCGCTCCGGATGCCGGCGGCTGCGGTGGCGGTGGTCGCGCTGGTCACGTTCGCCAATCTCGGTCTCGACTCTGGCCTCGGCGGCGAGCAGACGCGCAAGGCCGTCTGGCTCGTCGAGCAGGGATCGTTCGACGAGGCCCGCCGCTACGTCGAACAGGTCGCGAACCAGCACAGTCACCCGGGCGTGCTGCGATTCCGCGTCGGGCAAGCACTGCTCGACGCGCGCCGTCACGACGAGGCGGCCGACCTCCTGGCTCAAGCGATGGCGATCGATGGCCCGCGGCCGGCGATCCGGCTCGCCCTGGGGGAAGCCCTGGTGGGTGCCGGCCGGGCGGCGGCGGCCATTGCCCATCTGGAGGCCACCTACGACAGCGGCTACGACAGCGGTGTCGCCGGGCCATTGCTCGTGCGCGCCCTGGGTCTGGCCGGCCGGCCAGATGACGCCGTCCGCCGGTTTTCGGACATGCCGGACTCGGTGGTGGGAAATGCCGCGGAGGTCTCGCTTGATTTCGGGACGCTGGCCCTCGAGCGCGGCGCGATTGCCGAGGCGACCCCGTGGCTGCGTCTCGCGGTCGAGCGGGCGCCCGATCGGGCCGAGGCACACGAGAAACTGGGCCTGGCGATCTTCCTGCAGGGGGATCCGCGCACGGCCCTCCCGCATCTCGAACGCGCCCTCCGTCTCGACCCGGCGCAGGCCAGCGCCCACCTCAACCTGGCCGTGCTGTATGCCGAACTCGGCAGGTTTGCCGACGCCCGAAAGCAGGCGGCGGAAGCGCTTCGCCTCGATCCGGCCGAGCCCCGCGCCGCGGACCTGCTCAAGGCCCTTCCGAAGTAATCGCGCGTTCGGAATGGAGTAGAATCCGCCTCAGCAACACCACTCAGCGAGAATTCTCGGAAGTCGGTCGGAATCGTCGGCGTTGGATTGCGCCGCGGCCCCCACAAGGTCTCGGCGCTTGCGTACCCCACGGAGGAACACGCCATGAAGAGACTTGCACGATTCGGGATGCTGTCGCTCGTCGTGACGCTCGCAAGCGTCCTGACGGCGACGGCGCAGACCACTGGCGGCAGCCTGCGCGGCTTCGTCAAGGACGACCAGGGCGGGGCCCTGCCGGGTGTCACGGTGACTGCGACCAGCCCGGACATGATCCAGCCGGCCACCGCCGTCACCGACGGCACCGGCTACTACCGCCTCATTAACCTGCCACCGGGCCCGTACAAGATCGCCGCAGAACTGGCCGGCTTCTCGACCTACATGCGCGAGGGCATTCTGCTGCGCGCGGCCGTGAACTTCCAGGTCGACATCACGATGGCACTCGGCACGCTGTCCGAGACCATCACCGTCTCGGGCGACTCGCCCATGCTGGAGGTCAGCAAGCCGGGCAACGTCCTGAACATCGACGGCGAGTTCCAGAAGGCCATGCCGCTGGCCGCCCGTCGTAACTGGACCGACTTCCTGGAACAGACGCCCGGCGTCCACTCCCGGCCCTTCGACGACGGCAGTGGGCGATCGGTCTACTTCGGCCACGCCACCGAACACTTCGCCCACGTCGTGCAGCTCGAGGGCATGCAGGCGGGCAACTACAACGACTTCCAGCTCACCTACGTGCAGATGGGGTCGGACATGATTCAAGACACCCAGGTCAAGACGGGCGGGGCCGACGCCGGCACGCCGATGGGCACGGGGCTGGCGATCAACGTGATCACCAAGAGCGGCGGCAACACCTTCAAAGGCACCGCCGGCTACGCCTACCAGCCGCTCAACTGGAGCGGCGACAACACCTCTCACCGGACGGAATTCGCCCTGACCGGGCCGCTCGCCACCCACTCGACCTGCCCCGACAAGAAGTGCGTGTCGACGGGCGGCACGCCGGTGCAGGCCGACATCGGGCAATTCGATGGTTCGTTCGGCGGACCGATCGTCAAGGACCGGGCCTGGTTCTTCGGCTCATTCCGTAAGTCGGCCGTCGAGACCCAGATCAGCCGGAACTCGAAGAACGTGGACGACATCAAGAAGTTCTATCCCAACGCCACGTTGTTCCCGCAGCAGATCAAGGGCTACCAGCCTTACGTCAAGATCACCACGCGCGTCGGCGCCAGCCACGAGCTGTCGGGGTTCTTCCAGCGCGACCGCACCCACGGCCAGAGCAACTGGGCGTACTTCTTCGACCCGATCAACGTGTATTCGAACGGCGGCAACGTCTACAGCGGAAAGCTCACGTCGACGTGGGGCCAGCGACTGACGACGACGTTTTCAGCCGGCTACAACAACAAGAGCGGCAACGACAACGACACCTACAAGGCGTTCGGGTTCGACGCCCAGGGACCGAACATCGCCATCTACGACGGGACACGGCTCTCGAGCGGCCTGATCACGGGCAACGCGCTCATCCTCGAGGGCGGCAACAACCAGACCCGGACTTTCGTGCCAGCCTCGTTGTACCTGTTTCGCGGCGACGTGACCTATTACCAGGATGGCTGGGCAGGCTCCCACGAGTTCGCGACCGGGTTCTTCATCGAACCGCAGAACATCTACGATCAGCGGACCGAGTACACCAACGGCGGGTTCTTCCGAGAGTACCGGACGGTGGTGGACATGAACGATCCGTCGAAGGGCACCCTGCCGTTCCGCCGTGACTACGCCGACCCCATCAGCCTGCAGACCCGGCAGGCCCGCGACAGCAACTACGCGTTCTACGCGCAAGACAGTTGGAAGCCCACCGCCCGGCTGACGGCGAACCTCGGGGTACGGTTCGATTTCGTCAAGCGCGTGGACGAGGTGAAGGGCATCACGCGGCAGAAATCCTGGACCGTGCAGCCTCGACTGGGCGCCACCTACCTCCTGACCGACGATGCCAAGAACGTCCTGCGCGCCAGTTACGCCCGCCTGGGCGAGCAGGTGATGGGTCGCGACGGCGTCACGACTTTCGGCGCCGACGACACGGTGTCGTTCCGCCGGGAGTACGACAACAACCTCGACGGCGTGTTCGAGACCACCGTGCTCGCGCCGGCGTCGACGAGGGCCCTGGCCGCACAGCAGATCGCGCCCGGCCTGCATCAGCCGTACCTCGACGAGTTCATCGTCGGCTTCCGGCGGCAGTTCGGCTGGCAGGTTGGCCTGGATGTCGGCTACATCAACCGCGCCTACAAGCACATGTGGGCGACCACCGACATCAACGGCAAGTATCCCAGTGCGCCGGGCCAGCCCTTTCAGGGTTTCGGCCTGGTCGATCCGAACCAGGGGATCGTCTTGCAGCAGACGAACAACACGTGGAGCCAGCTCAAGTACCAGGCACTTGAAGTGACCATGACCAAGAACATGTCGCACGGGTTCCAGTTCATTGCCGGCCTCAACCGGCAGTGGCACAAAATGGACGGCACCTGGAACCCGACCGACCCGGCCCGGTTCGTGCAGCCGGACCACTTCGCCAACAACGCCAACCTCTACATGCCGCGCGGCAACAACGACGGCAACTCGCTGCCCGATACGGGCAACGCCCTGAGCTACGGCCCGACGTGGATGAAGTACCGCGTCAACTTCGGCGGGGTCTGGCAGGCGCCCTGGGGCATCAACGTGGCCGGCAACGTCACGGTGCAGGCGGGCCCGTGGTCGGGATCGCCGTTGTATCAGCTGTCGGCGACCGATCCCGACGTCGTCAAGTACGGACCGGCGACCTTCACGCTCGCCAACGGATCCACGGCGCCAAACCCGCTGCGGACCCGCAACCGCTACGTCTTCAGCAACCGCGGTGAGGGCCAGGTGCAGTCACCGACGATCACGACCGCCGGCTTGAAGCTCGGCAAGGTCGTGAAGTACGATCGTTACCAGGTCGAGGTCGCGGCGAACATCTACAACCTGTTCAACGGTGGCAACTACACCCAGTACAACTACAACAGTGCGTACCAGAGCTGGAGCTCGAACTTCCTGCTGATGGCCAATCAGCAGCCGGCGCGGGCATTCCAGTTGACGATCGTCGGCCGGTTCTAAGTTCCACCGGTCAGCTCGCACAGACAATTCGCGGCCGGGGTCTCGTGACCCCGGCCGCTTTTCTTTGTGCGGCCGGTTAGTGAGGATTAGGCAGGTACATCGACATCACTTGCACCGGCGACGTGATGTCCACGAACTGGTGCGGCACACCGGAGGGCACCATGATGAAGTCGCCCTTGTTGAAGACGTTGCGCGTCCCGCCCTCGATGCCCGTGCCCTGCAGGTTGCTGCCGTTGCGGGTCGGCGCAATCAGCGTCCCGCCGGTGAGCATCGTCGCCGAGCCTTCGATCACGTAGAACAGTTCCGCCTGCGCCTCGTGCAACGACGCGCCCTGCAGCTGCGGCAGGCGCCGCTCCACGGCCACGTTGTACGGCGCCAGCGAAAACACCCGCACGGACGACGCCGGCCGCTCGGCCGGCAGCTTGGCGATCGCCGCTTGCAGGTCGGCCGCCGTGAAGTGGGTCGCCTTGCTGCGATCCGTCGGTGGTGGCGTGGGTGCCTGTGCGGCCAGCGAGCCCGATATCACGGTGACAAAGAAGACGACAGCGACAGTTCTCACGTTTGACCTCATCTCTTGACCAGCCTTCGCCCGAACAGGAGCGAAGGAGCGGCTTAAAGCCCGAGCCCGGTCGGCGCGGCGTGCCAATTTTAACAGGTGCGGGCCTTACATCAGAAACCGGAGAAACTGGACGATGGCCCGGACCATTTCGTCGCCCGCGAGCAACTCGTAGTCATTATGATCGGCGTCGGGGATCACGAGCAGCGCCTTGGGACCCGCCGCGGCATCGTAGAGGCGCCGGCTGTTCTCGATCGGCACGATCCCATCCAGTCCACCGGCGATGACCAGCAGGGGGACATGGATCCGCGGGATGCGATCGATGGCCGCGAATCGGTCCCGGAGCAGGACACGTACCGGCAGAATCGGATAGTGATGCTGTCCCACGTCGACCATGGATGTGAACGGCGATCGCAGGATCAGCGCTGCAGGTGGGTGCTCGACGGCGAGGTCGATGGCCACCGCCGTCCCCAGCGACTCGCCGAAGTACACGATCCGCGACCGATCGACGTCGGTGCGCCCGGCCAGGTACGCGCGGGCGGCGCGGCTGTCTGCGGCCAGCCCGTTCTCGGTCGGCGCGCCGGGGTTGCCGCCGTAGCCCCGATAATCGACCAGCAGGACATGCACGCCGTGCCGATGAAGTGCCGCCGCCAGGGGCGCCCGGTGAGCCCGGTTGCCGCCGTTACCGGGGAAGACCAGGACGGTGACGCGCGGTGGGGGTCCGGAGGCCGCGAGGAACCAGCCCCGGAGCCTGAGCCCGTCGGTCGTCTCGAACGTCACCGGCTCAACGTTGGCGAGGCCGACTGCACCGGGCGCCGGCACCGAGCGCGTTGGGAAATACATCAAGCGGCGCTGCATCGTCCACATGAGCGCGAGGACACCAGCGATCACGGCCACCGACCCGAGCGCAACGATCATCGGGCGGTTCATTACCAGGTCCCCGGGGGGCGGACATCCACCTCTTGAAGATACTGAATCTCGGCCTGTTCGTGCTCCACACCTCGTGGATCGCCTTCAATTGCCTCGGCTGGGCCTGGCGGCGGACGCGGCGTTGGCAGCTCCTGACCTTGACGCTCACCGCGCTCTCCTGGTTCGGGTTGGGGATCTGGTATGGCTGGGGATACTGCCCCTTCACCGACTGGCACTGGCAGGTGCGATCGCGGCTGGGCTACGCCGATCCGCCGTCGAGCACGACGTCAACCGAAAGAGTCGTCAGCGATCCCGAGCGCACGGCGCGCTTCAAGCGCGAAGCCCAGATCCTGGCGGCGTCTCCCGTCAGCCGCGGATCCTGTCCGCTGGCCGGCTCACTTGCCTCTGAGCCAGCTCTGGAGTAGCATCCGCCTTTCCGTCCACAACTGGAGATAACCCGATGGCTCGACACTCATTCGGCACGCTCGTCGTGTTCGTCGCGTCGGCGTTCACCATCGCATCTTCGTTCACCTCGGCGCAGTCCCCGGCCGCACCTGCACGGCTCTCCGTCCAGATCGTCAACGTCAAACCTGAAGCGCTCACCGACTGGCTGGCCCTCCAACAGAAGGAGACCATCCCGGCGCTGAAGAAGATCAAGGCGCCGGCGCGCGAAGCGTGGACGACGGCCACTTTTGGAGAAGGCTTTCAATACTTCTTCTCGCAACCGCTCGACAAGTTTGCCCAGTACGACAATCCGCAGGGGCCAATGATTCGAGCGCTTGGGGAAGAAGGGGCTCGCATCTACAACGAGAAGGTCCGCAAGATGATCGCCAGCGTGCAGACACTGGCGATCACCATCATGCCGGAGAGCATCGTTCCGCCTCCGACGTACGAGCCGAAGTTCATGGTCCTCAACTTCGCATACTCGGTGCCGGGGCGCGCCGCGGACTACGACGCGTATCTGAGAAACGACCTGATCCCGGTGATTCGGAAGGCCAAGCCGACCGGATTCGTCATGAGCCGTACGCTTCACGGCGGCGATGCCAACGAGTTTGTCACCGCTAGATATCTGGACAAGATGGCCGATCTCGACGGCCCGAATCTGCCGACGCAGGCGATCGGCGCGGAGGCAGCAAACAAGATGGCAGCGAAGACCGCCGGAATGCTCCAGCGGCAGGAACGGCGAGTCTATCGGTACGTGCCGAACTTGAGTTTCAAATAGAGAACGCGGCGGGAGGGGCGGTCGCGGACCGCCTCTCCGACGCGCCGAGGTCGAGGTCGTCAGCAGGACTCCGGTGATCGACTGGCATCCTGCCGTGACTCAGGCGCCGAGCACCTTCTTGAACACCACCATCGCGCGCTCCATGTCGTCCATGGTGCCGAGCGAGATGCGGGCGTAGGTCTTCTCCATCGGCGGGAAGTCGCGGCCGACCGCCACGCCCTGGGCGCGGCAGGCATCGCGGAACTGCACCGCGGGCTTGCGGATGTTGACGAAGATAAAGTTGGTCTGCGAATCGGGCGAGTCGAAGCCCATGGCCTTGAACTGCGCCTGGGTCCAGTCGCGCACGCGCGTGTTCTCGCCCTTCTCCCACGCCATGTGGGCGGTGTCGTTCAAGGCGGCGATGCCGGCGACCGCCTGCAGTTCGTTGATACTGCCCAGGCCCCAGGCACGTCCGACCTTCTCCATCGTCTCGGCCTGGCCCACCGCGTAGCCCAGGCGCAGCCCGGCCATGCCGTACGCCTTCGAGAACGTGCGCGAGATGAACACGCCCGGCAGTTCGAGCGCCAGTTTCACCATCGAGCCAGAACCGGGCAACGTGGCGTACTCGAGGTAGGCCTCGTCGATCAGGACCGCCGTCTCGGGCGAACGCTGCTTGATGATGCGGACGGCCTGCTCGATGTCGGCCATCGTATGCACGCTCGACGTCGGGTTGTTGGGATTGCACAGGAACACGAGGCCGGAGCCGACGGCGCCGCGGATCAGCGCCTCGAGATCGAGACGGAGGCGCGCGTCAACCGGGGTCAACTTCACCGGCGCGTTGATCTGGCGGGCCGTGCCGGCGGGCTGGGAGTACGACGGGTCCGCGGTAACGAACGCGCGGTCCTTCGTGCAGTAGGCCATGACCGCCGCGGTCAGGATCTCACCGGACCCGGTGGAGATGATGACGTTCTCGGGCTTCGCGCCCGAGAAGGTGGCGACCGTCTCGACGAAGGCCTGGAGGGTGGGCGGCGGATAGCCGAGCCCGAGATCCTTCGACGGATGCTGCCGCAGCGCCTCGATCACCTTCGGGCTCGGGCCCCTCAGGTTTTCGTTGCTACTGAGCTTGATCATGCCGGCCGGCATCGGCTGGCGCCCCTGGGCCTCGCCGACAAAGGCCAGCAACTCTTCTCGGCCGTAGCCGATGATGTGCCCCGCCGAGGCGACTGCCGCCCCACCCGCACCGAACCGCCGAACGAACTCACGTCGTGAAAGCGCCATTGACCTGTCCTCCGCGAGACGCATGGTAGCACCAGACGCGCGCTTATAGTGACGAACGCGCGATCGCACCCTGGGGCCCGGCGCGCAGGTACTGGGCCGGCCACGCGATCTCCTGCCCCAACGCTTGTGCCGCGCGCAGCGGGAAGTACGGGTCACGCAACAACTCGCGGGCCAGTAACACGGCGTCGGCCTGGCCGCTCGACACGATCTGCTCCGCTTGCGACGGCTCGGTGATGAGCCCCACCGCGCCGGTCGGAATCCCGGCATCGCGGCGAATGCGCTCGGCGAACGGCGCCTGGTAGCCGGGTCCCACCGGAATTTGCGCCCGCGCGGCGTTGCCGCCTGACGAGCAATCGATGAAGTCCACGCCGAGCGCCTTCAACTGGCGCGCCAGTGCCACCGACTGCTCGAGGTCCCAGCCGCCCTCGAGCCAATCGGTCGCCGAGATGCGAACGAACAGCGGCAGGTTCTCGGGCCACACGCCGCGTACGGCGGTGACCACTTCGCGCACGAACCGCGTGCGGTTGTCGAACGACCCGCCGTAGCGGTCGTCGCGCTGGTTGCTGAGCGGCGACAGGAACTCGTGCAGCAGGTAGCCATGCGCGGCGTGGATCTCGATGACGCGCACGCCCGCGGCCAGCGCGCGCCGCGCGGCGTCGACGAACGCCGTCGTTACGCGCGCAATGCCCTCCACGGTCAACGCCTGCGGCACCACATAGTTGTCGGCAAACGGCACCGCGCTTGGCGCGAGCACCTCGGACCAGCCACCGTCGGCCACCGCGATCGCCCCGGTTCCGCTCCAGGGCCGATAGGTGCTGGCCTTGCGGCCGGCATGCGCCAGCTGCATCCCGGCGACGCTGCCCTGCCCATGAATGAAGCGCACGATGCGCGACAGGAAGTCGACGTGATCGTCCTTCCAGATGCCCAGGTCCTGCGGGCTGATCCGGCCCTCGGGCGTGACCGCCGTGGCCTCGGTCAGCACGAGGCCGGCGCCGCCGACGGCGCGGCTGCCCAGATGCACCAGGTGCCAGTCGTTCGCGAAGCCATCGTCGCTCGAGTACTCACACATCGGCGACACGAACACGCGGTTGGTGAAGGTCTGGCTGCGGATGGTGAGGGGTTCAAAGAGGTGCGGCATGGGTGGCTCCACGGTAGCGTACCCATGCCGCAGGGGGTCCGGCTAAAGCCGGACGCCACCTCACTGCAACGGGCGCCCGTCCCACCCATGCGCCTACGCAAGGACGTGATTCAGGGCGGCGAGCAAGGTCTTGGTGGTAAACGGCTTGGGCAGGAACACCTTGACCTGTTCGCTGGCCGCGCGCGCCGCCTCTTCGTTGGCGATGATGCCGCTCATGGCCACGATCGGCACGCGCGGATTGATCCGCGCCATCGCCTGGATGGCCGGGACGCCGGCCAGCACGGGCATGGTCATGTCCAGCAGTACCGCGGCCAGCGTCTGGTGGTGGACGCCGAAGACGGCCACCGCCTCGGCCCCGTCGGCCGCCAGCAGCACGCGATACCCGCCGCGCTCGAGCGTGCGCTGGGCGATCATGCGAATGCCCGCCTCGTCGTCGACCACCAGCACGGTCTGGCCACCGCCCTCCGGCCCGGTCGTGACGTCGACGGCCACTGGCCCGGGATTCGCCCCGGCGCCGGCCCCGGCCGGCAGGTAGACCTCAAACACGGCCCCGCGACCGCCGTGGCTGGCGACCTGGATGTCGCCGCCATGGCTCTTCACGATGGCCAGCGAGGTCGACAGGCCCAGCCCGGTCCCTTGGCCGGGCTCCTTGGTCGTAAAGAACGGATCGAAAATCTTGTCGGCGATGTCGGCGGCAATGCCGGTACCGGTGTCCCGCACCTCGAGCTTCACGTAGGTGCCGGGCGGCAGGTTGACGCCGCTCGAGTCGTCAAGGCGCACCAACGCGGCGCTCATGGTCAGCTGCCCGCCCGCGGGCATGGCGTCACGCGCGTTCACGCACAGGTTGACCAGCACCTGGTGGCACTGCGTCGGGTCGCCGACGAGCGGGGGCAGGCCGGACTCGACGCGCGTCTGGAGGTCGATGGTCTTGGGCAGGGTGTCGCGCGCGATCCGCGCCACGTCGGCGACCAGTGTGCCTGGGTCGATCTCCACCCGGCGGCCCTCGACGCCGCGCGCGTAGGCCAACACCTGCCGCACCATCTCGGCGCCGCGGCTGGTGCTGGCGTCCATCATGGCCAGCACCTCGCGGTCGGCGGGAGCGGTCACGCTTTCCTTCAGCAACTCGATCGCCATCATGATCGGCGCCAGCACGTTGTTGAGATCGTGCGCGATGCCCCCGGCCAGGGTGCCGATGCTCTCGAGCCGCTGCGCCCGGTAGAACTGCTGCTCCAACTGGCGGCGCTCCGAGACGTCGGTGTTGATCGACAGGATGCTCTGCGGATCGCCCTGGGCGTCGCGCACCAGCGTGAAGCGGCTTTCGACGATCACCGGCCGGCCCAGCTTGTTGACCGGCCGCAGTTCCCCGGTCCATTCGCCGCGCCTGAGCACCGTGTTGTAGGCCCGACCGGCCTCATCAGCACCGGCGCCGTCGTGGAACAACTCCGTCACGACGCGGCCCACCGCCTCGGCCGCGGTCCAGCCGTAGAGACGCTCGGCGCTCTTGTTCCAGTACGTGATCCGGCGGTCGAGATCGGTGACGATGATCGCGTCCTGGGCCTTGTCGAGCAACGATGCCTGCTCGTGGAGGCGCCGGTTGGCCCGCTGCTGGCGATCCAGCATCACGAAGCTGGCCACGCTCACGAACACGACAAACAGCGTCGCTGCGCCGGCGGCGAGCGCGCTGCGCTGCGCGCGCCGCCGCACCGGGGCCAGGACGTCGGCTTCGAGTGTGCCGACGGTCGCGACCACGGGATAGTCCGTCATGCCGCGGTAGCTGAACATCCGGACCTGGCCGTCGACGCCGCCGGGACCGGTGAAGCCGCCGATCGGCTGCTGCGTGTACTCGGCCATCAGCCGCGACCCCGCGATGTTCTCGCCGAACTCCAGCAGCGTGCCCCGGCGCCTGGCCAGCGTGACACCATTGGTCAACACCAGCGACATCATGTCATTCGGGCCCAGGTTGGTGGTCTCGAACAACTCGGTGAGATATTGCGGCTCGATCGAGATGCCGACAATGCCGCCAAACGAGCCGTCAGTCTTGACGATTCGTCGGGTCAGGCTGATCGCCCAGACGCCGCTGACCCGGCCCAGCGCCGGCTCGGAGATCAGCATCCCAGGGACCTCGCCCCGCTGTTGACGCTGAAAGAAATCACGATCGGCGACGTTGGTCGGCTGGAACGGTTGCAGCGAATCGACGATGTCGCCGCGTTCGTTGGTGACGCCGACGAACGCCACCGACGGCTTGCCGGCAAGCGCGGGCGCCACCAGCCGTGCCAGCGGAATCGGCGCGTGCGAGGCCGGCCCCTGATACTGGTCCTGCATCAGCAGCAGGAATTCGTCGATGCCCGACAGCAGCTGGTTGGTGTGGACGTCGAGGGCGAGCGCGAGGTTGGCGTTCTTGCTGAACTCAGCCGCGGCCGCCTCCCGTTGCTCGCTGCGGCCGCGCTCGAGGGTGAAGAACCAGATGCCGGCGACAAGCAGCGCGGCCACCACGGCAATCGCCAGGGTGCCGTCGGGACTGCGGGCGCGGAGTCGGTTGAAGAATGCCAAGGAGGTGACAGTAAGTATGCGTCGAAACGAAGCGGGCCGCGCACGGCCCGCCTTCAGAACATGACGTTACTTCGCAGGCAACGGGCCGACCGGCTTGAGCGCCGCCGGCTTCGCGCCACTCGCCCCGAGTGCGTCGTATAACGCGGGAACCGCCGTCATCAGGGCGTTGGTGTCATCGACCAGCTTGACCATGTCCTCGCGCAACTCGCCGGCAATGCGGAGCTGTTGCACAGTCGGCACCGAGGTCGAGTTCATGATCTGGCCCTTGGTCTGACCCAATTGGCCACGCGTATTGGCCTGCTGACCGCCGAAGCCGCCGCCACCGCCGCCCTGGGCCTGCCCCACGCCGAGGCGCCGGCGCAAATCCGCCAGCTTGGTGTTGACGTCAGCCAGCGCCGCCTTGCCGGCGGCCGGCACATTGGCGGCGGTCTTGACGAGCGTTTCCGCCGCCGCCACCTGCGCGCCCAGGGTGGTCACCGCTTCGGCCGCGGCGTTGGCAACGCGCTGGAGGTCGTGCAGCCCGAGCGCCGTGTCGTGCCAGGTCTTGCGCTCGGCGTCGGTCATCGGCATGTCCTTGTCGCCGCTCACCCGCACCGGCTTGGTCGCCACGTCCTTGCCATCGACCACCAGGGTGACCCGGTACTCGCCGGGCATCACGTTGGGGCCGTTGTTGCCGCCGCCCCCACCCGCCCCACCCGCCCCACCAGCCCCACCCGCCCCACCCGCCCCAACCAACGGCTGGTGCCGCAGGTCCCACTGGATGCGGTTGATCCCGGCGGCTCGCGCGGTGCGCAAGTCATCGCCGCTGATCTCGCGGACCTGGTTTCCGGCGGCATCGCGAATCCGCAGCGCGACGCTCGTTTGCGGCTGCGACAGGTAGTAGCTGATCGCCGCGCCGTAGGCCGGGTTCTTGCCGAAGAACGGCTTGTCGCTGACGAACCCGCGGTCATTGGCGGGGTTGAACTGCATCGCGCCGCGCATGTCGAACAGGAACGCGTCGCTCTTGATCGCGTCGGCGTACTGCTGCAGCGGCGTGGCATCGTCCAGGATCCAGATGCTGCGGCCGTGCGTGGCGACAATCATGTCGTTGTCGCGCGGGTGAAAGATGATCTCGTGGATCGGCACGGTCGGCAGGTTCGACTTGAGCCGCGTCCACCGGCCGCCCCGATCGGGGCTGACGAAGATGCCGAACTCGGTGCCGGTGTAGAGCACGTTGGGATTCTTCGGATCCTCGGCCATCGCGGTGACCGCATGGCCCTTCGAAATGCCCTCGCCAATCGACCGGAAGTTGTTGCCGCCGTCAACGCTGGCGTAGACGTAAGTGCCCATGTCGTTGGCCCGGTGGTTGTCGAACGTGGCGTAGACGACATTCACTTCGTGCGCCGAGGCCGTGAGGCGCGAGACGTACGAGTTCTTCGGCACTCCCGGGAACCTGCCGGTGATGTTGGTCCAGGTCTTGCCGTCCTTGGTCATGTGAACCTGGCCATCGTCCGTACCGGCATAGAGGACGCCCGCCTGCCTGGGCGACTCGACCAGCTGCACGATGTTGCCGTAGGTCTGGACGCCGTCGTGCTTGGCAATGGTGAAGTCTTTCGCGGTGACGCCCATCAGCGTCAGGCCCTCGCGATCGGTCGCCTCGGTCAGGTCGGGGCTGATCGCCGTCCAGCTCTGGCCGCGGTCGGTGGACTTGAACACCTGGTTGGCGCCGACGTAGATCGTCGCCGGATCGTGCGGCGACATCAGGATCGGCGTGTTCCAGTTCCAGCGCAGCGGCGCCTCGCCGCGGGCCGGCAGCGGCCGGATCGACTTGCGCTCGTTGCTGATCTTGTCGATGCGCGAGATGTTGCCGTCCTGCGACTCGGCATAGATGATCCGCGAATTGGTGGGATCGATCTGCGCCTCGAAGCCGTCGCCGCCGTGGATCTGGAACCACTGGTCGTTGGCAATGCCGGTGCGGCTGCGCACCGCGGTCGGGCCGCACCAGGTGTAGTTGTCCTGCAGGCCGCCGCACACGTTGTAGGGCGTCTCCATGTCGTAGGTGACGTGGTAGAACTGGCCCAGGTCCATGTTGTAGACCGCTTCCCAGGTCGCGCCCTTGTCCCAGCTGATGCCGATGCCGCCGTCAGTGCCGTCGATGATGTGGTTCGAGTTCTTCGGGTTGATCCACATCGCGTGGTGATCCGAGTGCAGCGCGCCGTTCTCGATGAAGGTCTTGCCGCCATCGTCCGAAATGTGAATTTGCACGCCGAGCACGTAGACGCGCAGGTCGTTATTGGGATCGATCCGCACCTGGCTGAAGTACATCGGGCGCGGATTGGTGTTCGACATCTTGCGCCACGACAGGCCGGCATCGTCCGAGCGATAGGTGCCGCTCTCGGTCTCGTGCTGGATCATGGCGTAGAGAATGTTCGGGTTGGAGCGATACACGTCCATGCCGATGCGGCCCAGGTGGCCGGCCGGCACGCCCTCGGTCAACCTGGTCCAGGTGCGGCCCGCGTCGCTCGACTTCCACATGGCGCTGCCGGGCCCGCCGCCGTTGAAGCCCCAGGTGGCGCGACGCCGCTGGTAGGTGGCCGCGTAGATCACCTTGTTGTTCGAGGGGTCCATCACCAGTTCGGTGGCGCCGGTATCGTCATCGACGTGGAGAATGCGCGCCCAGGTCAGGCCGCCGTCGGTGGTCTTGTAGACACCGCGCTCGCCGCCCGGGCCCCACAGGCTGCCGAGCGCCGCGACGTAGACAATGTCGTGATCGACCGGGTCCACGATGATGCGGGCAATGTGCTTCGAGTTCGGCAGGCCGACGTTTTTCCAGGTGCGGCCGCCGTCGGTTGACTTGTAGACGCCGTTGCCCCACGAGCCACTCTGCCGGTTGTTGTTCTCGCCGGTGCCGACCCACACCGTGTTGGCATCGTTCGGGTTGATGGCAATGTCGCCAATCGACACCGCATCATCAAGGTCGTCAAACAACACCTCCCAGGTGGTGCCGTTGTTCACGGTCTTCCACAAGCCGCCGGTCGCGGTGCCGACATAGAACACCGCCGGGTTCGACTCGAGCACGGCGAGGTCATCGACGCGCCCGCCCATGGTGGCCGGACCGATGTTGCGGAAGACCAGGCCGGCGAATGGATCGGTGGGCGCCGCGGCGGCCGCGGGCCGCGCGGCGGCGCCGGCCGCCTGTTCGGCGCGCAGGCTGGGCGCGCCGCCAAGCGCAATCAGGGTGGCAAGCAAGACAAGCAGGCAAGATTTTCGAAACATCCGGGGGTTCTCCAGAAAAATAGGGTGCCTAAGGTGCCTAGGGTGCCTAGGGTGCCTAAGGTGCCTAGGGTGCCTGGGGTGTCCGCCTTCGCGGCTGAAGGCCGCTACGGCGGGCCTAGGGTGCCACGGGTGCCGCGGGGAGATGGCGGCGGACGACCCGCTCCACTTCATCCAGCGCGCGGACGATCGCCGCGCTGACCTGCGCGCGTTCGTCGTCGGTCAGTGCCGACAGCAGGCTGTGAGCGGCCGTGGTGCGGCTGCGGATACCGACCGTGAGGTGATAGGTGCGCGTGTCGTCCAGGAAGCGCTCTCGAGCGATCTCCATCCTGGAATTATACGGGCGGTGCAGAAACGAGAAGGCCGTCGGGGCCGAGCCGCACGGTAATTCGGCCGCCATCCTTGACGTCGCCGAAGAGCAGCAACTCCGACAGCGGCTTCTTGATCGACTTCTCGACCAGCCGCGCCATCGGCCGGGCGCCGAACGCGCGATCGAAGCCCTTCTCGGCCAGCCACGCCCGCGCCGCCGGCTCCAGCTCGATCGCGATCTTGCGGCCCGCCACGAGCGCCCGCAGTTCGTCGATGTGCTTGTCCACGACCAGCTCGATTTCACGCGTGCCGAGCGGCAGGAAGTGCACCGTGGCATCGAGCCGGTTGCGGAACTCGGGGGCGAACACCCGCTCGAGCACGCCGGTCGCCTTCGAGCCCTCGCCCATTTCGCGGAAGCCCATGCGGCGCCCCGACAGGTCGCGCGCGCCGGCGTTGGTGGTCATGATCAGGATGACGTGCCGGAAGTCGGCGTGACGGCCGTGCGTGTCGGTGAGCGTCGCGTGATCCATCACCTGAAGGAGGATGGCGAACAGATCCGGGTGCGCCTTCTCGATCTCGTCGAGCAGCAGCACCGCATGCGGCGCCTTGCGAACGGCGTCGATCAGCAGGCCGCCCTCCTCGTAACCGACATACCCCGGCGGCGCGCCGATCAGGCGCGACACCGCATGCTTCTCCATGTACTCCGACATGTCGAAGCGCAGGAACTCCACCTTGAGCACGCGCGCCAGCTGCCGCGCCAGTTCCGTCTTGCCGACGCCAGTGGGACCCGCAAACAGGAAATTGCCCATCGGCTTGTCGGCCGCGCGCAATCCCGACCGCGACAGCTTGATCGCCGAGGCGACCTCGTCGATCGCCGCGTCCTGCCCGAAGATCACCGCCCGCAGCTCGCTCTCGATGTTCTTGAGCGCCACCTTGTCGTCGCTCGACACGGCCTGCACCGGCACGCGTGCCATCTTGGCAATGACCTTCTCGATGTCGGCAACAGTGACCTGCCGGGAGTCGGGAGTCGGGAGTCGGGAGTCGGCGGGCGAAAGCTTCAGCGCGGCTCCCGCTTCATCGAGCACATCAATTGCCTTGTCCGGGAGGTGGAGGTCTTTCAGGTGCCGCACTGACAGAGCGACGGCCGCTTCAATCGCCGCGTCCGAGTACGTCACGCCGTGATGCTTCTCGTACGAATCCTTGAGGCCCTGCAGAATCGCGATGGTCTCGGCCTCCGACGGCTCCAGCACTTCGATCTTCTGGAACCGGCGCGACAGCGCGCGGTCCTTATCGAACGATTGCTTCACGTCCGCGAACGTGGACGAGCCAATGCACCGCAGCGCGCCAGACGCCAGCGCCGGCTTCAACAGGTTGCCGGCGTCCATCGTCCCGCCCGACGCCGAACCGGCGCCGACCATGGTGTGGATCTCATCGATGAACAGGATCGCGTGTTCGTGCTTGGCGAGCGCATCGAGCACCTGCTTGACCCGCTCTTCGAAGTCGCCGCGGTAACGCGTGCCGGCGACGAGCGATCCCATGTCGAGCGAGAACACGCGCACGCCCTTCAGCGGCTCGGGCACGTCGTCCTGGTGAACGCGCAGCGCCAGGCCTTCGGCCAGCGCCGTCTTGCCCACGCCCGGCTCGCCTACCAGCAGCGGGTTGTTCTTGCGGCGGCGGCACAACACCTGGATCATCCGCTCGAGCTCGAGTTCCCGGCCGATCAGCGGATCGATGGCGCCTTTGGCGGCCTTGGCCACGAGATCGGTCGCGAACGTCGCGAGCGGATCCTTGACGTTGGCTTCCCCGCCATCGGGCGCCACAGCGCCGTCTTTGCCGCCTTCCTTGTCACCGCCGTGCGAGATCGCGCGCAGCAACGTGAGGCGATCGAGGCCCTGCTTGCGCAGGAAATACGCCGCGTGGCTGTCTTCTTCCTGCAGCAGGAACACCAGCAACGCACCGCTCTCCACCTGTTGCGCGCTCGACGAAGCCGCGTGCACCACCGCGCGTTCGACGACGCGGTCGAAGCCGAGGGTGGATTCGGGCTTCACGGCCTTGCGGCCGGGGACTGGCGTGAAGGCGCGCTCAAGCACTTCATCGAGGTCCTTACGCAGCGCGTCCAGATCGACGCGACACGCGGTCAGGATGCCGCGCGCCTGCGGATCCTCCACGAGCGCGTGGAGCATGTGCTCGAGGCTGACCAGGTCGTGACGACGCTCGGCGGCGACGCGAAACGCGCGGCGAATGCTTTCGAGGGTATCGGGGGCAAACGGAACGGGTGTGCGGCTCATGCGCGACCTCCCTCGGGGTCGGGTTCGAGCGTGACCAGCAGCGGAAACTCGTGCTGCTCGGCCAGTTGTTGCGTGGCCTTGACCTTGGTTTCAGCGACGTCGCGGGTGAACAGGCCGGCCACGCCGACCCCCGCCTGGTGCACATGCATCATGACGGCGAAGGCCTCGGCGGATGGCATGTTGAAAACCGTCTCGAGGACCCACACCACGAATTCCTGGGTCGTGAAGTCGTCGTTGTGCAGCAAGACCCGCCAGAGACGCGGGTTCTCGACCTTCTCGTCGGCGCGCGACTCGGTCTGGACGCCGTCTGCGGTCTTCGGGGCTGCCACCAGCTGATCATACCGGGGACTGCCCCGGCTGCGATCAGTACGGAATGCGAATGCCCGGCTCGTCTTTGGGGAAGTCCTTCGTATTGCGCGTGACCAGCAGGGCCGATTCGCGCCGGGCCGAGGCCCAGATCAGGGCGTCGGGCAGGCGCAAGCGCGAGTTTTTGCGAATGTCGGTCGCTTCCCTCGCAATGGCGCGGGTCACCTCGACGATGCGGAAATCGCGCAGGAACATCTCGACGACGTCGCCCTCTTCTTCGTTGCGGACGCCGGCCAGTATCTCCATCCAGGTGACGATGCTGATCAGCGGCTGGCGGTAGCGCGCGAACTCAACTTGCGCGGCTTCGACGCCCTTCAGGTAATCGATCAGGAGGTTGGTGTCGAAGAGGGCCTTCACGGCCTACCCGGGATTCCGCTCCTCCCATTCACGGCGCAGCCGCTCCTGGTAGGTCACGCCATCGTCCGGGATCGCGCGCCACAGGCCGAACGCCTGCTCCGCGCCGGCCCAGTGGTGTTTACGCAGGGGTCCACAATGGTGCGCATGAGTCATCATAGCTCGTCATCAGATGCCACCGGCCAAATCCCCGTCGAGCGTCCAGTTAGGCGCGGGTTCGCGGACGAGCCGGGCGACCTTCGCGACAAACAGGCGACGCGGCACCGCCGTGGCGCCAAGAGTAAGGAGGTGGTCGGTCTCGAGCTGGCAATCGATCCACGGAAAGTCCCAACGCGCGAGCTGGGCGGCCAGGTAGAACAAGGCAATCTTCGAGGCGTCGGTGCGGCGCGAGAACATCGACTCGCCGAAAAACATCCGGCCGAGACCGACGCCGTAGATGCCGCCAGCGAGCGCACCGTCCATCCACACCTCGAGCGAATGGGCCGCGCCCTCCTCATGCAGCGCGAGGTACGCCGCCTTCATGGGCGCTGTCAGCCAGGTGCCTCCATCGTCAGGCCGCGGCGCGGCGCACTCGGCAACGACCGCTGCGAAGGCGGTGTCGATCGTGACCGTGAACCGGCGCTGCTTGAGCCGCTTCTTCAGCGAATGCGACACGTGAAAGTCGCGCGGCGCGAGGACGATGCGCGGGTTGGGAGACCACCAGAGGATGGGATCGCCTTCGTTGAACCACGGGAAGATGCCGTGGCGATAGGCGTCGATCAGCCGGCCAGGGGTGAGGTCGGCGCCGGCGGCCAGCAAGCCATCGGGCTCGTCGAGGGCCTGCTCTACGGGCGGAAACGGGTCAGCGGGGCCGAGAAACGGAATCATCGCGGGAAATTTCCACCTTCGCTCAAGCTACGGCGGACCAGTGCTACAATCAGTAACTTCTGACCCCATGGTGAGTGTAGCTCAGGGGTAGAGCCCCGGATTGTGGATCCGGCCGTCGCGGGTTCGAATCCCGTCACTCACCCCAAACTTGCCACTGGTCAGTTGGAAGTTGAGAAGTTGAAAGTTGGTAGTTTCAGTGGCCAGTTTCGATGCCACTGAAACTGAAACTGAAACTGAAACTTTCCACTTCAACTACCAACTTTCAACTCGTCAACTTTCAACTCTAGTGTCGCCCGACACCTTCTACGCCGACCTCGAACAACGCCATTTCGCGAACCTGACGTTCAGCGAGGTAACCCGGGCGCTGCGGGCGTTGTCGTCGGCGTACGTCGAACGCCGCGAAAGCGCGCTGGCCGATCACCGCGCGCTCGATGGCGCCGGCAAGCGCGCCGCCTTCGCCCTCTACTACGGTCCCATTCACTTCGAACTGATCCGCGCCATTTGCGAGCGGCTGGAACAACCCAAGGCCGCAGGCCTGGTCATCGATCTCGGGTGCGGCACGGGCGTAGCGGGTGCGGCGATTGCGACGATGACCACGCCGCAGTCGCGCGTCCTCGGTATCGACACGCATCCGTGGACGCTCGAAGAGGCGCGCTTCACTTATCGCGCGCTGGGCCTCAGCGCCGAGGTGCGGCGCGGCTCTGCCGGCCGCACGCGCATCCCGGCCAACGCCAGCTTCGTGGTGGGCGCGTTCGTGGTCAACGAGCTGAAGCAACCCGAACGCGAAGAGCTGTTACTGGAACTGAAAGCCGCCGTCGCGCGCGGCACGTCGGTGCTGATCGTCGAACCGATCTCGCTGCGCATCTCGCCGTGGTGGGAGGAATGGGCCGCCGCCTTCCTGCTGATGGGCGGACGCGCCGACGAGTGGAAGATCCGCACCGACCTGCCGCCGATCGTCAAGCGACTGGCGAAGTCGTCGAGCTTGCGTCCCGATGCGCTGACGGCCCGCAGTCTATTTGCTGGGAAGACCGGCTAATCAGGCCTCGACCTTCGTCACGTCGGGATTGGGCGTGCTGGGCAACGCCAACTCGCCCCTCTCGTGCAGTGCGACCGCGGCCTTGACCACGACCGGATCGAACGCCTTCCCTTCCAGGTCTTTCACCATCTGCAGCGCCTCTTCGAGCGGGAGGCCCTTGCGATAGGAACGGTCCGAGGTCAGCGCGTCCAGGAAGTCGGCCACGCCAAGCAGCCGGCCAAGCAGCGGGATCTCCTCGCCTGCCAGTCCTTCCGGGTACCCCTTCCCGTCCCAGCGCTCGTGGTGATACTTCACCCCGGGCAGCAGGCTGACCACCTTCTGGCTCTGGATATTCGACAGGATGCGCGCGCCGTGCAGCGGGTGCAGGCGCATCTCCGTGAACTCGGAATCCGTGAGCTTGCCCGGCTTGTTCAGGATCGCGTCGGGCACGCCGATCTTGCCCACGTCGTGCAGCAACCCTGACAGTTCAACCACCGCCCGGCTGTCGGCATCGAAGCCCAGCTGGTGCGCGAGGCGCACGCCAAAAGCGGCGACGCGTTCCGAGTGCTTGTGCGTGTAGCCGTCCTTGGCGTCGATGATCGAGGCAATCGCCTTCATGACGTCCAGGAACAACCGCTCGACTTCGGCCATCAGCCGGGCGCGGTGCAGGGCGATGCCGGCCTGGTTCCCCACCGCGGCCAGCAGTTCGAGTTCGGCATCGCTGAACTCGCGCGCGGTCTGGCTGTCCACGTACAACACGCCGAGAATGGCGTCGGTCGTGCGCATGGGCGCGCACATCACCGAGCGAATGCGCTGCCGCACGATGCTCTCGCCGCCGCCGTACCGCTCGTCGACCAGGGCGTCATCGGTGTACGCCGAAATCCCCCTCTCGAGCACGTCGTTGACGACGGTGCGCGACAGGGTCACCGCGCCGGTGGCGCTGCCGTCGCGGGTCCGCACCGCCACCATGTCAACCTGGGTGGTGGCACCGCTGCCGTCGGCCGGCCGCATCAGGATCGCCGCGCGATCGCCGCCGCCCACTTCGAGAATCGCCGACAGGATGGAATCGAACAACGCTTCCACGCCGACCGCGCGCGACAGGATGTCCGACACCTTGTGCAGCGTCGTCAGGTATTTCTGCGCCGACACCAGCAGGCCGGCATCATCTTTTCGGTGGGAGACCTGCGACAGGAACTCGAGCTTGGTCGGGTCCACGGCCCGTTGCACCAGCGTCTGGCTGCGGCTCTCGACGATGCTCAACGAGGTGGTGCTGTGGGTGCGGGAGTTCGCGCCCGGGGCGTCGGTGTCGATCAGTTCGAGGACCGTCGAGCCAATGCGAAGCTTGTCGCCCTGCGCGAGTTCGGTGGTGGCGATCCGGCGCTCGTTGACGAAGGTCCCGTTGGCCGACTGCAGATCGGCCACCACGCACAGGTTTTCGCGCGCCGTGATGGTGCAGTGGCGCCGCGACGCCGCCTCGTCGTCCACGATCACGTCGCAGCCCTTCAGGCGACCCAGGGCGATGGTCTGCCCGTTGGGGACCGACACGATCCGCCCGACCTCCTTGCCGGACCGGACGATGAACTCGAAGCGCATGGGCAGATGATAATGAAGAAGGAGTCATCTGTGCCAGAATCCGACAACAGCCTGGTCGCCAAGCGCCTGCGGTACATAGAGAGACAACGCGCCCTGCGTGCCGCCGTGCCCGGGTCGTTCGCGGACCGCGCGCCCGAAGGCACCGGTCCGGTCAACCGCCACGGCATGCCCAAGCTGCCCACCGGCCAGCGCCCCGTGCCGAACTGGCCGGTGCTCGACCTGGGCGATTCGCCCACCATCGCGCTTGCCGACTGGCAACTCGAGGTCGGCGGACGCTGCGACAACCCATTCACCGTCAACTGGGATCAGTTCCTGGCCCTGCCGCAAGCCGAAGACGAAAGCGACTTCCACTGTGTGACGACGTGGAGCCGCATGGACAACCATTGGAAGGGGGTGCGGTTCCGGACGATCGCCGAGCTCGCGGTGCCCTCGACCGACGTGACCCACGTGCTGTGCACCGGTTACGACCATATGCCGGGCACGCGCATTCCGTACACCACCAACCTGCCACTCGAGCGCGCGGTGGAAGACGACGTGCTGCTCGTGCACACGTGGGAGGGCCAGCCACTGCCGCAGGAACACGGCGGCCCGTGCCGGATGATCACGCCGAAGCTGTACGCCTGGAAGGGCACCAAATGGATCCGGAAGATCGAGTTCCTGGCCGGTAACAAGCCGGGCTTCTGGGAAGAGCGCGGCTACTCGGATAGTGCCGAACCGTGGTTCGATGACCGATACTCTTGATCAGGGATCAGGGATCAGGGATCAGGGCACGATGTTCGTCGCTAAAGATTTGCGGCCGATGCTGGCGACGCTGCCGCCGCAGCCCCCTGCGCTGACGGTGGCCGGGTTCGTGTACGAGCCCAAGTACGACGGCATTCGTGCCATCGTCGAGGTGGTGCCGGGAAAGACCCAAGCCACTGTGCGGCTGTGGTCGCGTAACGGCAACGAGAAGACCGCGCAGTTTCCGGAGATCGTGGACGCCGTGGGCAAATGGGGGCGCAAGCTGCCCGGTCCAGTCGTGCTCGACGGCGAAGTGACCGCGCTCGACGCCCATGGCAAGCCCACCGGCTTTCAGCGCCTGCAGCACCGCATTCACGTCAGCGTGCCTGGGTATCGATCGAACAAGACGCAGTTGTCGGCGGATGAACAACCCGCCGCCCTGATCGTGTTCGACCTGCTGCGCGACGATGGCGACGACCTGCGGGCGCGGCCGCTCACCGAGCGCCGCGCGAGGCTGGAGCAGCTGTTCAAGAAACACCAGCCCGCCTCAAAGGCACTCTGGCTGACCGAGCAAGCGGTGGGCTCGGGCGAAAGCCTGATGGCCCGCGCGCGCCAGGAGGAGTGGGAAGGGCTGATCGTCAAGCTCGCCCGCTCGCCCTATCGCCCCGGCAAGCGCAGTCCCGAATGGATGAAGGTGAAGCTCGTCAAGCAAGACGAGTTCGTCATTGGCGGCTGGACCGCGCCCCAGGGCACGCGCGTCCACTTCGGCGCGCTGATTCTCGGCACCAAGGGCAAATCCGGCGCGCTCGAGCACGTCGGCGACGTCGGCACCGGCTTTACCGGCGCCGAGCTCGATCGGCTGATGGACCTGCTGAAGCGCATTGAAACGCCGACGTGCCCGTTCGCCACCAGGCCCAAGGTCAAGGCGACCGCGCACTGGGTGAAGCCAATCCTGGTGGCGCAGGTGCGTTACACGGAGATGACAGACGAAGGACGGTTACGCCATCCTTCTTACCTGGGCCTTCGGGATGACAAGGCTGCCAAAGCGGTTAAGGTGCCTACGGTGCCTAAGGTGCCTAGGGGGCCTAGAGTGCCTAAGGTGCTCGTGGAAAGCATCTCAGCGAACGACGTCGAGTCGCTGATCGATCAGCTGAACGCTCTTGAGAAGGCGCGCAAGAACGGCGCGTTGAAGTTGCCCGACGGCGACACGCTGGAGGTCACCAACCTTCACAAGATCTTCTGGCCGCAAGGCAAGCACACCAAGGGCGACCTGATTCGGCACTACGCGCGGGTGGCGCCGTACATCCTGCCGGTGATTCATAACCGGCCGCTCGTGATGAAACGATCGCCCAACGGCGTCGATGCGCCGTTCTTCTATCAGCACCGCGCGCCTGATGTTCCGCCGCCCGGTGTCCGCAGCGAAAGCCTTCCAGACGATGACGTGCCGTCGCGGCTGATTGGCGGATCGCTGAAGACGCTGCTCTACATGGCGCAGCTGGCGTCGATCTCGATGGACCCGTTCTTCTCGACCCTGGACGATCTCGACGCCGCCGACCAGGTGGCCATCGACCTCGACCCGCAACCCGGAGCCACCTTCGCGAACATTCTCGACGTCGCGCGCTCGGTGCAGGACGAACTCGACCGCGTCAACGTCCCCGGGTTCCCGAAAACCTCCGGCTCGGAAGGCCTGCACATCTTCATCCCGCTGCCGAAAGGCACGCCGTACCAGGCCGGCATGCTGTTCTGCCAGATCATCGCGACCATGGTCGCCACAAAGCACCCGAAGGTCGCGACGGTCGAGCGGTCGGTGCGCAAGCGCAAGGAGAAGACGATCTACGTGGACTACCTGCAGAACATCCAGGGCAAGACGCTGGCGTGCGCCTACAGCGCCCGCGTCAGCCCCTTTGCCGGCGTCTCGACGCCGCTCACCTGGAAAGAAGTACACGACAGCCCGAAGCCCCAGGACTTCACCATCGACACCATCGCGGCGCGGCTCGAGAAGGTCGGCGACCTATGGGAGAGCCTACGCCGGCACAAGGGCGCCAACCTCCTGGCCGCGATCGAGAAACTCAGCAAATGACGGTCACCGGCATCGTGCTGGCCGGCGGCCTGTCCACCCGCATGGGCCGCGACAAGGTCTCGCTCCCCTTCGGCACCGAAACCCTGCTCGAGCGCGCAATCCGCATCGTCGGCGAAGTGGCCGGCGACGTGATCGTGGTGGCGAGGCCGGATCACGCGACGCCGCCAGGCATTCGCGTTGTCCATGACCCGATCGCGAATCTTGGGCCCCTGGCGGGCATTGCCGCGGGGCTGTCGGCCTCTCACAGCGACGTGAACGTCGTGGTCGCCTGCGACATGCCGCTCGTCAGGCCTGAAGTCTTGCGGCGATTGATCGCGCTTCGCGAGGACGCCGACATCTGCGTCGCGGTCGTGGACGGGCACGCCAGCCCGCTCTGCGCGGTCTACCGCTCGTCGGTGGCCGGCGTGGCGCAGGCACTGCTGGCGCGTGGCGAACGGCGCGTCATGGCGCTGCTCGACCGGGTACAAACGAAACGGGTCGAGGCGGCGATGTTTCGCGACCTCGACCCGGATCTGGACAGCTTCGTCAGCTGCAATACGCCCGAGGCGTATGCGGCGGCATTGGTCCGCCTGAAGGCGGACGCTACACCTTCCTAAAACTGGAAGCGCAGCTCGCCGATGATCTGGCGCTTGATGATGTCGCCAAACACGTGCGACTGCACTTCCTGGTTGGTCAGGTTGATCCCCTTGATGGTGGCGGTGATCTTGTCCTGGGCGAACCGCATGCCGAAGGCGCCGTTGAACTGCGTGTAGGCCTCGGTCGGACCGGCAAAGCGCGCGTCGAGCACGTCCTGCCAGTACGCATCGTCCACGTAGGCGACCGAGAGGTTCCCGAGGAAGCGCCCCTCATTGAAGTTGAGGCCGGCGTTGAAGCGGTTCTTCGGCGGCAGGTTCACTTCCGACAGGGCGAAGTCGGGATCGGGCGTCGCCTGGTACGAATAGTTCGCAAACAGGTTGAGGGCGCGGCTGACCGCGCCATCGATGCCGAGCTCGAAGCCCTTGTTCTTGACCGTGCCCAGGTTACGGTAGCTGAACTCCGAGGGCAGCCCGCCGGTCGTGCAGGTCTGGCCGGGCGCGCACGCCGGCGGCAGCACTTCGAGCACCACCGGCGGCAGCGGCCAGCCTGGGGGCGGCGCCGTCGCGCGATAGCGGCCCACCTGCGTGAAGAAGATTTCGTCGCGGTTGGTGGTGAAGTAGACCGCCGCCGACACCGTGGCGCGGCTCTTGATGACGCCGGTATAGGCCACCTCGAACGACTCGGTCGATTCCTCGACCAGCGACTCGTTGCCGTTCGCCAGCACCGGGAAGTTGTAGACCCGGCCGGCCAGCGCCGGGTTGATCGCGCCCAGGTTCAACTGGTTGACGATCGCGGTCTCGAGGTAGTTGTTGATCAGCGAGGGCGAGCGGAACGCCTTGTTGAACGACAGCCGCACCGCGTGGTCGTCAGCCGGCTTCAGGATCAGCGCGACGCGCGGCGAGAACACCGGGTCTTCGATGTTGTCGTACTTGTCGAAGCGCGCACCCAGGCTGATGCGCACGAGGTTGTTCAGGAAAATCTCGTCCTGCACGTAGGCGCCAAGCTCCGTGCGGTTGTCGCCGCGCGGGGCAATCGACAGGTCGAACTGGTTGAAGCGGACGTTGCCGCCGTAGCTCAGCACGTGACGGCCGCCGAAGGTGTTGATGTTGCCCACTTCAAGGTCGTAGGTCTTGGTGTCGAAGTTGAACAGGATCGGCTTGCCGTCGAGGCCGATCGCCAGCAGCCCGCTGGCGTCGCCATTCAACATGTTGGTGAAGAAATTGAACTTGAAGGCGTTGCGCGAGTAGCGCATGGTGCCATAGGTCACGCCGACGCCGGTCATGTCGAAGGGGCCAATGCCGGTGTGGATGATGCCGTCGGTGCCGGAGTAGCCGCCGGCCATGGCCAGCTTGTACTTGCCATCAGGCGCGTCGTAGTCCACGCGGGTGTCGAACTTCGGCTGGTTCGTCCCCTGGTTGGCAAACGCGGGGTACTGCGTGCCGGTGCCGTTGGGAATCGCGCCGGTCGGGCGCGGGAACGGGTCGGAGGTGTAGCCGCCGGCCGAGATCTTGTAGGCCCAGCGGTCGTTCACGGCGCGGGCGTGCGTGCCGTTGATGCCGAACATCGAGCTGGAGCCCAGCTTTTCGCCGTTCTCGGCATCGCCGTTGAAGGCGCCGAACGTGATGGTGGCGCTATTGCCGTCGAGCTCGCGCGGCGTCTTCGAGATGAAGTTGACAACGCCGTTCATGGCGTTGGCGCCCCAGACCGCCGAGGCCGGGCCGCGAATCACTTCGATCTGCTTCAGCTCGCTCGGGTTGACGGGCAGCAGGTCCCAGGCCACGAAGCCGAAGAAATCCAGGTACAGGCTTCGTCCGTCGAGCAGCGCCAGGGTCGAGGTGGCGAGCGTCGAGGTCGCACTGCGCATGGTCAGGTTGAAGTCGCGCGCCGAGGTCTGGCTGAGATTGACACCGGGAACCGACCGGAACAACTCGGCGTAATTGGTCGCCGGCGTCGACGCAATCACATCCGTCGTCACCACCGTCATGGTGGCCGGCGCGTTGACCAGCTGCTGCTCCAGCTTCGAAGCGGTGACGACCACCTGCTCTTCGTAAATGGGCGCCTCTGCTGGTTTGGCCGGCGGCTGAGCTGGCGCCTGCGGGGGGGGCGTGGGAGCCTGGGCGAACACAGCGGTCGAGCTGGCCGCGGCCAGCGCAAGCAACACCGCTACACAACGAGCATTCAAATGGAACCTCCCTAATCAAGGGGGACGATACGTCCCCCCGGTCGATCGTTTCGACAAAGCAAGTGTTGCCAGGATACCGCCTCGCCCGGCCGGGCCGCCTGCCCGGACCGTGCGAAGCGCCCACGCCATGCGGCCGCGCCACCTCGCGGCTAGAAACTCACCTTGAGTGCGAGCTGCACCTGCAACGGCGACGCCGCCTGGGTGAACTGGCCGAACGTCGGCAGCGGCGAGCCTGGATACGCCCCGGTGCCGAAGATGTTGTTGATCTCGGTGTAGTTCGTCCGGTTGAGCAGATTGAACACCTCGAAGATCCCATCCACGCTCGTCCTGCCCGCCAGGCGGAAGCGCCGGCTCACACGCAGGTCCACGGTGGCTTGATTCGGCATGGTCCCGCGGTTCCGACCAACGCTGGACGAGGCGTCCGCGGGTGCCGTCCGGGCGCGATCGGGCGGGAACGCGCCGCCGTTGCCGTCGCCGTTGAGGTCGGCGCCGGCCAGGATGTTGTACGGCCGTCCCGACGCCACGGTCACGATCGACGACAGCTGCAGTTCGCCGGGCGCGACATAGAGACCGCTGAGGACGAAACGGTGACGTTGATCCTGCGTCGAGGGCCCGCGCTCCAACCCGGCGTCGAATCCGACCGGCACGCCGAGCAAATCCCCGCGGTTGCGGCCCCGGCCGTTGTTCTCAGGCACGAACGCGCTCTGGTAGTCGGTCGAGTTGTCCTCGGCCTTCGACAGCGTGTAGCTGGCCAGGAACTGATGGCGGCGGCTGAACCGCTTGCTGGCCGACACCGTCAGCGCGCGGTACCACGTCTCGCCAAACGACGTGTACTGCAGGATCGAGGCGGAAGTGCCCGCGACGCCGTTGACGTCCTCAGGACGACGGCCGGCGCCGAGCGCGGGGACGATGGGGTTGTAGTCGATCGTCCCGACCTGATCGATGCCGCGCGCGTAGACGACGTTCGCCGAGAGGGCGAGCTGACCCGGCAGCTCGCGATCGATGCCGACCGAGCCGTGATGCGCGTATGGTGTCTTCAGTGCCGGATCGATGGAGATTTCGAGGCTGGGGTACGTGCCCACGGCCGCTTCCGGGAGTCGCCGGCCGGGAGCGTTCCAGGCCGCAATCGGCAGCGGGTTGGGCAGTTGCGCGACCAGCGTGCGCACGTTGGTATCGCCGTTGACCAGGTTGGTGATCCCGGCGAGCGCCGTCATGTGATTGTCGAAGAAGATCCCGTAGGCGCCGTGCACCGACGTCTTCTTGTCGCCGGTCGGGTCCCACGCGAACGACAGGCGCGGCGCCACGTTGTTGTTATCGGATGGGAACGCATACGGATCGAGGCCACGAACCGTGTAGGTGAAGTCGGGCCAGAACTGCCGCTGATAGCGGAGCCCGAGCTTCAGCGTGAAGTTCGACGTCAGGCGCCAGTCGTCCTGGGCGAACAGCGAGAGATCGCTCACCTTGTAGCTGTCGGCGGCATTGCCATAGCCCTGCACGTAGGCCGCCGGCAGCCCGAGCGCGACGGCCTGAATCGCGTTGATGACGGGAAACGGCAGGCCGAACAACGCGCCGGGCAGCGCCGCGGCGAAGATGTAGCGGCCGCCAAAGTGCAGCGGCAGGGCTTCGTCCCGGTTGTCGATCGCGCTGAAGTCAAAGCCGGCCTTGAACTGATGGTCGCCCGCGTAGTAGCTGGCGGTATCGACGATCTGGGTGCGCCGGCTGTGCCGCGGCTGCGGCGTGAAGCGCTGACGGCCGACGCTGGCAAAACCGGTGACCTCGAGCGTCGGGCCGCCTTGATCGTTGGCGGTGCAGGGGCCCAGGCAGCGCGGGTCGAGCGAGAGGACGTCCTGATCGCGCTTGGCGTACTGCACACGCAACTCGTTGACGAACCGCATGCCACCCACTTTGGTGTGCGACGCCGCCGCCATGTAGTCGGTGCTGTCGAGCGAGGCGCCACGGCTGCGCGCGGTCTGACCGCCCCACGGCTCGATGTTCTCGTTGAACGCGTCGGCGTAGTTGAAGCGCACCGCCAGGTTCTGGCTCGGCGTGAGTTGCTGATCGACCTTCGCCAGGAACTGATTGCCGTTGACCGTGTACGGGACGTTGCCGGTTTCGACGACGAAACCGGCGCGCTCGAGAATCTGCTTCGGCGTGCCGAGCGCGGTCGGGCCCAGCATCACCACGTTGCGATCGTCGATGGTGACGAAGTTGTTGGTGTCCACGTCGAGCCGTTCGAACGACAGGAAGTAGAAGCTCCGGTCCCGCCGGATCGGTCCGCCGAGCGTGAAGCCAAATTGCTGCTGCCGGTACGGCGCCTTGTCGCGATCGATCGCGGTGCCGGCGGAATCGAACTTCTCGAAGTGCTCCTTCGCGTTGAGCGCCTCGTCGCGGAAGTACCCGAACAGGTTACCCGACAGCCGGTTGGTGCCGCTCTTGGTCACGATGTTGACGACGCCGCCCGACGCTTTGCCGAACTCGGCCGAGTACGAATTGGTCAGGACCTGGAATTCGCGGACCGCTTCCTGGCTGAACGTCGCGCGCACGGCGCCGACCGCCGCATCGTTGTTGTCGACGCCGTCCACCGTGATGTTGTTCGAGCGCGCGCGCTGGCCCGCAAAGGACAGCCCGGAGGTCGCCGACGCGCCCTGCTGCGGCGTGCGATCGGTCGTCACCCCCGGCGTGATGACCGAGAAGGAGATGAAGTTGCGGCCGTTAATCGGCAGGCTCTCGATCTGCTGTTGCGACACGACGGTGGCGATGGCGGTCTTCTGGGTATCGACCAGCGGCGCCTCGGCCACGACGCTGACCTGCTCCTGCGCGCCGGCGAGAGCCAGCGTGAAGCCGACCTCCACGGCGGAGCCGAGCGCCAGCTGGACGCCCTCGCGCGTCTGCGGCGCAAACCCCTGGAGCTCGACGTTGAGGCGGTAGGTCCCGGGCGGCAGCGCCAGCACCGCGAAGCGGCCGTCGCCGGAGGTGACCGCGGTGCGGACGAGCCCGGTGTCGGCATTGGTCACGGTCACCGTGACGCCCGGCAGCACCGCCTGGGATTGGTCGTAGACCACTCCACTGAGATCCGCGCTGGTCGATCGCGTTTGAGCGGCGGCCGCCGCGGACATCAGGGCGACCGTGACCAGGGCCAGCAGGACAGGGCGTAATCGATTCACCATCGGAGCCTCCTTGGAGTTCATGCCATTGTAGCGCCCCGCAGAGCGCCCTGGACGAGGGCCAGGTAGTCGGGACGATCGGCCGGTGAGTGATGGCGGTACTCCGACAGCACGCCACCGTGTTGCACGACAAAGACGCCGGGCAGCTGGCGCATCAACCCCGCAGGCTGCGGCCCGAACCCGTGCGAGAGCGCGCACACCGCGCCGCGCGCCCACACCACCGGGTCGACGAGCGCCTGGGGACCGGTGCGTCCCAGGCCAAAGGCCCGATAGTGAGCAAGGGTGGGATCGCTGATGCGGACCACATCGGGGAGACGGTATTTGGCGAAGAACGGTTCCGCCTCTTCCGGCGACCCGCCGTGCACGAACGCCACGCGCACCCCGGCCGCGTCGAGCTGCGGCTTGACCTTCGCGACGTCGGCCACCGCTTCGCGGCAGAAGGTGCAGCCAAACGACCGCAGCAGCACCACGAGCACTGGGTCGTCCGCCAGGTTTCGCAGCGGCGAGTCCGCGGGAAGGTCCAGGGTGTCAGGCACGTTGGCTAGCGGCCCACTGTTCGAGCTTGCGGCCGTCCTCGTAGAAGCGGCGAATGCCGTCCGACAACTTCTCCACCGCCATGGCGTCCTGGTTGTGCAGGAAGCGATAGCTCTTCTCATCGAGCGTAATCTTCTCTTCGGCTGAGGCGCGCGCGCCCTCGACGGTCAGGCGCGGCGCGATCTCACCGTCGGTCTTCTGGAGCGAGTCGAGCAGGTCGGGGCTGATCGTCAGCAGGTCGCAACCGGCCAACCCGGTGATCTGTTCGACCTTGCGGAAACTGGCGCCCATCACCTGGGTTTCATAGCCGAACTTCTTGTAGTAGTGATAAATGCGCGTGACCGACTGCACGCCGGGGTCCTGGTCGGCCGGGATCTCCGCCCCGCCCTCCTTGCGGTAGTAGTCGTAGATGCGGCCGACGAACGGCGAGATCAGGGTCACGCCGGCTTCGGCGCACGCCACCGCCTGCGCGAAGCTGAACAGCAGCGTCAGGTTGCAGTGAATGCCCTCGCGCTCGAGATCGGCGGCGGCGCGAATGCCCTCCCACGTGCTGCCCACCTTAATCAGGATGCGCGCCCGCTCGACGCCGGCGGCTTCGTACAGGCCAATCAGCTCGCGCGCCTTGGCGATGGTGCCGGCAGTATCGAAACTGAGGCGCGCGTCCACCTCGGTCGAGACGCGGCCCGGCACGATCTTCAGAATCTCGCGGCCGAAGTTCACCGACAGGCGGTCCATGAACGCCTCGGTGCGCCCCGCCTCGGCCAGGCCCAGCCGGTCGGCGTCGGCCCGCGCCGCCTCCACGAGCGGCCGATACTGCGGCTGCTGCGCCGCCTTCAGCAACAGCGACGGGTTGGTCGTCGCATCCTGCGGGCGGAACTGCCGCATGGACTCGATGTCGCCGGTATCGGCCACGACGGTGGTCACGCGCTTGAGCGAGTCGAGCAGGGACATGCAGATAAGGATAGTGCCAAAGGTGCCAGGGGTGCCAAAGGTGCCAAGGGTGCGGGTATGCTTGAAGCCAATGCGGGTTCTGGTTATCGACGTGGGCGGGACCCACGTCAAGCTGATGCACACCGGAAGCTCCGAGGCGCGCAAGTTCGACTCGGGCGACGGGTTCACGCCCCGGCAGGTGGTGGAGGGAATCGAGGCCCTGACCGCCGATTGGACCTACGACCACATCACCATCGGGATTCCCAGCCCGGTCATCCGCGGCCGAGTCGTCCAGGAGCCCTGGAACCTGGGCACGGGCTGGGTGGGCTTCGACTGGGAGGCCGCGTTCGGCGTGCCGGTGCGGATCATGAACGACGCCGCCATGCAGGCCCTCGGCAGCGACGAAGGCGGGCGCATGCTGTTTCTCGGCCTGGGCTCCGGACTCGGCACTGCGCTCGTGGACGAAGGCACGGTGGTGGCCCTCGAGCTGGCCCACCTGCCGTTCAAGGATCAGACGTTTGAAGATCTGCTGGGCCAGCGCGGGCTGACGGCGCTCGGCACCGACGCCTGGCGGCCGATCGTCCTCGAGGGCTGCGAGATGCTGCGCGCGGCGGTGGCCGCCGAGTACATCGTGCTGGGCGGCGGCAACGCGCGGCTGTTCGATGAACTGCCGCCCACCATTCGGCGCGGTCACAACGACCGGGCGTTCGAGGGCGGCTTCCGCGCGTGGGACCAGCCTGAGCCGGCAGCCACCAGGCCGGCCGCGGGCCTGCGATCGCTCTCCACCTGGGCGCCGCGCCAGCCGCTGCGCGAGTTGTTCGCCGCCGACCCGGGGCGGGCCGAACGGTTCTCGCTCGCGCTTGGCGACCACCTGCAGATCGACTACTCGAAGAACCTGATCACGGACGAGGCGATGAAGGCGCTGGTGGAGCTGGCGCGCAAGACCGGCGTCGAGGCGCTGCGCGACCAGATGTTCGCCGGCGCGGCCATCAACACCACCGAGCACCGCGCGGTGCTGCACATCGCCCTGCGCAACCGCTCGGCGCGGCCGGTGCTGCTCGACGGCCGTGATGTGATGCCCGACGTCCGCGCCGCCCTCGACCACATCCGGCGGTTCGCCGATGCGGTGCGGGGCGGATCGTGGCTGGGTTACACCGGCCTGCGCATCACCGACGTGGTCAACCTCGGCATCGGCGGCTCCGACCTCGGCCCGGCGATGGTGACCCTGGCGCTGGCGCCGTACACGCGCGAAGGTCCGCGCGTGCATTTCGTCTCGAACGTCGACGGCACCCATCTCGCCGAGACGCTCCGCCCCCTGCATCCGGCGACCACGCTCTTCACCATCGCGTCGAAGACGTTCACGACGCAGGAAACCATGGTCAACGCGCAGTCGGCGCGCGAGTGGTTCATGGCGCGGGCCAAGGACGATCAAGCAATCGCCAAGCACTTCGTCGCCATCTCGACCAACGAGGCCGCGGTGCGCGCCTTTGGCATCGCGCCCGAGAACATGTTCGTGTTCTGGAACTGGGTCGGCGGCCGGTACTCGCTATGGTCGTCAATTGGTCTGCCGATTGCGCTGGCGGCCGGCTACGGCCACTTCGAGCAGCTCCTCGCCGGCGCGCACGAGATGGACGAACACTTCCGGACCGCGCCCATTGAACAGAACGCGCCGATGGTGCTGGCCCTGCTGGGGGTGTGGTACTCGAGCGTGCTCGGCGCCGAGACGCAGGCCGTGCTGCCGTACGAGCAGTACCTGCAACGCCTGCCCGCGTACCTGCAACAGCTCGACATGGAAAGCAACGGCAAGCGGGTCGACCGCGAGGGCAAGCCGGTGGAGGCGCTGACCGCGCCGATCGTCTGGGGCGAGCCCGGCACCAACGGCCAGCACGCGTTCTACCAGCTGCTGCACCAGGGCACGCGGCTGGTGCCCTGCGACTTCCTGGCCGGGATCGAGTCGCACCACGCGGCCGGCGACCACCATCGCCTGCTGCTGGCCAACTGCTTCGCCCAGACCGAGGCGCTGATGCGCGGCAAGAACGAAGACGAGGTGCGCGCCGAGCTGACGGCGCAAGGCCTGACGGGCGACGCCCTCGAACAACTGCTGCCGCACAAGGTGTTTCCCGGCAACCGGCCGTCCACCACCATCCTCTACCGGAAGCTGGGCCCCCGCACCATCGGCATGCTGCTGGCGCTATACGAACACAAGGTGTTCACGATGGGCGCGATCTGGAACATCAACTCATTCGATCAGTGGGGCGTCGAACTCGGCAAGCAGCTGGCGACGGCGGTGGCCGCCGACCTCGCCTCGCCCAGCCCCACCCGCAGCCACGACAGCTCGACCAACCGGCTGATCAACGCCACCAAGCTGCACCTCGGCTAGCGGGTAGTCACCCGGGTACTCAGCCGGGTAGGCGGCACCGCGAACGGCGCCATCGACAGCAGCCGGCCGAAGGCATCGGCGTCCACCGCCGGGCTGAAGTGGTAGCCCTGCCCCTCGTCACACATCTCGTCGCGCAAGAACTTCAACTGGTGGCGGGTCTCCACGCCTTCGGCCACCACCCGGCAGCCCAGTCCCTTACCGAGCGCAATCACCGCACTCACCAGCGGCGCGCCGGTGGTGGTCGGCAGAATGTCGCGCACGAACGACTGATCGATCTTGAGCACATCGACCGGGCAGTGTTGCAGGTAGCTCAAGCTCGACGGTCCGGTCCCGAAGTCATCGACCTTGAGGATCACGCCGCACTTCTTCAACATCTCGAGCAGCGGCATGGTCGTGGACGAATCGAGCATCAGCGCGCTTTCCGTCAATTCGAGCTCGAGATACTGCGCCTCGAGCGGCGTCTCTTTCAAGAAGCGCATGATGTCGTCCAGGAAGCCCGGGGTCCGGAACTGCCGCGCCGAGACATTCACCGCGACGGGCACGGGCGGAAGCCCGAGGTCCTGCCAGGCCCTGGCCTGCCGGCACGCTTCCTGGAGCGCCCAGCGTCCCATCGGGATGATCAGCGCCGACGCTTCGGCGGCAGGAATGAACTGATCGGGCGCGACCAGGCCGCGCGACGGGTGGCGCCAGCGGATCAGCGCCTCGGCGCCGCTGATGGCGCCAGTCGCCAGGTTGATGGTCGGCTGGTAGTGCAACACGAACTGCTCGGCCTCGACCGCCTGGCGCAGCTCCGACTCGAGCGACCGGATCGGCACGGACCGGCCCTCGAGGTCGGCACGGTAGAACCCCACCTGGTTGCGGCCCGCACTCTTGGCCTGGTACATCGCCGCGTCGGCTCGCGTAATCAGCGAGTGGGCGTCCTGCCCGTCCTCGGGATACAGGCTGACGCCGACACTGACCGTCAGCGACAGCTCGTGGCCGTCGATCAAGTGCGGCTCACTGACCGACTGGACGATCTTGTCGGCGATCACGCCGGCATCGCCGGCATGGTCCACCTCCGACAGCAGCACCAGGAACTCGTCGCCGCCGTGGCGGCTGACGGTATCGGACTCGCGCACGCAGGCGGTCAGCCGCCTGGCAATCGACTTCAGCACCTGGTCGCCGATCGTGTGGCCCAGGGTGTCGTTGATGTGCTTGAACTTGTCGCAGTCGATGAACAGCACCGCGAGTCGCCGGCCGTAGCGGCGCGACAGCGCGATCGAGCGCGCCAGCCGATCGCTCAGCAGCGTGCGGTTCGGCAGTGAGGTAAGGGCGTCGTGCTCGGCCAGGTGCAGCATTTGCAGCCGGCGCTCACGCGACACGATCACGTCGCGGAAGATGATCACGGCGCCGAGGATCTCGCCGTGGCGGTCGTGAATCGGCGCCGCCGAGTGCTCGATCGAGGTCTCGGCGCCGGCCCGGCTGACCAGCACGTAGTTGCCCTTCATGCGCACCTTGCGGTTATGCCCGATGGCCACGCGGGACGGGTCCTCGGCGGGCTGGCCGGTCAGGCCGTCGGTGACGTCGAACACTTCGGCCAGCGGCCGCGCGAAGGCCTCGGACCGGGTCCACCCGGTCAACGCCTCGGCTTCGCCGTTGAGATAGGTGATGTTGCCGAGGGTATCGGTGGTCAGCACGGCGTCGCCGATCGAGTTGAGCGTGATCTCGGCGCGCTCGCGCTCGACGAACTTCTGCTCGTCGAGCCCGCGCCGCTCGAACATCATGGCAATCAGCTGGCACAGGCTGCGGGTGTCGAGATGGTTGGTGACCACGTAATCGGTGGCGCCGGATTCGACCGCCCGCCGGGCGAGCGCCTGGTCGCCGGCCTGGGCCAGCAGCATGATCGCCACGCCCGGGGCCACCTTGCGAATACGTGCGATGGCGCCCAGATCTTCGCGCGCCGCCGGCAACGACAGGTCGAGCAGCACGGCGCTGACCGCATGGCGTTCAAGCCAGCGCACGCCGGCATCGACGGTCCGAACAGATTCGACCGCCAGCACGGCTGGAGCGGCCCGCAGCAGGTGCTCGACCGACTGCGCTCCATGAGCTTCTCCTTCGATGAGGAGCAGAAGTGGTACGGCGCGACCGTACGGGGATTGCATGGCAACCTACAGAGCAAATTCGTTGCCGTGTCTACTCACATACCAGCGTCAGTCACGAGGGCCCGGGAGGTGCATGGTTCGCGGACAAAAGTCAGGGCATGAACGGACTCTGTGACACAGCGTGGTCAGTATTACGCCGATCCGCCAGTGAGGCCCGGCCTCCTCAATGTTGGCAACCCATTTGCTCTAAGCAGGGTGGAACATGACGCGCACGAACGATAACCTGATCCCCATTGTGCTCGTCGCGAGCGGCGTGCTGCTGGCGTTCTGGCCCGTCATCACCGGCCTGATCGACGCCTGGTCCACCGACGACAACTACTCACACGGCTTCTTCATTGTGCCGCTCGCCGCTTACTTCGCGTGGGAGCGGCGCGCGCACTTCGAGCGCGCCGAGGTACGCCCGTCACTGGTGGGTCTCGCGGTCGTCGCGCTCAGCATGGTGCTGCTGGTGGCCGGCATGCTCGGCGCCGAATACTTCCTGTCGCGCGTGGCCCTGATTGGCACCGTCGCGGGCAGCGTGCTGTTCCTCGGCGGGTGGGCCCGCCTGCGCGTGCTGGCCTTTCCGCTGGCCTTCCTGCTGTTGATGGTGCCGCTGCCGGCACTGATCTTCAACAAGATCGCCTTTCCCCTGCAGCTCCTGGCGTCGAACCTCGGCGAGTACTCGATTAGCGCCATGGAGATTCCGATCCTGCGCGAGGGCAACGTCCTGATCCTGGCCAACGCCACGCTGGAAGTCGCCGAGGCCTGCAGCGGCATCCGCTCGCTGGTCTCGCTGTTCACCCTGGGCATCGTGTTCGGCTACTTCGCCGACCGCCGCGTCTGGGTGCGGTCGGTAATCGCCTTGTCGGCGATTCCGGTCGCCATCATCGCCAATGGCCTGCGGGTCGCCAGCGCCGGCGTGGCCGCGCACAATTACGGCACCGAGGGTGTCGAGGGTGTCTTCCACGATGCCTCGGGCTGGGTGGTCTTCATCGTCGCGTTCCTGATGATGCTGGGCATTCAACGAATCCTTCTTCATTTCGCGCCGCCCCGGGCGACGCAGACGTCGCCCCAGCTCGGGCCGCGCGAGAGTCACGCATGAACGGTTCCCTGGTCCGCGCGATCGCGGTGTTCGCCTGCCTGGTGTCGGCGGCGGTGTTCATGGCCAACGCCCGAGGGTCCGAGGCGCCGATTGTCCGAACGACGTTCGCGTCGTTCCCCATGACGATTGCTGGCTGGGAGGCGGTCAACGACCCGCCCATGGAGAAAGAGATCCTCGCAGTGCTCGGCGTGGACGACTACCTGTCGCGCGCCTACTACCGGCCCGACGGCGCCGGGGTCGGCCTCTACATGGGGTTCTACGGCAGCCAGCGCCAGGGCGATACCATCCACTCGCCGCTCAACTGTCTGCCCGGCGCCGGCTGGGAGCCGCTGTCCGAGGGACGCAAGGTGATCGCCGACGCGGGTGGCCCCGGCGTGGACATCGAAGTCAATCGCTACGTCGTGCAGAAGGGTCTCGATCGGCAGTTGGTGCTCTATTGGTACCAGGCGCGCGGCCGGGTCGTCGCCAGCGAGTACAAGAGCCGCGCGTTGCTGATCGGTGACGCCATTCGTTTCAACCGCACCGACGGCTCGATGATTCGCGTGATCACACCAATTCCGCTTGGCAGCGACGGCGCTGACGCGGAACGTCTCGCCACCGAGTTCGTGCTCTCGCTCTTCCCTCTCCTCGCTGGATACCTCCCTTCCTAGTCTTCTCACGGGAGTGCATCGCGCACTCCCATTCCACGTCAATCCCTTTGAGATTAGTCGCCGCTACGAATGTCATTCGGGGTGCGTCCCGTGGTGGTCTTTTGTCTGACCCGCAACGGACTACCCGCGATGTGGCGTTCCCGCAATTACTTACGGGTGTGCGGTTTACGCGTCGCGTCAACAGATTGGCAAGCGCACGCATGGCAGAAGGATTGCTCTAGAAGGGAGTGTCGAGCCAAGCGCAATTCCGCGCCGGGGGAGATAGCAGTAAGACACTGATTCGGAGGGCACGGATGGTAAACAAGTTGAAGGTGGCAGTCATCGCCGCTTTGGCGATGACAGTGATGGCGACGTCGGCGATGGCCGCGACGATCATCGATTTCAGGAACGGAGCCGCCGCGGCGGGCGGGGCAATTACATTCGACGGGACCAACGCCATCGGCAACGATCTGCCGATTGGTCTGGTCGAAGTCTTCGGTGCGCCAACCAATAATGGCGTATTCGCAGTTACCGGGATGCTGACGAACTCGTCGGGTATGGTCGGCGACCTGGACTTCAACACCACGAGCGGGAGCGACTTCATCACCATCATGGGTTGCATCCCCGGCCTCGGGGTCGGCACTTTCCTCGCGGATGGCACCTGCACCGCTCCCGTGGCGCTTCTCTCGGGCTCCATCGACAGCTTCAACGCTTCCAACCAGGGCACACCCGGCAACGAGAAGGGCGCCATCTGGATGGTCGGCCCCGACACCAAGCACGCCGACCTCCTCTCGGCCATCGGCCTGGCGCCGAACACCCCGTTCGAGCTGTTCGGCTTCGCCCTGCTGACCGGTCCCCTGGGCCAGACGCCCCAGAAGTCGATCAGCACCGACATCCGCAACTCCGAAATGGCGCCCATTCCGGAACCGGCCACGATGATGTTGCTCGGCACCGGCCTGCTGGCCGCCTTCAGGGCTCGTCGCAAGCAGCAACAGCAGCTGCTGTGAACTGGCGTGTCCTTCCGGCGATAAGGCTCGGGTAAGGCACTCCACCGGGGTGCCTTCCCTGCGCCGCGTCGCTTACCAACTCTAGGGTCCGCGTTCCTCAGAAAGCCTTCTGTTGAACGCGACCTTTCTCCTCTGCCAGCGCGACTTCCGCTTCCTCCCCCCCGCTCCTTACCCGGGAATCACCGGAAAACCCACGGAACGGCGACTGGCGCAATTCTTGTAGTTATAGGGATCATGATGCGCGCACTTACCGGACTTCTCAGTGTTGTGATGGTCGCGGCCACCCTGGCCGCATGCAAGTCGGATCCCTTGGTCGAAGCCCGGAATCACCTCGACCGTGGCAACCAGCAGTTTGAAAAGCAGAAGTATCCCGAGGCGATCATCGAGTATCGCCGCGCCGTGCAGGCCGACCCGCGGCTGGGCGACGCGCGGCTGCAGCTCGCTCAGGCCTATGCCACGACGGGGGACGGCCCGAACGCCCTGAGGGAATTCGCGCGCGCCGCCGAGCTGCTGCCCGACGACACCACCGCACAGGTGAAGGCCGGCAACTTCATGCTGCTCGCCAGCCGCTTCGACGACGCGCAGGGTTTGGCCAATCGCATGTTGCAGCACAACCCCAGCAACGTCGACGCACAGATCCTGCTGGCCAACTCGCTGGCGGGGCTGCGGGACATCGACGGCGCGGTAGCGGCGTTCGAGAAAGCCGTGGCCCTGGAGCCGAATCGGGCCGCCACCTATTCGGAGCTCGGTTCGGTGCAGTTGGGGGGCGGCAACAAGGATGCCGCGGAAGCGGCGTTCCGCAAGGCCATCGAGCTCGACCCGGAGTCCGCCAACGCGCACCTGGCGCTGGCCAATTTCTTCTGGGCCACAGGGAACATGCCCGAATCCGAAAAGGGCATGCGGCGGGCCCTGCAGATTGAACCCGACAACCTCGTCGGCAACCGCGCGATGGCGATGTACTACATGCTGACCAACACGCCGGCAGCAGCCGAGCCGCACCTCAAGGTCGTTGCCAGGGTATCGCCGAACATCGACGCCAAATACTTTCTGGCCGAGTACTACATGCGCCTTGGCAAGGTCGACGAGGCGCGCGCGATCCTGACGCCGCTCGTGGCCGCCCCGGAATCGTTTGTCGGCGCCTCGATCCGCCTCGCCCGCGTCGAGGTGGTGGCCAATCGCAATGCCGAGGCGCACCGCACGCTCGAGGCTGTGCTCGCGCGCGAGCCCAACAACGCCGATGCGCTGGTGACCCTCGGCAAGCTGCACCTGAGCGAGAACAACACCATCAACGCGTTGACGACGCTGCAGGACGCGGTCCGCGCCAACCCGCGATCGGTCGAGGCGCAGCTCGCGCTGGGCCACACTTACGCCCTGCGCGGCGCCACCAAGGAGGCGACGGCGACCTACAACGACGCCCTCACCCTCGATGGCAAGAATGCCGCTGCGCGCATCGGCCTGGCGCGCCTCCACATCAACAACAACCTGGCCGGCGATGCCGTCCCGCTGCTGCTCGCCGTCGTCAACGAACAGCCGCGCAATCTCGAGGCGCGCCTGTTGCTGCTGCACGGCCTGATCGCCGTCGGCGACATGCCGCAGGCGACGACTCACCTCAACCTGGCGCTGCAACTGGCGCCGAACTCGGCGACGGTGCTGAACGCGGCCGGCATGCTGGCCACCGCCAGGAAGGATTCGGAAGGCGCCCGGCGGGCGTTTGCCAGCGCGCTGGCGGCGGATCCCCGGTCGTACCAAGCGCTGGCCGGCCTGCTGACGTCCGAGATGCAGGGCAAGAAGTTCGGCTCGGCCAAGGCGCTGATCGAGAAGCAGCTGGCGGCGATGCCCAACGACCCGAACGTGCTGTTGATGGCCGCGCAGACCTACAGCGCCATGGGCGATGCGTTCGAAAGCGAGCAGGCGCTCAAGAAGACGGTGGAAGTGGACCCGCAGAGCCTGCAGGCCTACGCCATGCTCGGCCGGATGTATTACCAGCAGGGCCGGCTCGATCTCGCCCGCCGCGAGCTCGAGACCTTCGTGACCCGCGCCCCGAAGTCGGTGCCCGCCAACACCATGCTTGGCACCATCCAGGAGCTGCAGGGCAAGACCGACGACGCCAAGACCAGCTATAACCGGGCGCTGCAGATCGATCCGCGCGCCGCCGTAGCGGCGAACAACCTCGCCTGGATCAACGCCAACAGCAACGGCAACCTCGACGTGGCCCTGCAGCTGGCCCAGACCGCCAAGGCGCAGTTGCCCAATCGCCACGAGGTCGACGACACGCTGGGCTTCATCTACTACAAGAAGGGCCTGTCGTCGCTCGCCATCGAGTCGCTGAGCGCCAGCGCCACGCGGCAGCCCGACAACCCAAGCTACGCCTATCACCTCGCCCTGGCGCATCACCAGAACGGCGACAAGGCCGAAGCCCGCAAGCTGCTGGAGAAGGCGCTCAAGTCGAACGCCAAGTTCGCCAACGCCGACGCCGCCCGGAAGCTCCTGGAGTCGATTCAGTAATGAACCTCTCCGCCGCCGCTCCCGGGCTCGCCGCCGACCTGAAAGAGATGGCGCGCGAGCAGTACGAATTCCGCGAGCTGCTCTACCAGATGACCCGTCGGGACCTGCTGCTTCGCTACAAGCAGGCCCTGATGGGCTTCGGCTGGGCGATCTTCATGCCGCTCATGAATACGGTCGTGTTCACGATCATCTTCACGCGCGTGGCGCCGCTCGAGATCGACATGCCCTATCCGCTGTTCGCCTACTGCGGACTGCTGGCCTGGAATTTCTCCGCCTCGTCTTTCCGCTTTGCCGTGACCTCGCTGACCGCCAACGCCAACCTGGTCACCAAGGTGTACTTCCCGCGCGAGATCTTCCCGATCTCCGCGGTGCTGGTGTCGCTCGTGGACTTCGCCATCGGCGCGATCGTGCTGGTGGTGATGATGGCCTACTACCAGGTGCTGCCGACCGCCGCCATCGCGGCGCTGCCGTGGGTACTGCTGGTGCATGTCATGTTCACGCTGGCCATCAGCCTGCTGCTGGCCATGGCCAACCTGTTCTACCGGGACGTGAAGTACCTGTTCGAGCTGGTGATCATGGTGTGGATGTTCCTGACCGCCGTGCTCTACCCGGTGAGCCAGGTGGGCGGACTGGCCGGGCAGGTCATGATGCTCAACCCGATGACGCCGATCATCGACGGCTATCGGGACGTGCTGCTGCGCGGACAGGTCCCCGATCCCTCGACCTTCCTCATCACGACCGCCGCGACCGCGGTGTTCCTGGTGATCGCGTGGCTCGTGTTCCACCGCGCGGAGTACGAGTTCGCAGAGAACGTCTAAAACGAGATGACGAGCCGCTCTGCTCAGTTGGCGATGGGGTCGGAGCCGATTGGGCTGGCTGGGCTCTGGGTACCGACCACCGGCGCCATCACCGGCGCGGCGATGTTCGCCTGGTGCCGCGGACCAAAGTAAGCGGCCGCGTACTGCTCGGCCATGCGGTCCAGCGAGAAATGTCGCTTGACCCGCCACCGTCCGGCATCGCCCATGGCATGGCGTCGCTTCGGGTGGTTCGCCAGCTCCACCAGCGCGCCGACCAGGGCGCTGGCGTGGCCGGCCACCAGGCGGCCGGTCTCGTGATCGATCACCACCTCGGGATTGCCGCCAACATCGGTCGCCACCACCGGCAGACCCGCCGCCATCGCTTCGAGGATAGTCAGCGACACGCCCTCGTAGCGGGAGCTGTTGGCGTAGACATCGAAGGCCGCCAGCACCGCACGGACATCGGCGCGGTAGCCGGTGAACACGACCGCGTCGGCGATGTTCAGGGCGCGGGCTTCGGCGTGCAGGGCGTCGCGGTCAGGTCCATCACCAACGATCACCAGACGAGCTTCGGGATGTTCGGCGAGCAACCTCGCGTGGGCCCGCAGCAAGGCCGGCAGGTTCTTCACCGGATCGAGCCGGCCCACGCTGCCGACGACCAGGGCTCCAGGCGCGAGGCCGAGCGCCTTGCGGGCGGCCTGCCGTTGTGCCGGACGCGGCCGCTCGCCGGCCGCAATGCCGTTGTAGACCACCTCGAGACGGCGCCCGGGAAAGCCCTCGTTGATCATGTGCCGCCTGAGATCGGCCGACACCGCACACAGCCGCGCCGGCCACCACGCCAGCATCGGGTTGACGATCTGGCGCTTGCGCGAGGGGCCGGCGCCCGACAGGCGACCATGCTCGGTGAAGATCAGGCGCACGCGGGGATGCAGGACGGTAGCGAGCAGCCCATACACGTAGGGCGAATAGTGATGGCAGTGCACGACGTCGATGTGCCTGTCCTTGATCACGCGCGCCAGCTCGAGCGCGAGCCCCGGATGAAAACCGGGTTGGCGCGACAACGACACCACCGGGATGTCGAGCGGCGCCAGCTCCGCCGCCCACGCGCCCGGTTCGTCAAGGCAGCACACCGACGAGTCGATGCGATCCGCGAGGTGACGGCAGATCTCGATCACCAACCGCTCGGTTCCTCCGGGTGAAAGGCTGAGGACGAGCTGCATGACGCGGGGCTTGGGCACGTCTGTCCCCAAGCCAAGAACGTGCCAAGGTTTCGGGGGCTGGGAGGGCTGGGAGGGCTAGGGCGCTCGGGACGAAGTCTGCTCACTCAGGGCCTTTCATCGGCCAATGTGGGACTTTGATTCGCCATTGGGCGGGTTTACCGGTAGCCGATCATGGCGAGCCGTTTGCTTTAGTGAAGGTCATGTGCGGCATTTGTGGCGTTGTCAGTCTTGAGGGCGATCTGCCGCCGAACGTGGCGGGCGCGATCACCACCATGACCGATCGGTTGCGCCACCGGGGCCCCGACGGAGGCGGCGCGCACACGACCCCGTGGTTTGCCTTCGGGCACCGGCGCCTGGCGATCATCGATCGGGCCGGCGGCGAGCAACCCATGGCCAACGAAGACCGCTCGGTCTGGATTGTCTTCAACGGCGAAATCTACAACCACGCCGAGTTGCGCCGCGACCTGCAGGCGCGCGGCCACCGCTTCCGCACCCACTCCGACACCGAGGCCATCGTCCACGCCTACGAAGAGTACGGCGATGCGTGCGTCGATCTCCTCGACGGCATGTTTGCGTTTGCGATTGCCGACCAGAACACGCGCCGCGTGCTCCTGGCCCGCGACCGCCTGGGCAAGAAGCCGATGTTTCACGCCACGCTCGGCGGCGTGCTGCACTTCGCGAGCGAGATCAAGGCGATCAAGGCCAGCCCGCTGTGGGACGGCGCTCCCGACCTCGACTCGGTCGAAGGCTATCTCTCGCTTGGGTACTTCATCGCCCCGGCAACCGCTTATCGCCACGTCCGCAAGCTCGAACCGGGTCACGTGCTGGGCCTCGATGGGGCGCACGCCTCGATCCGCCAGTACTGGGACATCGCCGCATTCGACACCGATCCGCGAGAGCGCGGCGCGCTGGTGGACGAGGTGCACGCGCGGCTGTCGGCCGCGGTGTCGCGCCGGCTCGAAAGCGAAGTGCCGATCGGCGCGTTCCTGTCGGGCGGCATCGACTCGGGGCTGGTCGTCTCGTACATGGCCGAAACCATGGGCGCGCCGCCGGTCACCGCCTCGGTGGGCTTCGCCGACGCGGCGCACAACGAACTGGCGACGGCGGGCATGACGGCCGCCCGCTACTCGACCGAGCACCACACCGCCACCGTGGATCCGCGACTCGAGGACGTGCTGGATCCGATCGTATCGGCGTTCGACGAGCCCTTTGCCGATCCCTCGGCCATCCCGACCTACTACGTCAGCCAGATGGCTCGCCAGCATGTGACGGTGGCGCTGTCGGGCGACGGCGCAGACGAGGCGTTCGGCGGCTACGACTGGCGCTACACCCCGCATGCCATGGAATCGCAGGCGCGCCGGCTGATCCCGGGCAAGCCGGGGCGCAAGGCCGCCGCCTGGCTCGGGGCGCGCTGGCCGCGCTCGCGCGCGTTCCCGCGTCCCTTCCGCCTGGGCAACGTGCTCGAGAACCTCGGCCGCGATCCAGCCGCGGCGTATTACGCCGACCTGTGCTTCCTGAAGCCGGCCGACACGCGCGCGCTGCTCGGCAAGGCGCCTACCCGCGAACCGGCCGAGAGCCCGGTCTACGAGCAGGTCACGCGGCCCTATCGCGAGTGCCGCTCGACGAGCGCCGTGCAGAAGGCCCAGTACGCGGACCTCAAGGTGTATCTCCCGAACGATCCGCTGGTGAAGGTCGATCGCATGAGCATGGCGCACAGCCTCGAGATTCGCTGCCCGCTGCTCGATCACCGGTTGGTGGAACTGGCGTTCCGGATCCCCACCCACAGCAAGATGCCGCACGGCCAGCCCAAGTCGCTGCTGCGCGGACTCGCCGAACGGCGGTTGCCGCGCGCCGTCGTGCATCAACCCAAGCGCGGGTTCACGGCGCCGGTCGCCTCGTGGCTAAGGGGACCGTACGCCGAACAGTTCCGAGACGATGTGCTTTCGCCGGGCGCGCGCAGCCACGGCATGGTTGATACCGCTCGAGTCGGCCGCCTGTTCGAGGAGCATCGCTCCGGGCAGGCCGATCACTCCTTCGCGCTGTGGGCCGTCTGGATGCTCGAACGTTGGGCCCGGAACGAACCAGCGCCGGCCGGGGCCGCGTGATTCGCACCATCGTCGTCATCATCGCGCTGGTAATCGGGTGGAGCTTCGCCATCCAGAGCCCGCTCTTCGCCGCGGCGTTCTACCTGTGGATCGCGTACTTCCGGCCCGAGTCGTGGGCGTGGAGCGATGTCTTCGCCACCCTGAACCTGTCGTACTTCGCCGGCGCGTTCCTGCTGATTCGAACGGCGTTCTCGCCCGTCAAGTTCAGGGTCGATTACCGGAACCTGATGATGTTCCTGTTCCTGGCACTGGGCCTGGTGTCGTCGCTGCTCGGGCCCAACCAGGCGTACTCGATGAGCTACTGGCAGGAGTTCGCCAAGACCATCGTCGTCAGCTACCTGCTGACCGTGCTGATCACCGACGCGAAGGACCTGCGGTTGATCCTCACGGTGATCGTGCTCTCGCTCGGGTTCGAGGCCGGCAAGCAGGGGTGGGCGACGCTCGTGCTCAGCCCGGGCGCGCCCAACACCAACAGCGTGCCGTTTCTCGGCGACAACAACCTGGTCGCGGTCGGCATGGCCATGCTGCTGCCCATGGTCGGCGCGCTCGGCATCACCAGCACCGGCTGGCAGAAGCGCGCGTACCAGTTTCTGAGCATCGGCGTCCTGTATCGCGCCGTCAGCACCTACTCGCGCGGTGGCCTGTTGGCCATCGGCGCGGTCGGTGGCATGTACTTCTGGCGTTCGCAGCACAAGCTACGGACGCTGGCTGCGTTTGCCATCGCCGTGGCGCTGGTCCTGCCGGTGCTGCCGCAGGCGTACTGGGACCGCATGGCCACCATCACGGCCCCAGCCGAAGAACGAGACGATTCGCAGCAGAGCCGCCTGCACTTCTGGCAGGTGGCGGTGGCCATGGCCAACGATCGGCCGCTGCTCGGCGTCGGCCACGCCGGCTATCCGCGTGCGTACAACGCGTACGACTGGACCGACGGACAGTATCTGACCAACCGCGCGGTGCACAGCGCCTGGTTCGGGGTCCTGGGCGAGCTTGGCTATCCCGGCTTGCTGCTGTTCGGCGCCATCGTCTTCACGTCGCTGCGCGCGTGCCGTCGCGTGCGCAAGTCGGCGCAGCGCGGCGAGATTCCCGGGCCGCTTGGCCCCTACGCGATCGGCCTTGAATCCGCCCTGATCGCCTTCATCGTCGGCGGCAGTTTCGTGTCGTTCCAATACAACGAAATGCTGTGGCACTTCTTCGCCCTGACGATGGCGCTTGAAGCGGTGGCGGTCAAAGAGGCCGCCACTGAACGCGCGCGCCTCGCCGCACTCGCCACGCCGCGGCCGGTCGCCGCCGTACGTCCGGCGGCCATGCCCGAACCCGAATTTGCCTGGGGATAACCACGCCATGCCCAAAGTCTCGATCATCATTCCCGCCTACAACGCCGCGGACTACATCCGCGAGGCGGTGGATTCCGCCCTGGCGCAAACCCACGGGGACCGCGAGGTCATCGTCGTTGACGACGCCTCGACCGACGATACGCCGGCCATCCTCACGACCTACGGCCATCGCATCATCGTGCATCGGCAGGCGAACACCGGCGTCTCGGGCGCGCGCAACACCGGCGCGCGCCTGGCCACCGGCGCCATGCTCGCTTTTCTCGATGCCGACGATGTGTGGCGGCCGACGAAACTGGAGTCGCAGCTGGCGATCTCCGAGACCCCGATCTCCTATACCAATCGCTTCAACTTCGGCGAACGCGGGCATCTTCCTGAAGTGCAGAGCGAGATCACGCCGCTGCTGTCGGGTGATGTGTTCGTGCCGCTGATGCTGCGCGGCAACTTCATCACCGTGTCGAGCGTGATGATGACGCGCGGGTTGTTCGCCGAACTGGGCGGGTTCGCGCATCAGCCGGGCGGCTGCGAAGACTGGGACCTGTGGCTGCGGGCCGCCGAGCGGTACGAGTTCTCGGTCTGCCCGGAACCCCTCGTGGGCTACCGCTTCACGCCCAACAGCATGAGCCGCAACTACCGGGCCATGGCGCCGGCGCGGCGGCGGGCGGTATCGCGCGCCCTCAAGTCGGAGCGAGGCCGCCAGCTCAGTTGGTATGTGCGCCGACAGATCTGGGCCGAGACGTGCCGCACCAATGGCTGGGATGCCAGCCAGGCCGGCGCCCGCATCGACGCCCTGCGCAACTACGCGGCCGCCGCGGCAGCCTGGCCGCTGACACTGCAACCGTTCAAGGAAGCGCTGCGGGTGTGCATCCATGCGTGAGCGTCCCTTTCGCGTCGCGATTGACGCGCGCAGCCTCAACACCGGGCACCTGCGCGGCATTGGCAAGTCGGTGTTCGAGTTCGTCAAGCGGACCGCCGCCAGCGGCGCGGTCGACTGGCACCTGCTCGCCGACCGGCCCGACCAGCCGATGCAGGTGCCAAATGAAGACGCGTGCGCGGTGTCGGTGTTCGAGACCCGCGGCGACCGCCTGCACGCCTGGGAGCAATGGTCGCTGCCGCGCCGCGCGCAGCAGCTCGGCGTGGATGTGTTGCACGCGCCCGGCACGTCGATGCCGTGGTGGCAACCGGTACCGACGGTCGTGACCATTCACGACACCATTCCGTGGCAGCAACAGGATCCGGCCTGGCCGCCCGGCTTCTATCGCGACCGCCTGCTGCCGGCGGCGTACCGTCGCGCCGCCGCCATCACGACAGTCAGCGACTGCTCTCGCCGCGACATCCTGTCGCGGTGGCCGCATCTGCAGCCGAAGCTGCACGTCATCTCTCCTGGAGTCGATGAACGCTATCTCGACGCGCCAGTGGACCGGCGGCCGATCGAACTCGACGGGCGCACCGTGGCCGAGCCCTACCTGCTGTACCTGGGTGGCAGCGATCCGCGCAAGCGCCTGATGTGGGCGCTGCAGGCGTGGTGGGGCGCGGCCGACACCGGCGCGACGCTCGTGGTGTGCGGCGTCGCCAAGGGCGAACACGACAACCTTCGCCGCATGGTGCCGCGTAACCTGCAGGACCGGCTGATCATGGCGCCGTTTGTCAGCGAAGACGACATGCCGCGGCTCTACATGCGGGCGGCCGCGGTGCTCTATCCCAGCCTGTACGAAGGGTTCGGCCTGCCGGTGATCGAGGCGCAAGCGGTCGGCACCCCGGTGCTGTTCAGCGACGTCGGCAGCTTGACCGAGCTCAAGGGCCCGGGCGCGGTGGTCCTGCCGGTGGACGACCTGCCGGCGTGGGTTCGGACGCTGCGCGAGATCTTGAAGACGCGCGGGACCCAGGGGCCCGATCGCATTGCCCGTGCCTGGGCGCAGCAGTACTCGTGGGACGCCTACACCGAGCGCACGCTGGCGGTGTACGACGAGGTCGGGCTCAAGCGGCCCGAACAGCAAGGCCGCGGCGTGCAGCAGGGAGTGACCTCATGAAACGCGTGCTGTTGCTGGCGTACCTGTTCCCCCCGATCGCCAACTCGGGGACCCAGCGCCCGTTGAAGTTCGTCAAGTACCTGTCGCAGTTCGGCTGGCAGCCGACTGTCGTCACCGCGTCGCACGCCGACGGTCATCGCGTGGACGAGGGGCTGCTGGCCGACATTCCGGCCGGGGTGCGCGTGGTCCGCGTGCCGATGGTGAACGAACAGATCAGCGATGCCATCAAGAAGTGGACCGGCGGCATCCGGGCCGGCGAGCGGCTCGCCGACGCGGTCAGCTGGCGGCTGCGTGAACGCTTCCGCAAGCCCGACCTCTACGCCCTGTGGCGCCCCACGGCCCGCCGCGCGGCGCTGCGGCTGATGCGTGAAGAACAGTTTGACGCGATCTACGCCACGGGCTTCCCGTGGTCGACGTTGCTGGCGGGCGTGGACCTGTCGAAGGCCACCGGCGTCCCGCTGGTGGCGGACTTCCGCGATCCGTGGGTGGGCGAAGATCTGTTCCGGTCGGAGCGCCCGCCGGCCAACGAAGAGCGGTCGCTCGAACGGGTGGTGGTCGAGCACGCCTCGGCCGTCACGACGGTGGCGCCGACCATGACCAAACGGATGATCGCCGCGTATCCAGAGCTGGATGCCGCGAAGTTCTCCACGATCTTCAACGGCTTCGATCCCGCTGACCTGGACGCCCCGGTGCGGTCGCCCCAGGCGACCTTCCGGATTGCGTATGCCGGCGTGTGGAAAGAGGGCTACAACCCCTCGCCCCTCTACGACGTGATCGACTGGCTGAAACGATCGAGTCCCGAGGTGCTGGCGAAGGTCGAGGTGATTGCCGCCGGGTTCGAGCCAGGCGAGGCGGCTCGTCGTGGTCTTGGGGAACACATCAAGGAACCCGGCGTGCTGTCGCACCAGGATGCCGTGGCGCTGATGCACTCGGCCGACATCCTGTTCCTGACCAACGGCGACGGCGCCCGTCAGCAACTGGGATTGCCCGGCAAGATGTACGAGTATCTGGCGACCGGCCGGCCGGTGCTCGCCTTGACGCATCCGGATGGTGATGCCGGCCGCATCATCCAGCAGGTCGGCGGCGGCGTGGCGGTGGCGCAGGACGATCCCGGCCAGTTACTGGAATCGATCAAGAACGCGTGCCAGAACCGCGCACTCGCGGTGCCGCCGCTCAATCGCGAGGCGCTCTCGATGTTCGAGCGCCCGAACCTGGCCAAGCGGCTGGCTTCGCTGCTGGACGAGGTTTCGAGCCGCCACCACGCGGCCCCGGTTCAGACCGCGCGAGCGGCCAGTTCGACGCTGGCGCCCGGCGCGCTGACCGAAAGCTCGTAGGAGGGCGCCAGCTCGGCGCAGCCGGCGACGCGGGTCGTCTCGTGGACCACGAACGAGGCCAGGCCCGAGATCTCGATCGGCGTCCACAGCTTGTCCATGTCCACCAGGTGCAACACGATGCGGTAGGTGCCGCGCAGGACATTGGCGCGGAACTGCACGCGCGCTTCGAGCACCGACCCGGGCTCGAGATCGATCGCCGGGTCGCCGTCCACCATCGGGCTGCCGCTGAACATGATCAGGCCGTCGTGCCGGATCACTTCGAAGTTCACCCGGCAGCGCGGCAGCAGGGTGTTGATGTGGATGCGGGCGTCGAGCGTGAGCGCCGTGCCCGGCTCGACCGCTTTCGTGATCGGGGCCCGGCGCGCCATTTCGGCCAGGCGCACGTCGCCCATCGTGATGCGCGAATCGACCACCTGCCCATCAGGCGATGCGTAGAGCGCCGCCACTTCCCCGACCGGTGCCAATAGCGCCGTGCGCCCGGGCCGCAGCAGCACCGCCTTGTCACACAGGCTGACAATCGCCTGCATGTTGTGGGACACGAACACGATCGCCGCGCCCGAGCGGCGGAACTCCTGCAGCCGCGCGTAGCATTTCTGCTGGAAGCTGAAGTCGCCGACCGCCAGCACCTCGTCGATCAGCAGCACGTCGGGTTCGACGTGGGCCGCCACCGCGAAGCCCAGCCGCGCGTTCATGCCCGACGAGTAGCGCTTGACCGGCGTGTCGATGAAGTCGCGGATGCCCGCGAACTCGATGATCGCGTCGAGCTTGCCACCGACCTCGGCGCGGTTCATGCCGAGAATGGCGCCCTGCAAGTACAGGTTCTCGCGGCCGGTGAGGTCGGGGTGGAAGCCGGCGGCGATCTCGATCAGCGCGCCGACGCGGCCCCGCACGCGGCACGCGCCCTTGGTCGGCCGGAGGATCTTCGTCAGCAGCTTCAGCGTGGTGGACTTGCCGGCGCCGTTGGGACCAATGATGCCGATGGCTTCGCCGGGCTGCACCTCGAACGACACGTCCTTGAGCGCCCAGAACTCCTGCTGGTCGAGCGCATCCTGGTCGGGCCTGGCCGTGAACGGCTTCTTGATCAGCGACGTGACCGCATCGCGCAGGCTGTCGTGCCGCTCGCCCCGGCGAAACTTCTTCCAGACTTGATCGAATACGACAGCAGGTTGGCTCATGGGATGTGAAAGACGTGAATCAGGGGACGATAGGCAAAGCCATCGCGATCGGCGTGCATCTGCGACACGAACAGGCGCTGGCCGGCGGCGTCGTACGCGACCCCGCCAATGCGCACACCCGGCTCAGGAAACGGCAGTTCGAACGGCCACACGCCGTAGGGCTTGACGCTCCAGGGATCGCGACGGCCGGCGCGAACCGCGGCCCACTCGTCGAGGTCATAGGCCCACATCTGGTAACGGTAGGGGTACGCGTGCTGGCCCTTGTCGGAATTGGTCGGGTCGTAACAGTAGTGCTCACCGTCGCGGCCGGTCTTGGCCAGCGCCTGGTCGCCGGTGCCATTGCCGTAACAGAACGGGCCGAGGCCGTTGCGGCCGACGAACAGTGCCGTGCGCGTGCCGGCGATCAAGGCGAGGCCGCCCATCTGGATGGTGCCGCCGTAGGTCGGGTTCGAGCCATCCCACGGGCCGAGCGTGGGGTGTTCGCCGGTGTAGTACACGAGCGCAGCCGCGTCGATGTCGCCCGGCCGCTCGAGCGCAGCGGGGTCCCACGAAAAGGCCGCCGGCCCCCAGGACGTGCGCCCCACGATCGGCAGGCAGCATTGGCCGGTCACCGCGGGGCCACCCAACCGGGTTTGCCACTCGGGCGGCACCAGCGCCAGGTAACCGGCGACGAACCCCGTGCGACCGCGTTCACCCAGGCGCCGCATGGCGCTGGCGCCGCGTTCGGCCAGTGTGATCGGGCGCGAGAAATGGGACACCGTCTGCGTGTTGGAGGCGTCGTAGTAGATCACGCCGGTGCCATAGAGCCGGCCGTTGTGAACCAGCAAGCCGGCCAGGGCGGCACCCTCCTCGGCGACTTCGCTGATGCGGCCCTCCGTCGGATCGGCGAAGGGCTGCAGGTACTCCGCCATCGGCAGTTCGGCGATTGAGTCGTTCTTTCCTGCCGCCGGGATTGTTACTTCGGCCACGCGGCCACTGCGTGTGCCGGCGAACAGCGATTGCCGGTCGGGATTAAAGGCCAGCGGCCCGCCGGCTGCAGAGAAGCTGTCGCCGTTACTCTCGGCCGACGGCAGGCGGAACGCACCGGCATAGTTGAGGTCGGCGAACTCCAGCCGCCGCAGGCTGGTGGGATCGGTGATCGGCCGAACCTGGCCGGATGGGCCCGCCGCTTGCGTCAGCACGGGAATAGTGACGACCGCGCCCAGGACTGCGAACACGGCAAGGACGGCAAAGACCACAAGCGCAAGCGTTCGGCTGATGGGGTGGATCGCGGACACACCCGGTATATAGCGAATTCCGTGCCGCCATTAGCGGGGGAATTCGGCTGCCGGCTGGCCAATTGTCGGCAGCGGCAGGACCTTTTGTCGGCACCGCGGGGACTTCGGACAGGCGGGACGGAAGTCCCGCCTCTACTTCTATGCGGTAAGTTGCGCCGAAACCACGCCGAACGCTGGCGAGGTCTTTGCTATTGGCAGGGTGTGCGACCTTTGGTTTCGTTTGTCATCCCGGTCAGGAACGACGCAGAACGCCTGCGTCGCTGCCTGACCAGCATCGTCTCCAACGACTATCCTCGCGCGCTGATCGAGATCGTGGTCATCGACAACGAGTCCGAGGATGGGTCGGGCCGCGCCGCCCGCGAATACGGCGCCATCGTCTTGCGCTCGCCCGGTACGTGCGTCGCCGAGCTGCGCAACCGCGGCGCCCGCGCGGCGCTTGGCAGCATCATCGCGTTTGTGGACGCCGACCACGAGATCGACCAGCAGTGGATCACCGCGGCGGTGGCCATCCTGTCGACCCCCGAAATCGCGGCAACCGGGTGCGCCTACTTGACTGAGCCCCAGGCCAACTGGGTGCAGCAGCAGTACGACGGACTTCGCGTTCGCCCGGAGCAGCGGCAGGAGGTGGCGTGGATTGGCAGCGGCAACTTCGCCGTGAAGCGCAGCGCGTTTGAGCGGGTTGGCGGCTTCAACACCACGCTGACCGCGTGCGAGGACGTGGACCTCTGCAACCGCCTGCGCCAGGCCGGCCATCGCATTGTCGCCGACCCGGCGCTGCGCAGCGTGCACTTCGGTGATCCGCGGACGCTCAAGGCATTGTTCTTCGGCGAGCTCTGGCGCGGCCGCGACAATCTGAAGGTGACCTTCAGCGGACCGCGCACGTTCCAGCATCTGCGCAGCGCGTTGCTGCCGGTGGCCGATCTCCTCATCGTGGGCACCGGCATCGTCAGTGCCCTGACCGGACATCCGTTCATCGCCGTCGCCTGCCTCACCGTGGCGCTGGTGCCGGCCCTGGCCAGGGCCGTGATGATGTCGCGCCGCCGACGAGGCGCCGGCGATCAGAGCTTCGGCTCCGCCAGCCGCTCGGCCGCGCAGGCGCTCGCCGTGTCGGTGGTCTTCGATGCCGCCCGGGCCGTCGCGCTGGTGGCGCGCGGCAGCCATCGCGCGCGGCGGGTGGCCTGATCATGTCCGCCCAACCGGTTCGCGTCCTCGAACTGCGCAGCGTCAGGGGCACTGGCGGCGGCCCTGAGAAGACCATCCTCATGGGCGCCGCCATGGCCGACCCGAAGCGGGCGCACGTCACGGTGTGCTACCTGCGCGACCAGCGCGACACGGTCTTCGGCATCGACCAGCGCGCGGAGCAGGCCGGCGTGGACTACATCGAGATTTCCGAGCGCCATTCGTTCGACCCCTCGGTCTGGCCGCAACTGCGCCGCCTGGTCGCCGACCGGCGGATCGATCTGGTGCATGCCCACGACTACAAGACCGACATCCTGGCCCTGCTGCTGGCCAAGGCCACGGGCGTCGCGGCGCTGTCAACGGTGCATGGCTGGACCGGCCATTCCACGCGCGAGCGGCTGTGCTACTACCCGGCCGACAAGAAAGTGCTGTCGCGATTCTCGCGCCTGATCGCCGTCTCGAGCGAGATCGGCCGCGAGCTGACGCGCTACGGCGCCGACCCCACCCGCGTCACCACGGTGTTGAACGGCATTGACCCGCGCCAGTTCCGCCGCGACGAATCGCTGGTGCAATCGGCGCGCGCGGCGCTGAAGCTCGGACCAGACGAGGTGGCCATTGGGTCGGTCGGCCGGCTCGAACCGCAAAAGCGATTTGACCTGCTGCTTGAAGCATTCGCCGTCGTGCACGCCCGGCGGCCCAACACCCGGCTATTCATCGTCGGCGATGGCAGCCAGCGAGACCCCCTTGACGCGCAGATAGGCGCGTTGGGGTTAACAGAGAGCTGCACGTTGGTTGGGCATACCAACGACGTGCGGCCCTCATATCACGCGTTCGATCTGTTCGTGCAATCGTCCGACTACGAAGGCACGCCCAACACCGTGCTCGAGGCCATGGCCCTCGAGACGCCGATTGTCGCCACCGCGGCGGGCGGCACCGCCGAACTGGTGCACGACGGCGTGCACGGCCGCATTGTGCCGGTCGGCCGGGTCGATCGGCTGATCCACGGCATGCAGGAAGCCCTGGCCAACACACCCGTTGCGCGCAAGATGGCCGACCGGGCGCGCCTGCGCGTCGAGGGCGAGTTGTCGTTCGAGGCCCGCGTGCGCAAGGTCGAAAGCATCTACGCCGAGATGATGGGCCATGCGTGAAGCCGTGAAGGCGGCCACCCGCGCACTGGCCTGGCTCGCGGTCACGCCGTCCGTGCTGTCGTGGCAGCTGCGGTCGCTCGCGGTCGGGCCCGATCGGGCCCTTGAAGCCTCGACCCAGGCCTGGGCGATCGTGCCGGGACTCACTGGTCAATACCTCCGGCGGGCCTTCCTGTCGCGAACGCTGCAGTCGTGCGCAGCGGATGCGACCATTGAATTCGGCACGCTGTTCTCATCAGTGAAAGCCTCCATTGGCCGGCGCGCCTACGTCGGCCCCCGCTGCCACCTGGGCTGGGCCATCATCGAGGCCGACGTCCTGCTTGCGGCTGGCGTGCATGTCCCAAGTGGCGCGCGGACCCACGGCACCGACGATCCTGCCGTGCCCATTCGCGATCAACCGACGCTCAAGTCAGCCGTGCGTATTGGCGCCGGCGCCTGGGTCGGCAGCGCTGCGGTCGTGCTGGCCGACGTGGGCCGTGATGCCGTGATTGGCGCGGGCGCGGTCGTGACGCGGCCCATTCCGGAACGCGCGGTCGCCGGCGGCGTACCAGCCCGCGTGCTGAGCACCCGGGACCGCCACATCAACGAACGGTCGGCCTGACATGCGCATACTCGTGCTCACCCATCGTCTGCCCTACGCGCCTAATCGCGGCGATCGCCTCCGTGCGTACCACATGCTCCAGGGACTGAAGCAGCGCGCTGAAGTCGAGCTGGTGTCCCTGGTCCATGACGATGAGGAGGCGTCGCATGTGGAGGAGGTGCGGCAGTTCGTGACACGGGTCGAGACGGTTCGCGTCCCGAAGCTTCGCAACTACGCCCGCTCGGCCATGACCATGCTGGGCGACACGCCGCTGACCCACGGCCTGCTCGATGCGCCCGGCATGACCGGCGTGCTCGAGCAAGTGTGCCGGCGGCAACGCCCCGACGTGGTGTTTGCCTACTGCTCGGGCATGGCGCGGTTTGCGCTGCAGCCGCCCCTCGCGGCCATTCCGCTGGTCCTGGACTTCGTTGACGTGGACTCGCAGAAATGGCGCGAGATGGCCACGGCGACGAGCGGGCCGCTGTCCTGGATCTACCGCCGCGAGGCGGCCACGCTGGGCGCATTCGAAGCCAAGGCGGCCCGCCATGCGGTCGCGGCGCTGGTGGTCAACGCCCGTGAGGCGGCCATCGCGCGGCAGCTCGCGCCCGAGGCCAACGTGCGCGTGCTGAACAACGGGATTGAGCTCGGCCGCCTCCAGCCGCCGGGCGGGCCGTCCGCCTCGGCGCGGGTCGTCTTCTGCGGCGTGATGAACTATGCCCCGAACGACGACGGCATGCAGTGGTTCGTGCGCCACGTGTGGCCGTCGGTGCGCGCCGCCAGGCCCGATGCCACGCTCGCCATTGTCGGGTCCGATCCCACCACTGCGCTCAAGCGGCTGTGTGCCGGCGACCGGACGATCGAGGTCACCGGCCGCGTGCCTGATGTGCGCGAGTGGCTATGGGGCTCCGCGGTGGGGATTGCCCCGCTGCACGTCGCACGCGGCGTCCAGAACAAGGCTCTCGAGGCGATCGCGGCGGGGCTGCCCATCGTAATCACCGAAGCCGTCGCAGGCGGACTGCCCGATGCCGCCGCCTACGCATCGTCGGTCGCGAACACGCCGGAGCAGTTCGCGCACCACGTGCTGGCGCTGCTCGCGTTGTCGCCCACAGAGCGGCGCGAACGCGCCAGTCGCTCGGACTTGAGCCACCTGACGTGGCCGCAAACGCTCGAACCGTTGTGGCCGTTGCTGGAACACGCGGCCAGTCCGCGCGGCTCCGGTGACGCGCGCGATCCGCGCATGGCTTCGCTACACAGTGTCCGTATCGGCTACGGAACTGTCTCTCAACCACAATAGCGTCAGAATTCCCGTCGAGAAACGCTGGCTCGCGATCGCGACCGCGTCAACCGCGATCAGTTTTGTGATCGCGCGGTGAAGTTCGTCATCGACAGGCATGTGTGCGCGCACATGTGACACGCGTCCATGGATTCTGCTTTTCGATTTTCCCGCCTGCTTTCGCATCATCAACTCAAACACCGCACACACCGGCTGGTTGGTCTGCGACTTGCGATAGCGGTCCCGCGTGAGCCGCGCATCGACGGCGTAGTCGGCGACGCGTAGTTCCGTTCCCAACAATTTCACAAAAGGACCGACCGGCAATGGGGAAGAGATCTGTACGCGCGATGACGTTGGTGTGCCTGATCGCCGCAGTGGCGATGATTGGCGCGATGGCTTCCACCACGACGGCGCAAACGACCGAGCCGTCGCAGTTGCCGTTGCTGACGGCCGGCGACCTTGATTACCTGGGCGGCTTCCGCCTGCCGGCTGAATCGGTCAACGGCGACAGTTTCTCCATTGGCGGACGGGCGATGACGTTCAACCCGGTGTCGAACTCACTGTTCGTGAGCACGCGCGCCGGCCGCGTCGCCGAGGTGAGCATCCCTCACCTGGTCAACAGCACCGACGTCAACGCGCTGCCCTTCGCCGGCTTTCTGCAGCCGTTTGCCGATCCCACCGAAGGCCACCTCTCGCAGATTGCCAGCGACGGCGTCGCGATTGACGGCTTGATGGTCCATGGCAACCGCCTGTACGGCACGGCCTCGGTCTATTACGACGCCAACAACACCCAGCGCCAGTCGCACTACTCGCGCTCGCTGCAACTGAACCAGCCGAGTTTCTCGGGCTGGTCGCAGGTGTGGGAGACCGGCAAGGCCGGGTTCGTCTCCGGCTTCATGGCGCTCGTGCCCGACGCGTGGCAGGCACTCCTCGGCGGGCCCACGGTCACCGGCCAGTGCTGCATTCCCATTGTCAGCCGCACCTCGTGGGGGCCGGCGGCGTTCGCGTTCAACCCGGCCAGCATCGGCCAGGCCGCGGTCGCGGCGACACCGCTCCTCTACTACACCGGCGAACATCCGACGCTTGGCGCGTGGGACGGCTCCAATCCCACGTATGGCGCGACCATCCAGATGGGTGGCATGGCCATCATCGCCGGCACGCGCACCGCGCTCTACATCGGCCGCAACGGCACGGGCCCGAACTGTTATGGCAACGGCACCGGCAACCAAAGCCTCCACGGCACCTACGGCGTCGACGGCGCCATGTGGTGTTACGACCCCACCAGCGGCGACAAGGGCTCGCACGCGTACCCCTATCGCTACCAGATCTGGGCCTACGACCTGAACGAACTCGCGGCCGTGAAGGCCGGCCGCAAGCAGCCATGGGAAGTCGTGCCCTACGGCGTGTGGCCGTTCGACCTGCCGACGCCCGAGCCAAGCGTGCGGCTGGGCGGGGTGGGCTATGATGCGGCGCGCCAGATTCTCTACCTCTCGCAGATGGGCGCCGACAAGGACGGCTATTCCTACCGCCCGGTCATTCACGCGCTTCAGATCGACATTCCCGCGGTGGCGTCGGTCGCGACGGCCAGCGAGGTGACGATCGCCTCCGACAAGGCCGCGCCGCAACAGACCAACGTCACCACCACTTTCTCGGCCACCGTCGTCGATGGCGTGGCCCCCTACCAGTACAAGTGGTTCACGCACGACGGCCGTTCATGGACGCCGTCAACCGACTGGACCTCGTCCGGCCAGATCACATGGACGCCGGCCACCGCCAATCCCGACTACCGGGTCGGCGTGTGGGTCCGCAGCGCCGGCAACGCCGCGAACGCGCAAGAGGCTGAGGCGTCGGTGCCGTTCGCAATCGTTGAACCGGCGGTGGCTGCCAGTCCGGTCCACCACGTCACCATTGCCGCGAACCTGACCGCGCCTCAGTTGCCGGGCACCACGGTCACCTTCAGCGCGGCGCCCACCGGCGGCGCCGCACCCTACCAGTACAAGTGGTGGATCTACGAGGACGGCTGGAAGCCCGTGGGCGGCTGGACGCCGTCGAGCACGTTTGCGTGGACCCCGACCGCGCCCAACGCGGGGGGGCGCATCACGGTGTGGGTGCGTAGCGCCGGTAACCTCAACGACCAGTCCGAGGCGCAAGCGGCCATGGACTTCGTCATCGCCGCTCCTCCGGCAATGACCGCGCCGCCGGTGGTACCGGTGACGCCGGCACCGTCCGCGCGCGTGACCGCCGTGACCATCGGCGCCAACAAGATCGCCCCGCAGCCCGCCGGCACCACCGTCACCTTCAACGCTTCGCCCACGGGCGGCGCCGCGCCGCACCAGTACAAGTGGTGGATCTACGAAGAGGGCTGGAAGCCGATGGGCGGTTGGACCAGCTCCAACACCTTTGCCTGGACCTCGTCGGCCGGCAACGCCGGTGGCCGCGTCACGGTGTGGGTGCGAAGCGCCGGCAGTACGCAAGACGAGGCCGAATCGGCCGCGGCCATGGACATGGTGATCGTCGGTGGCGCGACGCCGGCGCCCTCGGCACCCGTCACGAGCACCACCATTAGCGCCAATCTGGTCGCCCCGCAGGCGCCGGGCACCACGGTCACGTTCACCGCGTCGCCCACAGGCGGCGCCGGGCCCTATCAATACAAGTGGTGGATCTACCACGGCGAGCAATGGGTGCCCATCACCGGCTGGACGACGTCGCGCACGTTCAACTGGACGCCCGCGGCGATCAACCTCGGCGGTCGCGTGACGGTCTGGGTGCGCAGCGCCGGCGCCACGGCTGACGAGCCGCAAGCCGCCGCGGCCATGGACTTCGTGATCAAGTAATGAGCTGGCTGAACAATGTGGAGCTGGTGATCACGATCGCGTAAGAACGGCGCATCGTGGTGTAACAAATTACGGTTGAATCAAGGGCCGCACTCCCGTCTTGCCTACGGGAGTGCGGCCTTTCTGCAAATTCTCATCACAGTTTTCGCTCTGAAAACTCCGTTTTTGTGATTTTTGTTTGGTCTCCATACAGTTTCTGGCCCATCCCTTGCGATAGCGCGGCTTGCAGACTGAACGGCTGGTGTTCGCGCCCGTCGTTTTGCTGCTCCAAACAATTCACGAGGGACACCAATACATGTGGAAACACTGCTGTGCGATCGCGTGCGCACTCGGCGCACTCCTGTTGAGCACCACTGCCAGTTCTGCCGGCGGCAACGATCCGTCAACACTCCCACTGGTCCAGTTTGCTGACTTGATTTACGCCGGATCGTTCCGGTTGCCCGGCCACTTCGTCAACGGCGACAGTTTCTCGATTGGCGGCCGGCCGGTGGCGTTCAACCCCGCGCGCAACTCCCTGTTCGTCGGCAGCCGCAGCGGCCGCCTTGCTGAGATCACCATCCCCACGCCGGTCAACAGCGCCAACATCAACGCCTTGCCCTTCGCGTCGTTCGTTCAGGGCTTCGCCGATCCCACCGAGGGCAACCTGTGGCAGGTCGCGAGCGACGACGTATCGATCGACGGCATCCTCGTGCATGGCAATCGCCTGTACGGCTCGGCCTCGATCTACTACGACGCCAATAACATTCAGCGCGTCTCGCACTACTCGCGGTCGACCAGCTTGTCGGCGGCAAGTTTCGTGGGGATGGCCCCGGTGTGGCGGGCCGACATGAGCGGCTTCGTCTCCGGCTACATGGCCAACGTCCCCGCCGAGTGGCAGGCGAAGTTGGGGGCCACGGCCATCACCGGCCAGTGTTGCCTGCCCATTGCCTGGCGTACGTCGTGGGGCCCCAGCGCGTTTGCCTGGGAGCCCACGCGGCTCACCTCGCGGGACCTGGTGCCGGCGACCCCGCTCCTCTACTATCCGCACGATCACCACACGCTCGGCCACTGGGACGCGACCGGCCCCGCGTATGGCGGCACGACGCAAATCAACGGCGTCGCGATCATTGCTGGTACCCGCACCGTGCTGTACTTCGGACGTAACGGCACCGGACCGTTCTGCTACGGCAACGGCACCGCCGATCAAAGCCTGGTCGGCACGAAGGGGCCCGACAACGAGATCTACTGCTACGACCCCACCTCGCCTGCCAAGGGCCAGCATGCCTATCCGTACCAGTACCAAATCTGGGCCTACGACCTGAATGACCTCGCCGCCGTCAAGGCCGGCACCAAGCAGCCGTGGGACGTGGTGCCGTACGGCGTGTGGCCGTTCGCGCTGCCAACACCCGAACCCATGGTCCGCATTGGGGGTGTCGGCTACGACTCGGCCAGCAAGACCATCTACGTCTCGCAACTGCTGGCCGACCAGGATGGCTACGGCTACCGTCCGCTCATTCACGCGTTGAAGGTCGGCGGCGCCACCGGGTCGCCCATGCCGGCACCGGCACCGGCACCGGCACCGGCGCCGGCACCAGGCGGGCGTGTCTCAACCGTCGCGATCTCGGCCAACAAGGTCGCGCCGCAGCCGCCGGGCACGACCGTGACCTTCACCGCCACGCCCAGCGGTGGCACCACGCCACTGCAATACAAGTGGTGGACCTATGACGGCTCGTGGAAGCCCGTCGGGGGATGGACCTCGTCGAACACGTTCGCCTGGACACCGTCCACGACGTATCCCGCCGGCCGGATTACGGTTTGGGCGAAAAGCGCCGGCAACACGGCCGACGAGGCCGAGGCCTCGGTTGCGATGGACTTCGTGATCTCCGGAACCGCGGTGGCCCCGCCGCCATCAACGGGCTCGACACGGGTCAGCGCGGTCGCCATTTCGGCCAACAAAATCGCTCCACAGCCACCCGGCACCACGGTGACCTTCAGCGCCGCGCCAACCGGCGGCGGCGCGCCGCTCCAATACAAATGGTGGATTTACGACGGCTCGTGGAAGCCGGTCGGCGGCTGGACCACGTCGAGCACTTTCGCGTGGACACCGGCGACGACCTACCCGGCCGGGCGCGTCACCGTGTGGGCGAAGAGTGCCACCAATACGGCAGACGAAGCGGAAGCATCGACCGCCATGGACTTCGTGATCTCCGGCACGGCCATCGCTGCGCCCGCTCCGGCGCCAGCCCCGGCGCCCGCCCCGACCTCGCGCGTCACCACGGTCGCCATTGCTGCGAACAAAGCCTCGCCCCAGGCGCCGGGCACCACGGTCACGTTCTCGGCGACGCCCACTGGTGGCGGCGCGCCGCATCAATACAAGTGGTGGATCTACGACGGCTCGTGGAAGCCGGTCGGCAGCTGGACCACTTCGAGTACCTTCGCGTGGACGCCGACGGTTGCCTACCCCGCCGGGCGAGTCACGGTCTGGGTCCGCAGCGCGGCCAATTCCGCGGACGAAGCGGAAGCCTCGGCGGCCATGGACTTGGTGATCACCGGCACCGCAGTCGCCGCGCCGGCACCGGCACCAGCGCCGGCCCCGTCAACGTCGCCGCGAGTCTACTCGGTGAAGATCGGCGCGACCCATGTCTCGCCGCAGCCGCTGGGGACCACGGTCACGTTCGTCGCGTTCCCGTCCGGCGGCACCGGGCCACTGCAGTACAAGTGGTGGATCTACGACAACGGCTGGAAGGTCGTGGGCGGCTGGACCACGTCGTCCACCCTTGCCTGGACGCCGACGACGGCGTATCCCTACGGGCGCATCACGGTCTGGGTGCGCAGCGCCGCCAACCCGGTCGATGAGGCTGAGGCCTCGACCGCGATGGACTTCACGATCTCGGGCACGCGGTAGAGGAACGCCTCGTCTGCGTCGAGCAGGTCACCCATTCTGCGCTCGACACGGCTGCTCAGCGGGTTTCCGCTGGGCAGCCGGCTGGCCGCGGCCCGCAGCCACTCCAGCCCCGCGCGCGTCCACGAGCCCTCCTGGTACGCCCGGCCACTCCACACCAGTTGCCAGTCCGCCGGCGGCGCCGCGATCGCCGGCGGCAGCGCGATCTCGTAGGACGAGGTGTAGATCTTCGCCACCTGACGATCCAGCAGCACGTACGCGTGGTTCGCGGCCGCAGGATTGCCCAGCACGACGATCTGGTTGGTGTCGAAGCGCGCGTGGTACCACACGCTGACCTTCGGCAGCTCCGGCTCCAGGACGCGCAGCACGCGCGCGCCGTAGTAGTCGGTGAACAACTGATCGGGGTCAACGGCCCGCAGCGCCGGCAGCACCGCGAGGGTGTTGCGGGTCCGCTCGCTCGCGGTGGCGTGCAGGTAGATGATCGACGGCACTGCCGTGGCCGCGACGACGATCACGGCGGCCACGGCAAGTGCGCGTCGGCGGCTGTTCAGCAGGTGGGCGAGCCACGCGCCGCACACCAGCATCAGCAGCGGCGTCGCCAGCGCCGTATAGCGCGGCGTCTTCGGCAAGGGCTCGTACGACGACAACGATCCGCTGCCGAACTGCAAGTACAGCATCAGGACCAGGAACGCGATCGCCGCGAACGCCAGCCGGCGGCCGCCGTGCCGGCGCGCCGCCCACAGCGCCGGAACCGCCAGCCACCAATACAGGCCCACCTGCGCCGGAATCAGGAACAGCGATCGCAGGAAGGCGTCCCACTGCCAGATCTCCGAGATCTGCAGTTGATCCGTGGGTGCCGCGCCCATGCCCGACGTCGCCGCGAGGCGGAACAGTGGCTGCCCCGTGCTCATCCAGTAGCCGGCGCTTTCGGCCAGGAACACCGCGGCCGCGCCTCCCATCACCGCCACCATCGTCGATCGCCGCGGGAACCCGGTGAGCAGTGACGCCAGCGCGACGGCCGGCACGACAATCGCGACATCCTCCTTGACCAGGTACCCGAGCCCGAGCGCCAGGCCCGCCAGCGAGGCCAGCGCCAGCCGTACGCGTAGGCCCGTCACCCGTTCCGCGCCGGCCATGAGTGCGAGCGCGCCCGCAATCGAGGCGACCTGAAACGCGGTGGGATAGAACATCATCGATTGCTGAACAGCCAGCGGGTAGATCGCATACAGCCCAGCGGCCGCGAGGCCGGCGCTCGCAGTGCCCGCCAGCAGCCACCCGCCGGCAAAGAGCGACATGAGCGTGATGCATTCGGCGACGGCGGTGAGCACCCAGAACTGCGACGGCACCAGCCAGCCGGACTGCATCAGCCAGCCCATGGGATAGGTCATGCCAACGCGCGTCTGAAATAGCGGGAACAGGCCGTCGAGTGAACGGCCCTGGCTCACGCGTTGCGCGGCCTCGAGGTAACCGAGGTCATCCAACCCGTCGAACTGCGGCGCCAGCGACACGCGAAGGGCGATCGCGGCCACGCCCACGGCCAGCGCCGCGACCACGGCCGGGCGCCCGGCGTCAGCCCACCCGGCGAATGGTGGGCGTGTCGAGCCGGCTGCGGCGCGATTCATACAACATCTCCTCCAACTGGAAGCGCAACCTGGCGATCAGGTCTGCCAGCAGTGCGACCACCCCCAGGAGCAAGCCGAGCAGCACCCCGCCCACGCTGATGGTAATGAGCGAGGTGTACGGGAACGTCTCGCCGGTGCGCAGCCAGTGCATGGTGACGAACAGGCCGGCCAGCACGGCCGGCACCAGCGCCGCCAACGACAGCATGCCGAAGAACTTCATCGGGCTGTAGTCACGGGCGGCGCGGATCAGGACGGGTCCCGACCGCATGCCGTAACGCAGCACGCTGCGCATCATGCGCGACTCGCCCACCGGACGCTCGGCCAGCACCGGCAGCGCCACTTCCTCGATGGTCAGGCCGACGCGGCTCCAGTTGAGCAGCGACTCGTGAATGTATTCGTAGTCGCTGTGGATATCGACGCGCAACGCCGCCTCGCGCGACATCGCGCGAAAGCCGCACGACACGTCCGTGAAGCGCTTGCCGGCAATCCAGCTGACCGCGCCGGTCAGCAACTGGTTGCCGGCCTTCTTGGGCCAGCTCATGTCGCCGACCAGGTTGCCGTCGGCAAACCGCGAGCACAGCGCGATGTCGGCGCGGCCCTCACGGATGGGCGCAATCAGCCGGACGATGTCTTCGCCTCGGAACTGGCCGTCGGCGTCCATGCTGACGATGATGTCGGCGCCGGCCCGCAAAGCGGCCGAGACGCCCGAGACGAAGGTCCGGCCGGTGCCCAGGTTACGGCTGTGGCGCACCACGGCGGCGCCGTGGCGCTGCGCAATCTGCGACGTCCCATCCGTCGAGCCATCGTCCACGACGATGGTGCGGATGAAGTCGATGCCGGGCAGGCGCGAGGGAATGCCGTCGAGTACGGCACCGATGGTTGCCGCTTCGTTCAACGCCGGAAGATACACGACCACTTTCATGACGACACCATTCGGGTGAGGAGCAGGACAAGGAGGAGGAGCGCGGCGGCCGAGACCCCCGCGCCGGCAAGCATCAGCCGCTGGACGACGCGACGCCGCAGGGGAACAAACGGGGCCCGTGACACCATCGGCACCGGCAACGCCTGCGTGGTCGCGAGCGGCAGCGGCCGCATGGGACGCTGAAAGCCATACGCCAGCAGCAACACCAGCGGGCGCACCAGGCGGCCGGTCGGCGACGCTTGGAGCGTCGCTATCGAGTACTCGAAGAACTGGTCGGCCCGCTCGAGAAAGCGCCGCCGGGCGACATCGTCCTCGGCATGACGGGCCGCGAACTCGAACACCGCGGCCTTGCGGATGTCCTGGGCCGCCCACGTTTCAGTGGGGTGCTCGAGACGCTCGGGCGTGTCGAGGTACGGCCGCTCGTAGGTGGACATCCACTCGGCGTAGTTGAGCAGCACCTCACGGGCATACGCGTACGGGGCATCGAGCAGGCCATGGTCGGCCCGGTGCTCGAGGTACTTGCCCAGCGTTTGCAGGAACACCGTGTACGACCACCGGTTCTCGGCATCGCGCAGGTTGAACGACTCGGGGTCATCGTCTGGATGCACGCACCGCGCGATCAACGCGTCGGCCTTGGCCAGGTAGCGCGGGTCGCTGGTCAGCCGGTGGGCGTCGAGCAGGGCGTTGATCGAGTTGCCGGCGCCGCGGCCGGGACCATGAAAGTCGGGCGAACGCGTGCCACTGGCAAGGCCCGTGTCGCGATGGTCGATCCAGCGGAAGCGCGACTTGCGACCGTCATCCATGTCCATGACCCAGTCGGCGAGCTGCACCACGGCGGCGCGCGAGCGTTCTGACCCGGTCAGGCAGTAGTGCAGCAGCAGGCCGCTCGTGTAGTTGTGCTCGGCCGACGGTCCGCCGCCGGCCGCTCCCGACAGGCGCGAATAGGCGCGGTGCGTGGCCGTGCCGGCCGGCGCGTAATGCTGGGTGTGCCAGAAGTAGCCGCCGTTGTAGGCGGCCCGGTCACGAGTGGTGTGGTACAGGTCGATGTCGGTGACGTGGCCGGCCAGTTCGTCCATGGCCGCGAACCACCGCGCATCGCCCGTCTGCAGGAAGCGCGTGGCAAAACCGGCGATGGCGTCGTACTGGTTGTTGTAATGCGACACCATCGCCCCACCCGCCCCACCCGCCCCACCAGCCCCACCCGCCTCATGATCCGCATAGATCTCGCCGTAGTTGCGCCAGCCATACTCATCCACCTGCTCGCGGCGCTGGCGGAACGACTGCTCGCCCTGGATCGCGTGATTGACCAGCGCCTCGTAGCCCTCTCGCGACGCCGCGGTCCCGGCGCCGAGTGGCGACCAGCAGCCGGCGTGCCGGTAGGCTTCCGCATCGGCGGCGACTTGCAGTGGTGAACGCGCCCACGCGAGCGGCTCGGCCGACACGGTGTCGCGGCCGCAGCACACGACGAAGGTCAAGGTCGTGCGCTCGCCGCCCTGCAACTCGTGGAGACCGGCGCTTTCGCGTGGCAGGAGGCCAATGCGACAGTCCTCGCCGCCGGCCGTCAACATCTTCGGAAACAGTTCCCAGTAGCGCGGCATGGCCACGGTCATCCGCGAGGCGCCGCTGCCGATCGACACGACCGGTGTCGCCCGCCATCCCGCCTGTTCGCCGCCCTGCCGCAACGCGCGGAAGCCGCGGAAGGCCAGCGGCACGGCGCCCTGGCTGTTCACGTGCGTGGCGTGATCCCAGTGCTCGCCGCCACTCGAATCCTGGTAGACGGCACACAGCTCACCGGCCGGCGACATCGGCTCGGTGCGATCGAGCGAGGCCCACACGTCGGCGGGCAGACCCGGCTGGCGCACCATCCGGACCGACAGATCGCGGATCAGCGCCGAGCCGGGATCGCCGAGATCCCAAATCCCACCGGCGTGCTTTGCCGCTTGCGGATTGGTCACCGACACCTCGACGCGGACGGCGCCGAGCCCGGCGTGGAACTGCAGGCGCACGGTCGCATCGAGCCAGTCGGCGCCATCGCCGGCCGCGAGCACACCGTCCAGGCGCACCATGGCGGTCAGCGGACCGGCGCGCTCAACCGTGGCGCGGCGAATCGCCAACTCGTAGTGCCGGCCGTCACCGTCTTCGGCTTCGAGCGTGGTGGCTGCCAGTAGCGACATCCCGTCCACCTGCGCATCGGTGAACAACGACGGTCCGCTGCGCGCGATGTCGAAACGGGCGGCCCCCGTGACCACGCTGATGCACGCACCGGCGTGATCGATCGACAGCGGTGATGCGGGGGTGACCAGGCCGTCGGCGTGAGGCACCAGCATGTAGCTCGAGGCTTCTCCCGGAATCAGGTCGGCCTGGAACTCGACCAGCAGCCAACGCACCGAGCCATCGCCCCACCGGTCGAGCGTCGTGGTCTGCAGTGGGACCGGGCCACCGGTCGGTGCAAACAGCGACCACAACTGCCCGCGGTGCACCTGCCCGCGCGGACACGCGACGCCAATCGACACGGGCTCGCCGTGCCGCTCGAACGGCGGCGCCGCTGGGTCCAGGGCGACACGAATGGGGATCGGCCGGCTGCTCATGGCCTAAGGAATCGCCCGGACGATCATCGGGCCGACGCGGAGGGTCAGCGCCAGCGGCAAGCGTTGCCAGAGCGCAATGGCCAGCTGGAACTTCGGGTTCGCCGGGCTCACGTTCGGCAGGGCCTGCGCCGACTTCAGCTGGTACTCCCAGTGGAGCGGCAACGGTTCGGCGCCCCACTGTTGCTTGAATTTGAAGGTGCCTTCGTTCGGGGTTGAGCGGCCCATGTCGAACACCGCGCAGCCGGCCTCGCCCGCGAACTGGATGGCGTCCCAGTAGAGCAACGTGTTCGGCGACAGCGCGTTGTAGTCGCGGATGGACGATGCCCACGGCAACTGCGTCATGCGCGCGGTGCGATAGGTCAGGCCGGCCGCGACCGGACGCCCGTCGAGCCGCACCACGTGGATCGTCGCGCGGTCGGGAAACACGCCGCACACTTCCTCGAACAGGCGCCGTGAATACACCGGCGTACCCAAATCGCGCATGTTGCGCGCGAACACGGCGTAGAAGTCGTCAACCAGTTCGGCGCCACCGCGGTCCACCGTCAACCCGGACTTCTCGGCCTTCCGTACCTGGTTGCGCACCTTGCGGTCGAGCCCCTCCCACATGCCCGGCGCCAGCGGCAGCCGCATCGAGACCTTGTGCTGCTTGCAGGGCAGGTCGGGAAACTGCGCCGTCACGTGACGGAGTTCCACGTGACGGCAATGCCTGGCTTCGGCTTCGCGACGTGACGCCGCCACCAGCGCCTGCCCGCTCGCCACATCGTCGGCCAGCACCCCACCGTAGTTCAGGAACGGCAGCGAGGTGAGGGTGTGACCAAAGAGCAAGCTCTTGATTTCGACGAGCGGCAGCACTCCGGTCACGACGCGGTCGCGACGCGCGATCAGGTAGATCGAGTCGTGGTCGAAGGCGCGCTTGAAAACGTCGCGCCATCCCCAGTCGTGGTATCCGGCTTCATCGTGGGCCGATGATACGTACTGCTGCCAGTCGTCGCGATCCGCGGGTGTTGCCGCGGTTACGGTCAGTTCAGCGCGCATAAGCCAATCCGGGGGCATGACTGCCGATGGTGGTGGCCCGCAGCGCCAGCACGGATGCGATCGAGTCGAAACGAAACTCGGTCAAGAGGCGATCGAGCCGGTGGCGGGTGGCGCCGAGGCCGGTGTAGTGGCGCATCGCCGTCATGCGAGACACCTGGAACCTGGGCTGATCCGGGTCGATCTCCCACGGATGCAGATAAAAGGTGACCGGCTGACGCTCGGTCTTGTTGACATGACCGATGCCCCATCGCGTCCAGGCGTACGGCAACAGCCTGAAGTAGCCGCCGCCGGCGATGGGCAGGTTGGTGCCGGCGACGCGGGCCGTGGATCCCGGCACTTCGACAATGCGCCCGGCGGGCCGCTCGATCACGTGGGCATGGCGCGGCGCGTCGGCGATGCCGTAGCGGTCGTGATGAATCGGGAAGATGCTGGCGTCGTAGTCGTGCCCTTCTTCGATCAGCACGTCGAGCGCCCACAGGCTGGCCTTGGTCACCGTGAAGCTGGGCGCGCGGTAGCCCCGCACCGCGCGGCCGGATACGTCCTCGATCGTCTGCTTGGCGCGCCGCACATCCTCGCGAAACTGCGCCGGCGTCAACGCGTAGACCAACTCGTGGTGATAGCCGTGCGACGCCACCTCGTGACCGAGTTCGGCAATCTCTCTCACCAGGGAGGGAAATCGTTGCGCCACCCAACCCAGCACGAAGAACGTCGAGCTGACGCCATGCTCCTGGAACACGGCGAGCAGGTTGCGGGTGTTGGCAACCACCCGGCTTTCGAAACCGCTCCACTGCGCCCGGGTCACCACCCGTTCGAACGCCGAGACCTGGAAGTAGTCCTCGACGTCCACACTCATCGCATTCACTTTGGGCTGCCGCCGGTCCAGGCCCGGCCATCGGCCGGGGCCCCGCCGGTCACCGCCGGGGCTCACCGCGCACCCCGCCGCAGCAGGACGGTCTTGACCGTTTCCAGCGCAATCACGAGGTCGAACCGCATCGACAGGTTCTTGACGTAGTAGAGGTCGTACTGCATCTTCTCGATCGCGTCTTCGACGCTGGCGCCGTAGCTGTAGCGCACCTGCGCCCAGCCGGTCAGTCCCGGCTTGACGACGTGGCGCTGGCCGTAGAACGGAATCTGCTCGGTGAGCTGCGCCACGAACGACGGCCGCTCGGGTCGCGGACCGATCAGGCTCATCTCGCCGCACAGCACATTCCACAACTGCGGGATCTCATCGAGCCGCGTCTTGCGCATGAACCGGCCGACCGACGTGACGCGGGGGTCGTTGGCACCGCTCCAGATCGGCCCGGTCCGGGCTTCGGCATCGGTCCGCATGGTGCGGAACTTGTGGATGGTGAACCCCTGGCCGTTGAGGCCGACCCGCTCCTGGTGGTACAGGATCGGGTCGTTCTTCGATTCGAGCTTCACGACAATCGCCGCAATCAGCATCAACGGCGACGCCAGGATCAGGCCGGACACCGCGGCGACGATGTCGAAGGCGCGCTTGGCCGCCAGCAGCGTGCGCGTCTTGCGGAACCCGGCCGAGAAGATCAGCCAGCTCGGGCGCAGGTTCTCGAGGGCAATCTTGCCGGTGTACTCCTCGTAAACCGAGGCGAGGTGATCGAACGCCACGCCGCTGCGCAGGCGCACGTCGAGCAGCTGGCCCATGGGCAGCTTGCCGCGTTCGTCCGACAGGCTGACGACCACCCGGTCCACCCGCAAGCTGGCGGTGAGAGCGGGAATGTCGTCGATCGTTCCCACCACGCCGGGATTGATCACCGGTGCGCCCACCCGGGCCGGATCGGGATCGACAAAGCCGACGATATCAACGCCGAATTCGTGGCGTCGCTCGAACAACTCGCGCGCCAGCGTGACCGCGGCCGGGCTGGTGCCCACAAGCAACAGCCGCTCGCGCGGGGCCAGGTGGCTGGTCACCCACTCGAAGGCCGATCGCCAGGCAATGACCAGCAGCAGGGCGAGCGCGGCGAACAGCAGAAACATGCCCTGTTCGACCACCAGCAGCGGGAACAGCCAGTAAGTGATGCCCAGGATTAGCGAGGTCGCGCCAATGGCCCGCACGATGCGCACCGCCAGATCGCGGACGCTCGTGATGGTGCGCAGGTCGTAGAGATCGACGTAGTGCAGCGACACCTGGCACACCAGCACCACCAGCATCACCCGTAACACCGCCGTGTTGTCGGTGAGCAACTGCCAGGCGTACGGGCCCGCCACCACGAAGCTGCTGATAATCACCGCAGCAATCAGCAGCAGGGCTTCGCCGCTGACCAGGACCACCGATCGCCAGGCTCTACTGAACATGGGGCACGCCCCGACCCTTGCCAAACCACCGCGACCAGCGCGGCCGCTGTTCCTGTGCCACGGCCCCGCTGCGCGCGTAGTAGCCGTACCCCGAGGGCATGCCCGACTGCTCGGCGCGGTTCAGGACCACGCCCAGAATGCGCGACGGCCCAATCGCCTGCGCTGCGCGCTGCACCATGGGGTACGGCGTGGACTGCGCGCTGACCACGAGCAGCGCCGTATCGATCATCGACGCCAGCAGGTTGGCGTCGGGCAGGATCGCGATCGGCGGCGTATCGACCACCACCCAGTCGAACGCATCGCGCGCCTCGTCCAGCAGTTGCTTCATCGCCCCCGACACCAGCGTGCTCATGGGGTCGGCGGTCGCGCGGCCCGCCGTCAGCACCCACAGGGTGGGCGTGATCTGATGCACCGGCAGCTGGCCACCGCCCGGGCTGTTCAGGCTGTCGGTCAGTCCCGGGCCATCGGGCAGGCCGAACAGATCCTTGATCCGCGGGCGCCGCAGGTCGGCGTCCACCAACAGCACCCGCCGCTGGTACGACTCGCTGAGGGTGAGGGCCAGGTTGGTGGCGGTCAGCGTCTTGCCTTCGGAGGGCAAGGCGCTCGTCACCATCACGCTGCGGTAACCCGACGCGCTTTGGGCGTGATGCAGCACCGCCGCCAGGTGGCGATACTGCTCCACCAGCGCCGACTCGGCATCGCCAATGACCAGCCGGCTGCGCTCAGCGGGATCAAATCGCGAGGCCAGCGTGGCCGGCGAGGGTGCCGCCGCGATCGGCGTGTCAATAACCGGTGCCACGAGGGGGGCGATCACCGGAGCGATGAAAGGGATCGCCGCCGGCACGTCGGCCACCCGCTCGTCGAGCGGGAACTGCCACGCGGGCGCCGGTGCATCGTCTCGAAACATCACGCTGTCGGCCGACGTGTCGGCGGCGCGCTTGAGGGCTTCACTGAGTCGTGTCATGGTCGGCAGCCTTAGAAAAACGAGAAACGGCGGGGGCGCGTAACGCCCGCAAACATCGGGGCCCGCGCGGGCGCGGGCATGGGCATGGGCACGGGTTCGCGCATGAACTCGTCGGCCGGGACCGCCGGCGTGTCGGGTGCGCCGAACGACAGCGAGCGGCACACCTCGAAGATCGTCCCGGCGCCGACGGGCTTCTGGTCCGCGGCAAACCCGTTCACAAGGGCGTTGTCGCAGATCACGCTGATGATCCGAGGGATGCCCTTCGACCGCTCGTGAATGGCCACCACGGCATCGCGCGAGAACAACCGGGGGGCCTCGCCCCCTGCGGTCTTGATGCGGCCGGCGACATAAGCCGCCGTGTCCTTGAGGCTGAGCGGCGTCAGCTCGCAGCGCAGCACGACGCGCTGTTTCAACTGCCGCAGCTGCGGCTCGTCGAGCCGGCCGGCCAGTTCGGGCTGCCCGACCAGCGCCACCGCCAGCGATCGACCCGAAGCGGCCTCGGCATTGGTCAGCAGCCGGATCTCTTCCAGCAGCTCGTAGGGCACACTCTGGGCTTCGTCCACGACCAGCGCCAGCACGTGCCGATCGGCGGCCTTGCTGGTCAGCGCCAGTTCGAGTTCGCGCAGAAACTGCACTTTCGAACGCCCGGCTTCGGCGCTGAAGCCGAAGCCGTCGGCGAGGTACTCGAAGAACTCATCCCGCGTCAGCGTGGGATTGGACAGGTGCACGATCGTGGCGGTGCCGGCCGCGGCTTGCAGCGCTGCCCGCACCAGCGTGGTCTTGCCGGTGCCGGCCTCGCCCACCAGCATGGTGATGCCGGGACGGCCGCTGAGGCCGTACTGCAAATGTACCAGCGCTTCCTTGTGCTGGGGCGTAAAGCACAAGAACCGGGGATTGGGCGACAGGTCGAAGGGCCGCTCGTGCAGCCCGTAATACCGTTCATACATGACTATCGCAACAGCCTCCACGCCACGGCGGCGCACACGGTGAGCACGGTGACGGCGCCCAGGCCCATGGCCAGCTGCCGGCGCAAGCGACGGCCACCGGCCACCGCATCGCGCATATACGGCACGGTCGCCAGCACCATCAGGTTCAGCGCCGCCTTGACGTCGGCTTCCGACCGCAGCGCGCGGTCGAAGTATTCGGCGGTGGCAGCGGCGGCGACGCCCATGCCGAGCGCCGCGAACAACACGATCAGGTACAGGCGCGGCCGGTCGGGGCTGGCCGGGCGCTCGGGCATGCGCGCCGGGTCGAGAATCTTGAACTGCTCGCCAATCTGCCGCCGCTCGAGGTTGGCGGAGATCTGCGACTCCTCCTTCTTCTGCAGCAGGGTGCGATACGACTGCTGCAACGTCTCGTAATCGCGGGTGATGCCGGCCAGCTCGGCCTCGCGCGCCGGCGCCGCTTCGATGCGGGCCTGGTAACTGGCGAGCGCGCCGCGCAGCCGGCTTTCTTCGGCGATCTTCGCGTCGAGCTGGCGATCGAGGTTGTCGAGCTCCGCCTTGGCATTGGTCAGCCGCTTGCGGCGCTCGAAGTCCATGGCTACCGCTGGCCGCGGCTTGCTCGTCAGCGTGCCTTCCAGGGCCTGTGCTTCGACGCGCTTGCGCAACTCGTCAACGTTGCGCCGCAGCCGCTTGACGTCGGGATGCTCGGGCTTGAGCTTCAGCTCCACCGCCAGCAGGGCCTGCTCCGACGTGCGTAGTTCGTCGGCCAGCGTCTTGGCCATCTCGCTCGGCACCGCGGCACCGGCGGCCGGCGTGTCGGGCGCCTCGACGATATCGGCGACCGAGCGTTCGAGCAGCAGGCGCCGTTCGCGATCGCGATTGAGCGATTCGCCAATCGTCTGCAGCGCCATCTCGGCGTTGTGCAGCCCCTGCAGGTTGGCCGCCATCTGCGACGGCAGCTCGCCGTTGTGCAGGGCCTGGTACTCCTCGAGCTTCTTCTCGTTCAGCACCAGTTGCCGGCGCGCCTCGTCCAGCTGGGTCGCCAGGAACTGGTTGGTGCCCTCGGCCAGCACCTCGCGGTCGCGCAGGCTCTCGTCGATGAACAGCGACGCCAGCCGCTCGGTCACCCGCATCGCCGTGCGCGGGTCGTCGGCGTTGTAGCTCACGCGGAAGGCATCGCCCTTGACGATGTCGATGCCGATGTCCTTGGTGCGCATGCGCTCGACGATGTCCTCCATCAACTGCTTTTCCGCCCGTTCCTTCTGGTAGAGATTGAAGTCCTGGACGATCTGCTCGAGCCGCGTCCGGCTCATGATCTGCTGGCTGATGGTCTGCAGCCGGTCCTCGATGCGCGCCGTCACGGTCGACCGCACGTAGCTCTCGGGCACGCGCTGCGGCACCACGAGGATCAGCGTCTCGGAGCGATAGCTGTTGGGCCACTGGTGCACGATCGCCGCGCCGGCGCCGGCAATCAGCAGGGCCGGCAGGACGATCAGCCACTTGCGCCGCCGCGCAATCTGCACGAGCGTGTCGAATGAGTACTGCTTACCGGGGATCACGAGGCTGCCTCTCTCTGGTGAAAATCGGCACGAAGGCCGACAGGCCGACCGACACGCCCTGCCGCGACAGTTGCGGCAACAGCACGACACTGCTGCTGCCGGGCGGCAGGTTGTAGCGGTAGTAGTGGTATTGGGCGAAGATGCCGAGGTGGCGCGTCAGGCCCGCCGACAGCCGGCTGTTGCCGGTATAGGTGACGATATCGTCAACCGCCTCGTAACCGATTTGACCGCGGCTCGCCCCGACTGCGGCCGACCACTCGACCCGGTCGCCCAGCATGCCCGAAATGGTGCCGCTGACGCCGTCTGAGAACATCGGCTGAAGCAACCCGGGCAGAAACTCGGTGTTGCGCGTGGCCGCCACCGACGCGGCCCAGGTGCGCTGGAAGGCGCGGGTCAGGTTGATGCCGCCGTTCAGGCGATAGCGGCGCTCGCCACCGGTTTCGCGAACCATCGAGGTCTGCGTCGTGAAGCTGAACGCGGTGCGCCGTGCCAGCGAGATCTCGCGCGCGAGGTCGATGCCGACGTCGAACACTTCGTGGATGAAGCGGCCGCCGGCCACCGATTGCTGGATCTCTTCACGGCCGTAGCCGATGCGGGCGGCGACGTCGCGCGTCATCTTGCGCGTCCAGGTGCCCTTCGCACCCCACAACTCGAAGTTGTTCAGCGGCTGGTTGAAGAAGCGGGTGGCGCGCCGCGAGACCGACGCGCTCAGCGTGGACCGCCTGGTATAGGGACTGCTGAACCCGGCAATACCCTCGACGGTGTCGTTGTCGAGGCGGCGCGCGCCATTGGCACTGGCATTGGAGGGCACCAGCACGTCGGGCAGCGGCAGTGCGCCCGAGGCCGCCGGCAGCAGGTGATAGAACGGCGAGCGCCGATACGTGCCCGAGCCCTCGAGCGACAGCCGGGTGGCTACCTTGGTGACGACCAGGCCGCCCAGATCGTAGGAGGTGGCGCCAAACGCGGGCGCGCGGAAATACTGCTGATAGGTGCCAGTCCCGTAGGCGTTGAGGCGCAGCCGGTCGCTGCGGCGATCGAAGTTCAGGCCGGCGTTGATGCCGCCGCTGGCGCCGTCTTGTGGCGCCAGAGCCGCGGGAATGCCGTCATCGACCAGCACGTCGTCGTATTGGCTGCCGACCGACGAGCGGAACTGAATGGCGGTGAACTCCGTGTTGGTGCGCTCGGGCGTGCGGCCGAACAGGCCCCCGAAGGGACCAGCCAGACCTTGCGCGCCGGCCGACACCGGCGCGAGCACGACGACCACCAGGAGCAGGGCAAGCCGGCGCATCAGGGCACGACCACGGTGTCGCCGGGCTTGAGCTCGACGTTCTGTTCCAGTTTCTTGCCTGAGGTCACGTCGCGGTAGTTGAACGAGAGGCTGATCGCCCGGCCGTTCTCGGTCCGCATGATGATGATCTTCTTGCTGTTGGCGTACTCGCGCAGGCCGCCCGCCATGGCAATCAGCTGCATCACCGTCGTCGGCGCCGTGAGCGGGTAGGGGCCGGGCTTGTTGATCTCGCCGGTGATGAAGGCCTTGCGGCTGTTGATCTGCCGCACCACCACCGTGATGTTGGCGTCCTCCATGTACTTGCGGGACTCTTCGGTCAGCTTCTCGCGCAGCTGTTCGGGCGTCAGCCCGGCGGCGACCACCTCGTTGATGAGCGGCAGCGCGATCCGGCCGTCGGGCCGCACCTGCGCGTCGGCCGACATGTCCTTGTCCTTCCAGTACACGATCGACAGCACATCGTCGGTGCCGATCACGTAGCCAGGCGGAATCACCGGATCGGTCGGCCGCGGCGCGGCCGCCTCGGCAGCAGCAGGGGGCACGGCGACAGCAGGCGGAACGGCAGGCTGCGTCTGCGCCTGCGCGCTAACCGCGGCCCCGATCACCAGCACCAGGAAGCACCCCAGGCACCTTAGGCACCCTAAGCACCTTAGGCACCCTAGTTTTCTATCGATATTCTTTAAACGGCAGTTGGCAGTCATGTTTCCTCAGGAAGTTCAGGAAGCGCTTGTATTCGCGCGCTTCCATGTTGAACAGGCGGGCGACGATCTTGTAGTTACCGCGGGCTTCTTCGAGGCCGCGGCGCACCACGTCGCGCACATGGGCGCGGGTAATTTCGCGGGCCATGTACATCGGGTAGACGGTCGCCCAGAACGACTCGCGCTGTTCGGTCAGCCGCGTGTAGAGATCGTCGGCCACGGTGCGGCGGCGCTCGCGGCGCGGGCGGAAGGCCACGTTGTCCTGCGCGCGCACCTCCGAGGGCAGGTCGGCCAGCTCGATGGTCTCGTGCTGGACCGCCACCACCATGCGTTCGATCAGGTTTTCGAGTTCGCGGACGTTGCCGGGCCACGAGTAGGCCATCAGCGCCTTCATGGCGTCGGGGGCCACCCCGGAAATCGGTGACTGGTTGGCGGTGACGAACTTGCCCAGGAAGTAATGGACCAGTTCGGGCACGTCTTCGCAGCGTTCGCGCAGCGGCGGCACGGCGATCTGGATCACGTTGAGCCGGTAGTAGAGGTCTTCGCGGAACGTGCCCTGGGCGATCATCTCGCGCAGGTTGCGGTGCGTGGCACCGATGATCCGGACGTTGACGTGACGGGCGCCGCCGTCGGCGCCGACGCGCTGGATCTCGCCGGTCTCGAGAAAGCGCAGCAGCAGTCCCTGCATGCGCAGGGTCATCTCGCCGATTTCATCGAGGAACACGGTGCCCATGTGGGCCGACTCGAGCTTGCCTGGCTTGTCGCGATAGGCGCCGGTGAAGCTGCCCTTGACGTGGCCGAACAGTTCGGACTCGAGCAGCGTCTCGGGCAGGCCGGCGCAATTGACCGGCGCGAACACCATGTTCGAGCGCGGGCCGCCGGCGTGAATGCTGCGCGACACGATCTCCTTGCCCACCCCGCTCTCTCCGGTGATCAAGACCTTGGCGTCGCTGCGGGCGACGCGATCGATCTCGGCCTGCAGGGCGGTGATCTGAGGGCTGCGGCCGATCAGGCGCACGTGCACCTTTGACCGGATGGCGATGGGGCCGTTGAACTGGCTGACGTAGTCGCGACTGGTAGCTTCCAAAATATTCCTCACTGATCCGCAAACCGCTCGATGACGCGTTGGTCCTGCCGGCGAAGCGCGACGAAAGCCGCGCCTATCGAGAAACGCGAGGTGCCCGCCGGCGCCGCCAGCGGCGTCAATCGCTCCACCTGGACGTCGGCCGAGAACGGCACGCCGCCGAAGTTGAAGCGCAGGGTGCCCCGGGTGCCGAGGCCCACCGGGTGCGTGGACTCGAGCAACACGCCCGACAAGCTGATATCGATCAGGCGCACCGGAGCCGGGAACGCCAACACGCTCAATTCGGTGTCGGCGATGACAGCGCGTGTGGCGCGTCGGCGATCGGGGGTGGTCTCGCTCATGTCCCTCTCCACTGCAAGGAAGTCGCCAACTTTTCGGAGCCACAAGTCTGCGGAATTGCTGACAACTGGCGCGGCCGACACCAATGGGAGGCCGAAGAGTGCATTGATTCTTGACAGCAAGCGCGATCGCGCCGGGAATGGGTTTGATTACGGTGCCAAGCTGGCCCGCTCGTTACGCAAGTTCGGTAGGCAGCGAGCGATACGCGATCAGGCGATCAACGGCTTCCTGGAAAGCTGATGAGACCGACAGGAATTCGACGCCTACTAGATAGTGAGTCGGCGGCGCGCCCTCGGGCCGCAGGTGGCGCACGCGCGCGTCGGCCATGGTGGGCTGCCCGTCGATGGTGAGGCAGATCGACTGAATCGACTCGACCGCGAGGGGTTCGGCCGCCTCGATCAACGCGCCACTACTGGTGAGGTTGCGCACCCGCGCGGCCTCGCGCACGTCGAAGGTGCCCCAGAAGAACCCGAAGACTTCGAAGCGGACACGGTCACGACGGTCACCGGCACCACGCTTCACGTTAGCAAGCCATCCATCTCGTGCCTGCTCAGTGCAAGGCGTCCGCCACGGCGGAGTTTCGCGTTGTCATAGAGAGACACGCCTTCGTCACATTCGTCGTGGGGGCCGAAGGTCCACACTGGGCCGACATTCGTCTGAGGAACCCACGGTTTCCCGATTGGGCGCAGGCCGGCCGACCGCTGTTCAAAAGAGAACAGCGCGCGTGGAGGCGACAACCTACCGTGAAGCCTGTGGACACGCCCCCCCCCCACATTGGACGGGTGCCGCCCGTGGGAGCTTAGCCATGCTGCATGACTTCATAATCGCCCAGCGCCAGACCATCATCGAACGGGCACGGGCGCGGGTGCAGAAGCGCACCTGGCCGTCGGTGTCGAGCCAGGAGCTCGAGTTCGGTGTGCCGTTGTTCCTGACCCAGCTGACCGAGACCCTTCGCCTCGAATCGACCGGGGAACCGTTCTTGCCCGGGGACATTTGCAACACCGCCACGCATCACGGCGCCGAAATGACCGGCCATGGCTACAGCATTTCGCAGGTGGTCCAGGATTACGGCGACATCTGCCAGGTGGTGACCGAACTGGCGATGGAATCACGCATGCCGATCACCAACGAGGAATTCCAGACGCTGAACCATTGCCTCGACATCGCGATTGCCGGGGCCGTGGCCGAACACGCCCGCATCACCGGCGAGGCGCGGCAGGCTGAGGAAGTCGAGCGGCTCGGCCACACCGCCCACGAGGCGCGCGACATGTTGAGCACGGCGTTCCTGGCCTTTCATGCCCTCAAGCGCGGCGACGTCGCCATCAACGGCAGCACCGGCGCCATGCTGGGACGCAGTCTCATGGCCATGCGCGACCTGATCGACCGCACCCTGTCTGAAGTGCGGTTGGTGGCCAACGTCCGCCGCACGGTGCGCATGCCGGTCGCGACCTTTATCGACGAGATCGCCGCTACCGGACTGTTACACGCCGAGTACCGGCAGGTCGGGTTCACGGTTGCGCCAATCGAAGTTGCGTTGATGGTCGACGCCGACCCGCAGTTGCTGAGCTCGGCGGTCATGAACATCCTGCACAACGCGTTCAAGAACACCCCGAGCGGTGGTCGCGTCACGCTCAGGGCATTTGCCGAAGAAGAGCAATTCTGCGTCGAAATCGAAGACCAGTGCGGCGGCATCCCGGCGGAGAAGGGCGACCTGTTCAAGACCTTTGGCGACCGCCGCGGCCGCGACCGTACCGGCCTCGGGATGGGACTGTCGATCGCGCGCAAGGCCGTGCGCGCGCACGGCGGCGAGATCGAGATTCGCAACCTGCCCGGCCAGGGCTGTATCTTCGCCATCTGCGTGCCGCTGGAGGCGTCGCACGAGTCAGTCTGATATGATGCTGAGCTACGCGCCCATAGCTCAATTGGATAGAGCGTCGGTCTCCGAAGCCGAAGGTTGTAAGTTCAAGTCTTACTGGGCGCACCATTCGACTCGCCGGGCGATTCGCTGCGCGAATCAACCGGCTCGCTCATGGCAAGCCCCCCTTCAAACTAGTCGTGCAGGACGATGCTGAGCAGCGAGCTGTCGATTTTCAGCTTGCCGTTGTATTCGATGAAGCCCATCTTGCGGAACTTGTTCATGAAGAAGTTCACGCGCGACCGCGTCGTCCCCACCATTTCCGCGAGGGTTTCCTGCGACAGCCTGGGCAGCGTGCGCAGCGGCAGGTCGTCCTTGCCGTAGCGGGCCAGCAGCAAGAGCGCGCGCGCCAGCCGCTTCTCGCTCGAGTTGAACAGCTGATCGACCAGGTCCTCTTCGATGCGGATGTTACGCCCGAGCATGTGCGCGATGAACAGGTCCGAGAACGAGGACTGGTCGTGCAGCATGCGCATCATCTCGGTCTTCGGAATACGCAGCACGGAACTGGCGACCATGGCGGTGGCTGAGCCCATGCGCACCGACTGGCCGGCGAGACAGCCCTCGCCGAAGAAGTCGCCGGGCCCGAGCATGGCCACCACGGCTTCCTTGCCGGTCGTGGACAGCACCGACAATTTCACGCCGCCGTCCTGGATGTAAAAGACGTTGTTGGCAACGCCGCCCTGCGCAAACACCGACGCGCCGCGCGCGTAGCGCACCACGCGCTGTGGCACCTTGGCCGATATCAGGAACGCCTGAACGTCGAACTCCGTCAGGACGGAAGCGACCGGACGTTTCTTGGCCATTCGTAACTATGTTCCCATAAATGTCCGCTACCGTACCAAACAAAGTGCACCGCATTTTGCCGACAGCTCAGCCGGCCGGCTTCGGCACAACGGCGGGAATTACGGCCTGTTCGACCAGATCGTAGATGGCGCCGAGGTGGTCGCGGCGCTCGCGGCTCACATCCGACCGCGAGGTCGTGACCACCACCAGCTGCAGATCGGGGACGATAAAGACGAACTGACCGCCGTAGCCCCAGGCGTAGTAACTGTCGTAGCCGGCCAGGTCGCGAATCCAGAAGCCGTAGCCGTATTCGCGATCGCTCCCCCACCGCGACTTGCCGCGCGGCACGCGAGTCTTGTCAATCCAGCTCTTCGGCAAGACCTGGGTGGCGCCGGCGCGGCCGTCGTTCAGGTATAGCTCGCCAAACCGCACCATCTGCCGCGGCGTCATCGACATCTCGTTGCCGCCGAAGTAAATGCCCTGTGGATCCTGGGTCCAGCGCGACAGCGTGAAACCCAGTGGCTTGGCGAGCGATTCCTGCGCGAACTGCCACGTGCTGGTTTTTGTGGCCTTGGTGAGGATGGCCGACAACAAGTGCGAGGTTCCGGTGCTGTACTCGACGCGCGTACCGGGCTTGTCGATCAACGGTCGATTGAGTGCGTAGCGCACCCAGTTCGGGCTCTGCACCCACGCGCCGTAGCCGCGGCCGCTGGTCGATTCCAGCCCCGACCGCATAGTCAGCAGATCCTCGATCGTGATCTGGCGCTTTCGATTCTCGGGATCCTTCGCGAGCTCTGGAAAGAAGTCGGCAATCGGCTGGTCGAGGCCCTTGATCTGCCCTCGCGCCACGGCAATGCCGACGAGCGCCGCGATCACGCTCTTGGACGCCGACTTGATGTTGGCGGTCTGCGTGGCACGCGCCCCGCCGTAGTAACGCTCGAGCACCAGCTCGCCGCGGTGGCTGACCAGCAGGCTGCGCAGCCGGGGCAGCCCGGCGCCGGCCTTGGCCGCCGATTCCAAACCAATGTAGTGTCCGGCTTTAGCCGGACCAACACCCTGGGACCATCCGGCTGAAGCTGGACCGCACATGAGAATCGCCGCGAAGAGCATCACTCGTGTCATGGGCAAGGCCGAGTATCGCATTTCCATTAAGATGTCCCGCAACAGGACGTCACGATGATTTCACCACGATTCTCAGCACTCCTCGCCAGCGTGCTGGCGTTCTTGCCCTCGCTGGCCGGTGCCCAGATAACGCCCGCCGATTACGAACGCGCGCAAGGACTGCGAGAACGGCACGAAGCCCTCGCCATCACGGTCCCCGACACCCCCACCTGGATCGGCACCACGCATCGTTTCTACTATCGCCGCTCGCGCGCGGAGGGGTTCGAGTTCATCACCGTTGACGCCGACACGCGCCAGAAGCAGCCCTCGTTCGATCATGCACGGCTGGCCGAGTCGCTGTCGAAGGCCGCAGGCCGCAGCTACACCGCCTGGCGCCTGCCGTTCCAGGCGTTCACTTTCAATGAAGCGCTGAGCGCGATCGAGATGACGATCGACGGCGCGCGTTGGACGTGTGTGCTCGCCGACTACTCGTGCCGCACGCCCGAGTTGCCGCCGCCCGGCGAGATCCGCCGCGGCATTACCGGGCCGGTGCGCGGCGACCTTTCTCGTGCCACCGCGCGGCCGCGCCTGTCGCCCGACGGCAAGTGGATGGCCTTCATCGACAACTACAACGTCGCCATCCGCCCCTTCGGCGGAGAAAAGCGCACCGCCCTCAGCACCGACGGCTCCGAGGGCAACTACTACGACGCGGCCTCAATCGTGTGGGCGCCCGATTCCAGCAAGCTCGCCGCGGTTCGCGTGCGGCCCGGCTATCGCCGCCTGGTCCACTACGTCGCCTCGTCGCCCGAGGATCAGTTGCAGCCTGAGCACTTTGCGATCCAGTACGCCAAGCCTGGCGATCAGCTGGACCTCGAGCAGCCGGTGTTGTTCGACGTCCGCAGCCAAAAGCAGATCACCGTGGACGCGCACCTGTTCCCCAATCCCTTCGATCTGTCGGATCTCGTCTGGCGGAAAGACAGCCGCGGCTTCACCTTCGAGTACAACCAGCGCGGCCACCAGGTTTACCGGGTGATCGAAGTGGATGCCCAGACCGGCGTGGCCCGCGCGGTGATCAGCGAGGAGCCGAAGACCTTCTTCTACTACAACCGCTCGGCCGCCACCCTGCAGGCCGGCAAGCGCTATCGCTACGACCTGGCCGACGGCAAGGAAGTGGTGTGGATGTCGGAGCGCGACGGCTGGAACCACCTGTACCTCATCGACGCCGCCACCGGCGCCGTGAAGACGCAGATCACCAAGGGCGCGTGGCCGGTGCGGCACGTGCTGAAGGTGGACGAAGAGAAGCGCCAGCTCTGGTTCAGCGCCGGCGGCATGACCGCCGGTAAGGATCCCTACTTCCAGCACTACTACCGCATCAACCTCGATGGCAGCGGACTGACGCCGCTCACGTCGGTTGACGCCAACCATACAGTGGAGTTCTCGTCCGACATGACGATGTTCGTGGACCACTATTCACGAGTGGACATGGCGAGCGTGGCGGAACTGAAGCGCGCGGACGGGACGCTGATCGCGGAAATAGAACGTGGTGACATCAGCGCGCTGACCAGGGCGGACTGGCGCGCGCCCGAAGTGTTTGTCGCCAAGGGCCGCGACGCGGCCACCGACATCTGGGGCCTCGTGTGGAAGCCGACGGCGTTCGATCCGGCGCGGAAATATCCGGTGATCGAGTACATCTACGCCGGCCCGCACGGCACGCACACGCCCAAGTCGTTCTCGGTCACGAGCGGCATGCAGGCCCAAGCCGAGCTCGGTTTCATCGTGGTGCAGATGGACGGCATGGGCACGTCGAACCGCTCGAAGGCGTTTCACGACGTGGCGTGGCAGAACCTCAAGGACGCGGGGTTCCCCGATCGCATCCTGTGGCACCAGGCGTTGGCGGCGAAGCATCCCTGGTACGACATCTCGCGCGTCGGCATCTACGGCGGCTCGGCCGGCGGCCAGAACTCGATGGGCGCGCTGCTGTTCCATCCAGACTTCTACAAGGCGGCGGTGTCGTATGCCGGCTGCCACGACAACCGCATGGACAAGATTTGGTGGAACGAGCAGTGGATGGGCTGGCCCATCGGCCCCCAGTACGCCGCCTCGTCCAACGTCGAGCACGCGGCGAAGCTGCAGGGGAAGCTTCTGCTGATCGTCGGCGAGCTTGACACCAACGTCGACCCCTCATCGACGCTGCAGGTGGTTAACGCGTTGCTGAAGGCGAACAGGAACTTCGACTACCTGATGATCCCCGGCGCCGAACATAACGCGGGGCGCGGCGGTGAGTATGCGGATTACGGCGAGCGCAAGCGCTTCGACTTCTTCGTCCGCCACCTGATGGGCGAGAACCCGCCGGAGTGGGGCACGCTCAGATAGGGTGCCTAGGGTGCCTAAGGTGCCCAGGGTGCCAGGGTGCCAGGGTGCCAATGTGCCAGGGTGCCAATGTGCCAGGGTGCCAATGTGGCGTCCGGCTTTAGCCGGACCTGCGGGTGCGGAGGGTCCGCGCGCGGGTCCAGGCCTCGTCGGGGATCGAGAGGCTCGTTCCGCATTCCTTGCACACACAAATTTTCAGCTTGGCGTGGGCGTGGGCGACGGTGAGTTCGCTGCCGCAGACCGGGCAATCGGGAACGAGTTCACACAGCTCGGGCGTTTCCTCGGCAGACATTGCCTTATCCTCGCCGAGAATTGAATATGTTTGCAACCGTACAAAGTTCCTAACCCATTGATTTCTAATTAGTTAGCTCATCCGTTCAGCGAGACGCGCCGCGCATAGTCCGGCTAAAGCCGGACGCCACATTGGCACATTGGCATCCTGGCACCCTGGCACCCTAGGCACCCCTAGGCACCTTAGGCACCTTAGGCACCTTAGGCACCTTAGGCACCCTAGGCACCTTAGGCACCATAATGTCGTCCCGTGCGTTGTTTCGTCTTCGTCCTGGCCTTCGCCCTTTCCTCCTGCTCCCCCACTCCGTCCCGGCCCCGCGACGTGGTGGCCGAAACGCGCGAGGTCGGGAACTGGCAAGGCCGCGGCTCTGCCAGCATTGGCGACATCCCCAGCGAAACCGGGCGCTTCCGCATCCACTGGGAAACGAGCAACGAGTCGCCCGCCGGTGCCGGCACCTTCAAGCTGACCATGCGTAGCGCCATCAGCGGCCGGCCCCTGCAACTGGTCGCCGATCACAAAGGGGTGGGCGCTGGGACCGTTGACTTTGACGAAGGCCACCGGACCTACGATTTCCTCGTGGAATCGGCCAATCTGGACTGGAAGTTCCGGGTCGATGAGACGACCGGCAGCTATGCCAGGCAACCCTGAAGGGTTGCTCCACCAGTGCCCGCCGAGCGGTAATTTTGAGTATCCTTTACGGGTGCCACACAGTCCTTTTTCCCGTCTTGTCTTGATCCTGTTTGCCCTGGCGGCGGTGGCGGCGTGCCGCACCGGCTCGGGCGGCGCCCAACCCACGACACAAATCCTGCAACCCGGCGCGCCTGGGCAGGAGACCAAGGCGATTGGCGTGGCCGCGGCCACCGACCTGTCGAAGGTCCAGTTCACGGCCGCTGACGTGAAGTTCATGCAGGGCATGATCGGCCACCATGCGCAGGCCGTCGAGATGGTCGCGCTGATCCCGTCGCGCACCGAGAACCAGTACATGAAGATGCTCGGCCAGCGCATCGACGTCTCGCAGGAAGACGAGATCAACATGATGCGCGGCTGGCTGAAGGCGCGCGGCCAGGAGATTCCCGGCCCCCATGCGCATCACGAGCCCGGCGGCATGATGCCCGGCATGCTGACCAGCGAAGAAATGACCGCGCTCGCCGCCGCCAAGGGCGTGGAGTTCGACCGCCTGTTCCTGCTCGGCATGATCAAGCACCACATGGGCGCGATCACGATGGTGGATGAGCTGTTCAAGACGCCGGGCGCCGGCCAGGACGGCGAGATTTTCGCGTTCGCGTCGGATGTCGATTCCGATCAGCGCATGGAGATTGACCGCATGGGTGCAATGCTCAAGGAGCTTCAGAAATGAGATCGGTTGCCACGAAAGTCCTCGCGCTCTCCGTCTTCGTCCTCTCGATCGTGGCCGCCGGACAGGCCCAGCAGAAGCCCATGGATCCGAAGGATCCGCGCACGGGCCTGAAAGCCGGCGTGCGCGACGCCGGCGTGGCCGCCATGGGCATGGAGCTCGTCTCGACGCGGCCCCGCGCCGAAGGCTTCTACGATCCGAAGAACCCGGCCGGTGAAGCCATGCCGGCCGAACGCCCAGCCGGCGCACCCGCCCCACCAGCCCCACCCGCCCCACCGGCCCCACCCGCCCCACCAGCCCCAGGCGCAGCCGCAAGGCCGCCGGCCGGTCCGGGCGCGCTCGACTTCGCCAACTCCGACATCGCCTTCAGCGGCCAGCGCATGGTGATCGGCAACTTCCACGGCTTCAACGCCTACTCCATCGAAAACGCGAGAAGCCCGCGGCTGCTGGCCTCGGTCGTCTGCCCCGGCGGCCAGGGCGACGTCTCGATCTACGGCAACCTGCTGTTCATGTCGGTCGAGCAGACGCGCGGCCGCATCGACTGCGGCGTGCAGGGCGTGGAAGAGCCGATCAGCAAGGAACGCTTCCGCGGCGTCCGCATCTTCGACATCACCGACATCACTAGTCCGAAGCAGATTGCGGCGGTGCAGACCTGCCGCGGCTCGCACACCCACACCCTGGTGCCGAAAGACAAGGAGACGCTCTACGTCTACGGCTCGGGCACCGGCGGCGTGCGCTCGGGTGAAGAACTGGTCGACTGCTCGGGCGGCGACCCCGTGGCCAACCCCAACACCGCGCTCTTCAGCATTGACGTGATCGAAGTGCCGCTCGGCGCCCCCGAGAAGGCCCGCGTCGTCAACCGCCCGCGCATTTTCGCCGACGACAAGAGTGGCGAGATTGCCGGCCTGTTCCCGGGCGGCGACCACGGCCCCGGCACGCAGCGCACCAGCACCACCAACCAGTGCCACGACATCACGGTGTTCCCCGAAGTGGGCCTGGCGGCCGGCGCCTGCTCGGGTAACGGCATCCTGCTCGACATCTCGGACCCGGCCAACCCGAAGCGCCTCGACCACGTCAGCGACAAGAACTTCGCCTACTGGCACTCGGCCACATTCAACAACGACGGCACCAAGGTGATCTTCACCGACGAGTGGGGCGGCGGCACGCGGCCCCGCTGCCGCGCCACCGACCTGCCCAACTGGGGCGCCAACGCCATCTTCGACATCGTCGACAAGCCGGGCCCCGCCGGCGCGGACTCGGCGCCGGTGGGTGGCAAGAAGATGACGTTCGGCGGCTACTACAAGATGCCGGCGGCGCAGACCGACACCGAGAACTGCGTCGCGCACAACGGCTCGCTCATCCCGGTGCCCGGCCGCGACATCATGGTGCAGGGCTGGTACCAGGGCGGCGTCTCGGTGTTCGACTTCACCGATTCGGCGAACCCGGTCGAGATTGCCTACTTCGACCGCGGCCCGCTCGATGCCGTCAACCTGATCGTCGGCGGCTACTGGTCAACCTACTGGTACAACGGCAACATCTACGGTTCGGAGATCTCGCGCGGCATGGACATTTTCAAGCTGGTGCCGACCGCGCACCTGTCGCAGAACGAGATCGATGCCGCCATCCAGTGGCGCACCAACGAGTTCAACGCGCAGAACCAGCCGCTGGTGAAGTTCGACCCGACGTCGGTCGTGGCGCGGGCGTACCTCGATCAGCTGAACCGGACCAAGGGCATTTCGGCCGAGCGCGCCCGGGCGGTGGCCGACGGCCTCGCGAAGGTTGATGAACTGCGCACCGGTAAGGAGCGCAACGCCGCCACCGCGCTCGCCGGGCTCGACGCCGTGGCCGCGCAGGTCGCTGCGGATGCCAAGAGCGCCACGGGCCGCGACGCCATGCGTTTGCAAGCGTTGTCCGACACGTTGAAGGGCCGCACGGCGCGGTTGCGATAAATGCTTCGCACGGAAGCACTGAAACACGGAAACCCCATACCTATGGTCTGACCGTGTTTCCGTGCTTCGGTGTTTCGGTGTGATGTTTTTGTGTTCGAGGAGTTACTCATGAGAATTGCGAAGACCCTGGCCGCAGTCGCCGTTGTCGCCCTGTCGCTGCACGTAACCGGACAGGCACAACAGCCGGCCACGCCGGCGCAGCCGCCCGCAACACCTGCCGCGGCCACGCCGCCCCAGCAGGAGCCGGATCCCGTACCGCCCGACAACCTGCCGCGGCCGTCGACCACCGACCCGCGCGCCAACCTCAAGCCAGGCGGCCCGGGACAGAAGGCGGCCGAGGCCGCCTGGAACATCGAGTTGGTGTCGAACCTGCCGAAGCCGGATGGCTTCTTCGACCCGGCCATGCCGCTCGGCACGCGTCCGCCTGAGCCGCCACCGGTGGCCGAAGGGACGCCGCCCACGCCGCCCAACCCGAACCAGCTCGCGTACACCAACTCGGACCTGGCGTTCAGCGGCAATCACGTGATCGTGGGCAACTACCACGGCTTCAACACCTACAACATCGAGCGCGCCAACCGGCCGCAGTTGATCGCGTCGGTGGTCTGCCCCGGCGGCCAGGGCGACGTCTCGACGTGGGGCCACTTGCTGTTCATGTCGGTGGAACAGACGCGCGGCCGTCTCGACTGCGGCCTGCAGGGCGTGGTGCCGCCGGTCAGCAACGAACGGTTCCGCGGCGTGCGGATCTTCGATATTTCCGACTTGAAGAATCCGAAGCAGGTGGCGGCCGTGCAGACGTGCCGTGGCTCGCATACCCATACGCTGGTGCCCGATCCGAAGGACAAGTCGCGCATCTTCCTGTATGCGTCGGGCACCGGCGGCGTGCGCTCCGGCGAAGAGCTCGCCGGCTGCTCGGGCAAGGACGCCAAAGAGGATCCCAACACCTCGCTGTTCAGCATCGACGTGATCGAGGTGCCGCTCGCCACGCCTGAGAAGTCGCGCGTCGTCAACCAGCCGCGCATCTTCATGAGCGACACCGGCAACATCGCCGGCCTGTGGCAGGGCGGCGACCACGGCCCGAACACGCAGCGGTCGCGGCTGACCAACCAGTGCCACGACATCACGGTCTACTCCGAAATGGGGCTGGCCGCGGGCGCCTGCTCGGGCAACGGCATCCTGATGGACATTCGCGATCCGCAGAACCCGAAGCGCCTCGATTTCGTGACCGACCCCGGGTTCGCCTACTGGCACTCGGCCACCTTCAACAACGACGGCACCAAGGTGCTGTTCACCGACGAGTGGGGCGGCGGCGGCCGTCCGCGCTGCCGCGCGGTCGATCCGCTGACCTGGGGCGCCAACGCCATTTATGACATCGTCGACAACAAGATGGTGCACAAGGGCTACTTCAAGATGCCGGCGGCCCAGACCGAGCAGGAGAACTGCGTCGCCCACAACGGCTCGCTCGTGCCGGTCCCCGGCCGCGACATCATGGTACAGGCGTGGTACCAGGGCGGCCTGTCGGTGTTCGACTTCACCGATTCCGCGAATGCGAAAGAGATCGCGTACTTCGATCGCGGTCCGATCAACGGCGAGGCGATGCTGTCGGGCGGTTACTGGTCGACCTACTGGTACAACGGCAGCATCTACGGCGCGGAAATGGCGCGCGGCATCGACGTGTTCCGCCTGAAACCAAGCGAGCACCTGTCGCAGAACGAGATCGATGCGGCCATGCAGTTCCGCCTGCAGGAGTTCAACTCGCAGAACCAGCCCAAGGTGGTGTGGCCGGCGTCTTCGTCTGTCGCCAAGGCTTACCTGGATCAGCTGAACCGCACCAAGGGCATCTCGGCCGCGCGCGCCAGCGCCGTGCTGAGCAACCTGTCGAAGGTCGATTCGCTGCGCACCGGCAAGGAACGCAACGCCGCCGAAGCGCTGAGCGCGCTCGACGCGGTGGCGGCACAGGTCGAGGGCGACGCCAAGTCGGCCACCGGCCAGGACGCCAGGCGCCTGGCGGCATTGGCCGAAACGCTCAAGGGCCGCGCCGCGGCGCTCCGCTAGATACCGCACAAGTGGAGGCAAGGGGCCGCCTCAAAAGGGCGGCCCCTTTTCTTGTACGGCGTTCGCTCCCTTGACTATCGGTAGCCTCAGATGGTGATTAATGGTAGTCTAAACACGTGACCGATGGTAGCCTAAAGGCCGCATACCGCAGCCGCGTAGTTGACCACGAGGTGGATGCCTTACTCACCGACCTGCCGGCACTGTCCCTCGAGGGAGCCAAGGCGGTCGGGAAGACGCAGACCGCGATTCGCCGCTCGGCGACAATCTATCGACTCGACGATGGCGCACAACGATCCGTCGCCAGCGCCGACCCGGGCAGGTTGACCCACGGCCGTCGGCCCATTCTCATTGACGAGTGGCAGCGATTACCCGAGTCCTGGGATGTCATTCGCCGTGCGGTGGACCAGGACCAAACGGCTGGCCAATACCTCCTCACGGGCTCAGCCACGCCCTCACAGCCCACCCATTCCGGCGCCGGCCGAATCGTGAGCGTACGAATGCGTCCCATGACGCTCATGGAGCGCGGGGTCGCCACGCCGAGTGTCAGCCTGGCCGCACTGTTGTCGGGCCAACGAGGCCCGGTCGATGGCGAATCCGATGTGTCCCTTGAAACTTACGCGAGCGAACTGGTCGCCTCAGGGTTTCCAGGTCTCAGGGGCTTGACCGGCCGGGCGCAACGCGCACAGCTCGACGGCTACATCACGCGCATCGTCGAGCGGGATTTCGAGGAGCTCGGTCATCGCATCAGAAATCCGGCCGCCCTTCGGCGGTGGATGACGGCCTACGCCGCCGCGAGCTCGACGACGGCAACCTACGAGACAATTCGCGACGCCGCGACAGGCGGCGAAGCGGACAAGCCCGCCAAGACCACCACCCAACCCTATCGCGACACGCTGGAGCGCCTCTGGATCATCGACGCCGTGCCCGCCTGGCTGCCTGTCCGAAACCCGATCGCACGGTTGACCGCGGCACCCAAGCACCAACTGGCGGATCCTGCGTTGGCCGCCCGCCTGCTCGGTGCGGATGTCGATGCCCTCCTCGACGCCCGCCCCGTCGGCCCGCCCATGCCCAGGGACGGCGCCCTTCTCGGCCACCTGTTCGAGTCGCTCGTGACTCTCGATGTGCGCGTGTTCGCACAGGCGGCTGAAGCGTCCGTCAAACACCTGCGAACCCGCATTGCGCAACACGAAGTGGACCTGATTGTCGAGCGCGGCGACCACCGCATCGTGGCCATCGAGGTGAAGCTGGGGCAACGCGTCGATGACGGCGACGTCAGGCACCTGCGATGGCTCGCGGAGCAGATCGGTGATGACCTGCTCGATGCCGTGGTCATCACGACGGGGCGAACCGCTTATCGGAGGCCCGATGGCATTGCCGTCGTTCCGGCGGCACTGCTGGGGCCCTAGCGGAAACGGGGGAAACGGGGCCTGGCACGGTTACATCGGTTTCTGTTGCAGATCCTGCCATGTGTGCAGGAATTGCAACAGAAACGGTTGTAACGTGCCAGGCCCCGTTACTTTATGAAGACGCGATTCAGCACGGCCGCCAGGCGCACGCCGGCCAGCGCCAGCCGTTCATCGATCACGCCGATGTGCTTCTGGTAGTACGCCTCATCGATGTTGGTGTCGGTCGGCACCAGCGCCGTCTTGCCAAGCGCCCACGACTGCTCCGCCCAATCCTTCGGCGTGCCCACCGGTTGCTGGAACCAGCCCTTCTGCTTGATCAGCGATTCGAGCGCGGCCGCATACGCTCGACCACTCAGGTCGCGGCGCGCGATCAGCCGGCTGTCCCACACCGAGTGCAGGTTGCACGGCAGCGGCGGTCGTTTCGGATCGTTGCCGGCCCTCGACCAGCTCGGGCCGGTCCCGAGCGGAGTCGAGGGACCGCAATTCGAGTTGCCGAACACGCGGACGATCACGTCGTTGCCACCGCGGCCCACGCCGAGCGCATGAAACGGCTGGTGCAGGTCGCCAATGGAGTGGACCAGATACTTGAGCGCCGTCGCGCGATCGGCGCGATCGAGCTTCGTGTCCGCCGTGCGCTGTTCGAAGTAGGTGATGCGATCGACGATGCAGTCGCGCCAGGTGTCACCGCGGGAGCCGGCGGCGACGCCGGGCTGGCGTTGACAGTCGCGGTCACGATCGTAGCCGGCGGCCGTCGGCGGGATGTTGAGGTAATGCCAGGTCGCCGTCTGCTGTAGATCGGTGATCTGCGCATCGGCCCAGTTCGAGACGTCGGCAAGGCTCTGGCCGTCGAGCAGCCAGTTCACGTTTTGCGCAGCCGTCCGCGACAGGTGCTTGGCCGCGACCAGGCCGACCAGGCGGTGGCCCTGCCCGCCCCAGGCCTGCAGCGACGGCCACGAGCACACGACCGCCACGACCACACCAATCGCTGCAATTCTGGTTCGCATCATCGCTCCTGAGTATACGGTCGCCTGAGCCGGCGGTCCCGTCTGTCTGGTTCCAATCTTGCAAAGCCTTCCGCTATGAACGTTCTAATTCAAGGGGGCTTTGTGAAATTCATGGTGCGTGCAGCGCTAGTGCTGCTGATTCTGGGTAGTGCGGCCAAGCCGGCGTCGGCCGATTGGTTGTTCACGCCGTATGTCGGCGTCGTGTTTGGCGGTTCCGCCAACAACTTCAACGTCAACGATTTGTCGGATGAGTTCGAGCAGCGGTTCAGCTTTGGTGGCGGCCTCACCTGGATGGGCAACGGCATGGTTGGGCTGGAAGTGGACTACCACCTTGCTCCGAACTTCTACCAGATCACGGGAGGCACTGAGAACATCGCGCTGTTCGACCTGGACTCGAGCGTCCAGACGTTGATGGCCAACTTCGTCCTTGGCGCTCCCATCGGCGGCACGTCGGGTCCCGGCGTGCGGCCCTATGCGGTGGCCGGCATTGGCCTGATGCGCGCCACCCTGAGCGGCGCTGACGACCTGTTCGACAACTTGAGCCAGAACGAACTGGGCGTCAACGTCGGCGGCGGCGTGCACGTGTTCTTCAGCGACAACATTGGCCTGCGCGGCGACGCGCGCTACTTCCGCGCGCTGGAGAAGGGCGACGACGGCGGGCGGGACCTGGACTTCGAAGATTTCGACTTCTGGCGTGCCACGCTCGGCGTGACGTTCCGCTTCGGCAGCTAACCGTAGGGGCGCACTTTAGTGCGCCCGTTCTTGTAGGGGCGCACTTTAGTGCGCCCCTACGCGCTCACGGTGCCTGCACCAGGCCCATGCCGCGATCGGCCGGCAAGGTGTTGGGGGCGAAGCCGACGCGCGTGGCCGAGGCCAACAAGTTACCGGTCACGGCTGCGGCCGTGGCCACGCCTTCGGCGACCAGCTTCTGGCGCCACAACGCGGCGATGCCGGCGACGTGCGGGGTCGCCATGCTGGTGCCATTCATCGACTGCAGTCCCCCGCCGGGTTTGGCGGATGGAATGCTCACGCCCGGCGCGCACAAGCGCGGAAAGCGATTCGAGAACCGCGCGATCGCGAAGCCCGCGGCCGACGGCTCAATGGCCCCCACCGACACCACGCCATCGGCTGCGGCCGGCACCGACACGCCAATGGGAATGGGCGGCGTCAGGTCGTGCCGGCTCTCGTTGCCCGAGGCGGCCACCACCACGGCATCGCGCCCGAACGGTTCGCCGTGCCTGATGATGCCCATGAGCGCGTCGAACATCCGCAGGTTGGCGCGGTACGCTTCGAGCGCTTGCGAGGTCGCCATGTTGACCGGCATCCGCTTCGCCAGTTCCTGCACGAGCCCGGGAAAATCAAAACCCAGCGACATCGAGATCACGTTGGCCTGATTCTGGCTCGCCCACAGCATGGCGTCGAACAGCCCCTGGGACGAGCCCGTGCCGTTGTTGCCCAGCACCTTGCCGATCAAGGCGCTAGTGACGCCGCGGGCGACGCCAATTCGAGAGCCCGCCACATCACGGCCGAAGATCGTGCCGGCACAGTGGGTGCCGTGGCCGTTGATGTCGCCATTGCCATCGCCCGAGAAGTCCCGCTGCTCGAGGGTGACCCCCGCGAACGCCGCGTGGCTGGCATCGATGCCGGTATCGAGCACGGCGACCGTCACGCCGCTGCCGTCAAAGGTCGACTCGTCGGCCCGCACGGCCGACAGTCCCCATGCCGGGGTCGCCGCCGGGAGGGCCTCGGCCAGGCCCACCGGATCGATCAGCCGGGTCGGCATGACCAGGGCCATGGCCTGCACTTCTGGATCGCGACGCAGTTCGGAGGCCTCGTCCGTGTTCAGGTCGGCGACGGCCAGCCTGATGGCCGGCGGCTCGGGCGCGGCACCAAGAGTTTCAGCATGGGAGTGAGGACCGGCCGACTTGCTCCGGGCCGGCGGGGGGACACGCAGCAGGACATAGCGGTTCATCCAACTGATAGACGGCCCGGTTCCCCCGTTTCCCCGCGGCCGGCACTTTCCTTTGACAATTCTGTCATCTCGGGAGGGGTGGGCGAGGTTGCCGAAATGTCTGATTCGCGGCACTATGAAGCCGAAGTCGCACGTCCGTGGTAACTTGCGAGGAACTACTCCTACTTAACCATTTGTTATTTTGCGGCGGTATCGATGATTTGGTTATATGAACGCGGTCCGGAAGTCCTCCGCATCGAGACACGATTCGACCAGGCTTCTAGCGAGTTTGAACTGATTTGGCACCGACCCGATGGCAGCAGCGAGGCCGAGCGGTTTACCACCGAGGCCACCTTCCGGGCACGGCTCGAAAGCGTTGAGGCGGCCCTCAAGTCCGATCACTGGAACATCAACGGCTCACCGCAAATTTTGACGGCCGGCTGGAAAGACGCGACCGACCGGTCCAAGATGAACTAGCGCGCGTCGCCCTGGACGTTGCCCAATGAACGGGCCGGATGGTATAGTCATGGTTTCCCGCACCGTCATCGGACGTGACTGTGCGACCCACCCTCAAGTGGGCCCGTAGCTCAATTGGCAGAGCAGCAGACTCTTAATCTGTTGGTTCTCGGTTCGACTCCGAGCGGGCTCACCAGCTCTTCCTCCAATCGTTTCAGTCACTTGCGAGCGCGGATCGCCTGATCGCACGCCAGAATCGAACCGGCGCGAGCACCGAAGTCACTCCTCGCCCCTTCTCGGAATCGGTTATTCTGTCGCCATGGGTCCGCACGTCAGTATCGACATCGACCAGCACACCGCCGACGTGCTCGAGGTGCGGGCCGCGGAACTCGGCATGACGGTTCCCCAGCTGATCGCTGAACTGGCGGCACTCGACAGCACGCCGCGTGACGCCGAGGCCGACGAGATCGCCGAACTCGATCGCCGCGCTGCCACGGCTACGCCAGACTCGCGGGTTCCCCAGGAGCGCGTCGTGCAGTGGCTCCGGACGTGGGGCACGCCCGGGTTCCGACCGTGGCCGGACCAGTAGAGATCGAGTGGTCGCTCGACGCGCTCGCCGATCTCGATCGATTCGCCGTGTTCCTGCACGAGAAGTTCCCGGAACTCGCAGCGCGCGTCGCCGGTGAGCTGATCACCCGCACCGACGTGCTCCGTCGGCATCCACAGTTGGGACGCCCAATCGGGGATCGCCACGAGTACCGGGAAATTGTGCTGACGGTGCTCGGTGGAATGTACGCCCTTCAGTACCGTTACGACGGGAGTTCCGTCCTGATGCTGCGCGTCTTCCACGGCCGCGAGCTGCGGTAACCGCCGCACGCCACGTCAGGCGGTCCGACGAAGCCCATCCAGGCGACGGAGCCACTTGGCAACTTGGTTCCAAGTGGTGAAATTCTGGCTCACCATTCGACTCCAAGACAACCTTGCCTGCGGCTAGCCGGAGGTTCGCTCATGGCCAACCCCGACAAGTGTTTCCTCCCGACAAGAAGTGCCCTCCCGACAAGAAGTGCCCTCCCGTCTATGTCATGTAAGTAATCTCCTCCCGAAACTCCCCGTCATCGTCCTGCCACAATCGGCGGATGGCGCCACACTCGCAGGTACTGACCGAGACCGGCGGATAGTCGGGTTCCACATCGTCGTGCCGCCACTCGTGCACATGAGCCGGCGCCTTCGGCGCGAGCGGATCCTTAAGCTCATCCATCAGGTTCAACTCCAGAAACCGGAACAGGCCTTGCAGTGTAGACGGCAGCGCCGTCGTGGGGACGGCGCGTGGAACATATTTGGCAGAACAGGACATTGAAATGACAACCGGAAACACTTTGCAGGCCGTATTGGCCGCCGTTCTCGTCTCGACGCTCACCGCGGGTTGCGGGGCCACCTGGCGCGGCGCGAAGGCCGATACTGAAAAGGCCGTCGAAAACACCGGTGGCGCGCTTCAAACCATGGACGTCAAGTCGTCCCTGATCGCCGACGGCCGCGTTGACACCGCCGACATCAACGTCGACACCAGCGCCAGCACCAAGACCGTGGTTCTCAAGGGTTCAGTCCCGACCGCCGAGATGCGCACCATCGCCGAGGCCATTGCCCGCGAACAGGCCAAGGGCTACACGATCAACAACCAGCTGACGGTCGTGCCCAAGTAGCACGCTTACGGTTCTCATAAAAGGGGAGCAGGTCCCTTTTTCACTCCGTTGACAACCCGAAGTGCTGCACCAGATATTCCGGATAACTTTGATGCAGCGCGAGGAACAGTTCGTTGATCAGGTTGAGCGCGCCGCGGACGGCGTAGTCATGGTTGGTGCCGCGAATGGTCACGGTAAGGGACCAATCGCCCTTGCGGACCGCGCTCGCGAGACGGGCGCGGCGGGCATCCATGCGCTTATGCGCCGGCTGATCGCGCGTCGATCGGCCGGCGACCAGCCCTTTCAGTTCGGCCGACATCCCCGGCGTCTCGACGCCGGGGAATAACGCCGGAAAGGCCAGCACGCCGCGGCGCGCATCGTAGTGCGCGCGCATGGGCCGTCGTAGCAACCACAGGAACTGGTACTCGACGCGACCGCGCGCACCAGACGTGGCGCGAAAGCCGCGGAACACGCCGCGGTCCGCATACCGCTGCAACGCCTTCGACACCGGATCGGTCACGCCGCGGCGCCTAGTGGTAGTACGACATCAGGCCGGGTTCGACCTTGCCGATCATGCCGGGCGGGTACTTCGCGCGATCCCAGAATTCCTTCCGCCCCTGGCAATTAATCACCGCCGGCTTGCCCTCCCGCGCCGCCACCTGGTAAGCCCGCGCCAGCGCCGGCGTGAAGTCGGCCGCCTTCGTCACGTACTCCCCGTGCCCGCCGAGCGACTCGGCCAGCTTGTCGTAGCGCAGGTTCTCCTGGAACAAGTGGATCGGCAGCGCCTTCGGCTCGTTCTGCGCGCCGGTCCACGTGCCCCACGCGTTGTTGTTGTAGACGATCGCCACGACCGGCAGCTTGTACTTGGCCATGGTGTCGATCTCCATGGCGGTGTAGCCGAACCCCGCATCCCCAGTGATGCAGATGATCGGATGGCCCTTGTAAGCGGCCTGCGGCCCCACGCCCAGCTGCACGGCGGCCGCGACGCCGACGGCATAGCCCAGGTCCGGTCCGATGGCGCCGTACTGATAGGCGCCGTTCATGATCTGCCCGGGACGAAACGCGCGCAGCTCGCGCCGAACGAACCGGGCAATGCCGTAACCACCCGAGGCCACCGTAGTCTGCTCGCGCGGCAGGTTGCCGCGATAGAGGAAGTCGCCGAGCTGCTTGGCAATCACCGCCGGATGCACCGCGTCGGTGTAGCCGAGTCCGGTCTTGTAGTACTCGGCGTTCTGATCCTCGAAGCGCTTCCGCGCCGCGGCCACCTCGGCGAGCCACGCGTCGTGCTTCATGGCCGGCACCGCGTCGGCGAGCGCCTCGAGCGCCGCCCGCTCACAACTGACCATGCCCAGGTCGATCGGCAGGTTGCGGCCCAGGTCCTCGTGCGCCTGGTCGATGCGGATGTACTTGGCATCGGGACCAAAGGCGAACTCGCCCACGGTCGGCATGCAGTGCTGCCCGACCAGGATCACCAGGTCGGCGCTCGGGAGCGCCGCCGGCGCGGCATTGGCCGAGAGCGGGCTGGCGTCCGAGAACTGCCCTTTCATGGCGCCCGACTCCACCACCGGGATCTGCGCCTTCTCGGCCAGCCGCTTCAGCGCATCCCACGCCTTGGCATAAAAGACGCCGTTGCTCGAGACGATCATCGGCCGTTCGGCCTTGCGGATCAGGTCCACCGCGGTGCCGATGTCCTTCGCCGACGGGTGCGGCCGCGAGTCGGTGCGGTAGCGGGCCTTGTCGTGGAAGAACTCGAGCTCGCTCGCGTCCTTGAACCGCGCCGACGCGACTTCGGCGGGAAAATCGAGGTGCACCGGCTTCGGCACGCCGCTCTTTAATTGCCGGAACGCCGTGGCGGTGTACTCGTGCACGCGGCGCGGCACGATCAACCGCTTGCCGTACTTCTTCATGCCCTCGGTGGTCGGCTGCTGGTAGGCGAGCTGAATGGCCGCCTCGGTGTCTTCCATCGCGATCGACATGTTGCTGGCGACGATCAGCAGCGGCGTGCGGGCCGCATTGGCGCAGGCAATGGCGCAAATCATGTCGGTGAACCCGGGACCTTCGGTGCCCGAGGCCACGGCAATCTCGCCGGTGACGCGGATAAACGCATCCGCCGCATGCGCCATCGACCCCTCGTGACGCCCGCCGTAGGCCGGGATGCCGCTGGCGGCCAGCGCGTGGACGATGCCGTAGTTGCCGGGGCAGGCAAAGAGCGCCGCGACCCCCTCTTCCTTGCACGCGCGCGCAAACACCTGCGCGCCGGTCATGGGGAATTCGAAGCTCACCGGCTTCGCCGCCGTGGCCGCCGCAAACTCCGCCGGCACCCGAATGGGGGCGACCGCGCCCGCCGCCAGCTGAGCCGCGGTTTGCGCAGAGGCCTCGGTGCCGCGACCGGTCAGGGCCGCCGCCGCGGTGGCGCCGGCTCCGGCGACCGCTTTTTGGAGGAAATTCCGCCGGCTCTGGTCGGGCTTGCGGGTGACACGCTTGGGCATGGGGCTCCTGTTGGGCTCGCGGCTGCAGAGAGTGCGCAGAGAATATGGTGGCGCGCCGGGCCGGTCAAGCCTTGCGACTGTCCAATACAGCACAGACACGGCCCGCCAGCCCTGCCATGTTTGCTCAGGTACCCAATGCTCGGATTCACAGTCGGCGCGGCGACGACACCTGCTCCGAACCCGGCCGTCGGGAGCGACATCCGGGACCGCTACACGACCCTGCTCGACTCGATCGGCGATGGCTTCTGCGTGCTCGAGAAGGTCGCGGTACCCAACGGTGAGCCCCCGGACTATCGCTACACTGAGGTCAACTCGGCGTTCGTTACCCACACGGGCGTTGCCAACGTGCTCGGCCGCACCATGCGCGAAGTAATGGGCGCTGAATGCGACAGCTGGTTCCCGATCTGGGACGCCGTGCTGAACACCGGCAAGCCGATGCGGTTCGAGCAGGAGTTCGTCGGCATGGGCCTCTGGCTCGAGCTCTACGCCTTCCGCGTGAACGATCAGCCGCGGCGCGGCGTGGGCGTCCTGTTCAAGGACGTCACCGCCCGCAAGCACGCCGACGGGTTGTTGCGCGACAGCGAAGAACGCTACCGGCGGCTGTTCGAGTCGGCCAAGGACGGCATCCTGATCCTCGACTTCGCGACCGGCGTGATCATCGACGCCAATCCGTACATGACCGAGTTAATCGGCTACTCCGCCGGCGAGCTCGCCGGCAAGGAGCTGTGGCAGATTGGCCTGTTCGCCGACAAGGCCGGCAGCGAAGCGGCGGTGCAGCAGCTGCGGGAGCAGGGCTACATCCGCTTCGAGAACCTGCCGCTCCAGTCCAACCGCGGCCGCACGGTCGAGGTCGATGTCGTCGGCAACGCCTACCGCGAGCACCGGCACAAGGTGATCCAGTGCAACATCCGGGATATCTCCGAACGCTGCGCGCTCGAACGCACCATGCACGCCCATGCCGAGGCGCTGGCCGCGATCGATCGGCGCAAGGACGAGTTTCTCGCCATGCTCAGCCACGAGCTGCGCGCGCCGCTGGCGCCAATCGTCAGCGCGGCGCAGCTCCTGCGCCTGCGGGAGAACGAAGGGCTGGTCGAACGGCAGGCCTGCATGATCATCGAGCGCCAGGTCGGGCAGCTCAAGTACCTGGTTGACGACCTGCTGGAAGTGTCGCGCATCACCCACGGCAAGGTGCACCTGCGATCCGAACCGGCGGTGCTGAACACGATCATCGGACTGGCCGTGGAGGCAGTGACCCCGCTCATCGAATGGCGCCATCACCAGCTCACGGTGGCCCTGCCGGCGGAGCCGATTGGCCTCACCGGTGACGCCGCGCGGCTCGAGCAGGTCGTGGTCAACCTGCTGACCAATGCCGCCAAGTACACCGACGAAGGTGGCCGCATCTGGCTGAGCGTGGACCTCGAGAACGACACGGCGGTGCTGCGGGTGCGCGACAACGGCATTGGCATCAGCGCCGACCTGATGCCGCACGTCTTCGATCTGTTCACGCAGGAGTCACGCTCGCTCGATCGGGCGCAGGGCGGCCTGGGCATTGGCCTGTCGCTCGTCCGCCGCCTGGTCGAGGCGCACGGCGGCACGGTGGCCGCGACCAGCGAGTTGGGACAGGGCAGCGAGTTCGTGGTGCGCCTGCCCCTCACGGCGCCCCCGCCCGTGCGGTCACTGCAGTCGCTGCCCAAGGCGACCGCGGCGTGCTGCCAGGTGCTGGTGGTCGACGACAGCGTCGACACGGCGGACAGCCTGGCGTTGTTGCTCTCGGTTTCCGGACACCGGGTCCGGACGGCCCACGACGGCCCCTCGGCGCTGGCCGCGATCGCGCAGGCGCCGCCAGATGCCGTGGTGATGGACATCGGCCTGCCCGGCATCGATGGTTATGAAGTGGCCCGCCGCGTGCGCCGGCGCCCTGGCACCGACAGCATGGTGCTGGTCGCGATGACGGGATACGGACAGGAGCGGGATCGCCAGATGGCCCGCGACGCCGGATTCAACCACCACCTGGTCAAGCCCGCCGACCTCGACGAGCTGCTGCGCATCCTTGCCGGGGTCACCGCAAGCGCGGCCTCGTGATCAGGCGCGAAGCGCAGTCCGGCCGGCTGGCCGGGTGGTGACGCGCGCGATCTCGGCAAACAGGAGTTCGCGCGGGATCGGCTTGGAGGCATAGCCGTCCATCAACGCCGCCTCGCATCGCTCGCGGTCAACGCGACAATCGGGGTATGACCGCCGCGCCCGGCCGCGATCCGCCGGATCTCGGCACTCGCCTGGACCCCGTCCATTTCCGGCATCGGCAAATCCATGAGGACCAGGTCGAAGGGTTCGCGCAGGTACGCCGCCACGGCGGTCTGGCCGTTGTCGGCGACCACCACGGTGTGGCCGGCGCGCTCCAGGAACCGCCGCGCGAGGCGGTGAGCATCATCAGCGCGGTCAGCTTGCGCCTGATCGAGAGCCGCCTGAAGCCAATCGCCGGCACACCCTCATTGCGACGCCAGGCTGAGCAGCTGGGAACTGATCTTCAATCCCGCCGCATCGGTTTGTCGACGGTTGACCTGGAAGCGCATCCGGTTGTCTTCGAGATAGACGCGAACCATGCCACCGTCGCGCAGGAAGCGGGCGGTCTCGCCGACGGTGAGTACCGGACCGCGGGTCCGGCGCAACACCGCCGCCGCTCCGTCTGGCGGCAGGTCGGCCAGATAGAGAAGGTCGCACCCGTCGGCCGTGCCGGCCAAGGCGAAGTCGCGCACTTCGACCGTCCGGCCGGCGACCAGTTTGCCGCGCACCGCCGCCGTGGCCGCGGCGGCGAGCGGGGCGTTGCCGGCCACGCAAATGGCCATGGGCCGGGACACCACGGGCCAGGTGACGAACTTGGTGAAGTTGAACAGGAACGCCGCCTTGACCTGCAGTTCGCTGACCGGCTGGCTGGCTGCGCTCGACGCCCCGCCGGCCAGGGCGACCGCTGTCACACCGGCCCAGAGAGCGGGACGAAGAGCGCGCGACAGGCGGGCGCCGATGGAAGCCATCGTCTCTGTCAGTTGAAGAACTAGAAGCGCACGTGCAGTCGCAACTGCATGGTGCGACCGTCCTGCCTGATGGACGCCTGGAGGTGCTCTTCGGCACCGGGGTCGTTGTAAGAGCGGTTGAGCGCATTGTACACACTCAGGCTGAACCCGATGCGTTGGCTGGCGGGTGTGGTGACGGTGAGATTGGGGGCAAAGAAACCGCTGACCGGGACACCGCTCAGGTCAAGGCGCTCGCCGACCCGCTGCCCCTCGACCGCCACGACCACGCGCGACAGCGGCACCTGGAGGCTGACCGTCGACATGTGTTGCGGTGAGTTCGAGGTCGCCTCGTCCCGCTCGTGATCCCGGACCCGGGCAAACGTGTGGCTGGCCCGCGCGACGATGCCGTTGTCGAAGCGCGCCTCAATCTCGGCCTCAATGCCGCGGCCGCGAATGCGGCCGGCGTTCTCGAAGAAGATGTCCTCGACGTCGGTGGCCCGCTGCTCGATGATGCGCTGCATGTCGTAGTCGAACGCCGTCATCGTCAAGCGGACCTTGGCCGAGAGCGACTCCTCCCACACCAGCTCCGTCGACCGGATCTGTTCCGGCCGCAGCAGCAATCCCCGAGCGGCTTGGGCCGTGTAGTAGTAGCGCTCGTACGGATTGGGCGCGCGAAAGGCGCGGCCGTACAACACCTTCACCGCCGTCTGGGGACGCGGCAACAACACCAGGCCCGCGCGCGGTGTCACGTGGGTGCCAAAGTCCGAGAACCGATCGACGCGCAGCCCGGCGTTCAGCAGCAGCCACGAGGCCGGACGCATCTCGTCCTGGACGTAGAGACCAAGCTTGGTGGCCGGGACATCAACATCGAGATACTGGCTCGACCCATCGTGGGCTGTCTGCCGGTTCTGCAAATCGCGGCGGACCTCGACGCCCGCCGACACCATGTGCATGCGCCCAGCCTGCCGCCGCGCCGTCAGCTCGCCGGTCACCGCATGCGCGGTCGAGTCGTCCGTGAACATCACGGTGTCGTCGCCCTCGGCGTAGGGGTAGGCACCCTGGTAACCGTAATAGTCGTAGCCCAGCCGCGCGGTCGCCAGCCAGCCCTTGCCGACGGGGCCGTCGTACACGCCGGTCACAAACCCGCGATCGTCGTCGGTGCGCTCGCGGTCGTCGCCAAACACCGTGCCGTACGACGCGGTCGGCACCTGCTTGGCGCGGTGAACGGCGCCGGCGCGCACGGAGAAGCGGCCGGCCGAGAGCGACCCGAACACGCTCGTCGCCTCGTCGCGGTCAAGGTCGCGCGCGATCGCCGGCACGCCGTCCGTGTCGAACTCCGGGTAGTACAGGTTGCGCTGACCGTCGGAGAAGTACCCCGACCCGCCGATCAGCACTTCGCGGCCATCACCGAACACCCGGCCGTAACTGCCGGCGGCACGGCGGGTGCCGAGCGAGCCACCCATCAGGTCGGCCTGCACGCCCGAGCGGCTGGCGCCGCTCTTGGTAATCACGTTGATCACGGCGAACAGCGCGTTGCTGCCATATAGCGACGAGCCGGGCCCGCGAATGATCTCGATCCGCTCGATCAACGACATGTCGAACAGGAAGTCGGTGCCGAGCGGAGCCATGTCGTAGACGCCGTCGTTGATGCGATGGCCATCGACCAGCAGCAGCAACCGCGTGTTGTAGTCACCGGGCCGGGAAAATCCGCGCATGCCGACGTAGGTGTAGTTGCGGTCGTAGCTGCTGTAGAAACCGCGGACGGCCCGCAGCGCGTCGGCGATGGTGCGATAGCCAAACCGTCGAATCTCTTCCGCGGAGATCACCGTGATCGAGGCTGGCGCTTCCTTCACGGACTGGGGGAATTTCGAGGCAGTCGAGATCACCTCGACCGCCAGCAAGTCCTCGATCGACATACCGGCGACATCGGGCTTGGGCACGGCCTGGGCCATGCAAACGACAGGAAAGAGGCAGACGAGCAGCCAGGCCGACGCGCTGCGGGCCGCTGTGGGAAGAGGGGGGCGTTCCATTCTGTAGACTCCGGCACCAGAGCTGCAGCAATGGTGCCAAGCAGATTGCTTGACGAGCGGGGGGAATTTCGAGGACTTTAGCGACTGCGAACCCAGGCTGCGGAACGCCGGAGTGTGCGCGCACACCCTTCGCACATGTGCGCAGGACGTTCGCGCTACGCGGTCTATTTCCGTTGGACCTGGTAGGAAAGAGATCAAGGGGAACAAGAGTTCAGGAGAGGAGGTCAGGAGAAGAGTTTCTTCTGACCTCCTGATCTCCTGTTATTGGCCGCCGCGGCCGGCGCCGCGCGGCGGGGGCGGGTTCTTCAGCAGGCGGTACTGCGCAATGGCGGCATTGACCTTGAACTCGATGCCCATGCGGCCAATCTCGGCGGTCGCCCGCATCGGATCGCCCGACACCCCGGCATCCTTGGGGCCGCCCCACGGCATCAGCATGTTCTTGCGGATGCCCGCCGGGTAGACGTGCAGCATCTGCGCGGTGTCGCTGATGCCGGCGTGGCTGCCGATGATGCTGTCGTCGTAGCCGTAGGCGGCGTGCATCCAGGCGCGGTAGTGCTCGCGGCCTTCTTCGTAGTACGCGGTCAAGGCGTAGACCCTGGTGCCGGCGGTCTTCCACTCTTCGTTCAGCTTGGCAGCCGTGCTGGTCAAGCCGCCCTGGTTGCCGCCACTGTCGCCGAGGAGCAGGATGTCGGTGGCGCCGTGCGCCTTGAGGCTGCGGGCCACCGCATCGAGCAACCCGTCAAAGGCCGGCGACGGCAGCGAGATGCCGCCGGAGTTCTGGCGATCGGGATTGCCTTCGGGCACGTACTGGATGACCGGCGTCACCAGCGCGTTGCCGAGCTTGCGCGCCATCACGTTCGCGGCGTGGCTGACCGTGAAGTTGTGCTTGCCGAGCACCATGTGGTACCCGTTCTTCTCGGTGCCGCCGGTCGGCACGATGAACACGGTCTTGCCGGCCTTCATCAAGTCGCGGTTCTCTTCCCACGTCAGTTCGTCCACGAACACGGTGTCGGGCGCACGGGTCGGCGTCTTGCTGGCCGGCGCGGTGTCCATGGTCGGCCCGGTCGGCCGCGCCTCGGCGTTCGGCGGGCGGTTGCCTCCCCCGCCGCCGCGCGGGGCGTCGGCCGCGGCCACCGGCGGCTCAGCGCCGCTGGTCATGCGCTTGACCTGCGCCACGGCGTTGTCGATCTTGATCTGCAGGAACCGGCGTCCCAACTCGGGCGAGGCGATCGACGGGTCGCCGCTCACGCCGTTATTGGGGTAGTCGTTGCCGCTCAGGCGATCGCGCCGCACGTGCTGCGGCGCCACGAACAACAGCTCCGACGTGTCCTGCACGTTGGCGTGGCCGCCAATGCGGTCGGCGGGGATCTTGAGATTGGCGGTAATCCAGGTGCGCTGATCGGCGTGGGCCTTGGTGTAGTAGTCGTCCACCCAGTACGCGGTGGCTTCGCCCTTGAACAACTCGTTCAACTGCACCGCCGCGGCGCGCATGCCGTTGCGGTTGCCGCCCGAATCGCCCATGAACAGGATGGTCTTGAAGCCGCTCGACTTGAGGCTGCGGCCCGCCAGCACCAGCAGTTCGATGAAGCGATCCTCGGGCAGCGTGATGGTGCCGGGCTTGCTCATGTGGCCGGTGGGGGGATCCCAGCTGCCCTCGGGCACGTACGCCAGGACCGGGGCCACCAGCGTCTTGCCGAGGCTGCGCGCGATCTGGTCGGCGGCGTAGTGCATCACGAACTTGTGCTCGCCGTCGGCCATGTGCGGGCCTTTCTGCTCGGTCCCGGCGGTGGCGATGATCACCGAGGTCGTCCCGCCGGCCACGAGGTCACGCACCTCGGCCCAGGTCAGCTCTTCGATGAACACCGTGTCGGGTGGCGGCGCCGCCGGCATGGTGTCCGGGGCGTCGGCCGGGCGTTGGGCCGAAACCGACAGGACGAAGACAAATAGAGACGCAACGACCGTCAAAAGAGCGCGTTTCGACATGGCGGTAGACTACCAAAAACAAGGTGCCATGGGTGCCAAGGGTGCCAGAGGTGCCAGAGGTGCCAGAGGTTGCCTGCTATGCGTTTGATTTCCTCCGTGGTCGTTGTCCTCCTGTTGGCCGGTTGCGCGGGCGGCAACCCGCCTCCGGCCCGCACGCAGCCCGTGCCGGCGCCGCAGGCCGCGGCCGCGTCGCCCCTGCGCCAACAGTGGCTCGACATGTTCGCGCGCGCCTACTTCCCCGGCCGCAGCGGCCAGCTCTTCATCGTGCCGAGGGAGGGCGACTTCATTACTGAACGGGATCCGCTGTACGTCTTCATGCACGGCTCGCCGTGGGACTACGACACCCGCATCCCGATCCTGTTTCACGGCGCGCCGTTCGTGACGGCCGGCGACTGGCCGGAGGCCGCGGCCCAGCAGGACATCGCGCCAACGATCGGGGCGTTGATTGGCGCGCCGGCGCCGGCCACCTACACCGGCCGGGTGCTGGCGAGCGCGATCACCACCACCGTGGGACGGCCGCGCGTGGTGTCGGTGATCGTGCTCGATGGGATGCGGGCAGAGTTTTTCGATCGCTACGCCGCCGACCTGCCGACGCTGACGCGCCTGCGCCGCGAGGGGGCGTGGTTCTCGGAGGCGCGCGTCAACGTGCTCCCCACGGTCACCGGCGTCGGCCACGCCACGATCGGCACCGGCTCCGATCCGCGATTCCACGGCATCACCGTCAACAACCTGTTCAATCGCGCCACCGGCAAGGCGCAGCCGGCCTACGCGAACCTCGATCCGCAGGAGTTGATGGCGCTCACCCTGGGGGACAGCTGGAACCTGGCGACCAACGGCGCGGCGGTGATCATCGGCCAGGGTGGCGCGATTCGCGCGACCGCGGGGCTGGTGGGCCGCGGGTCGTGCCTGGTGGGCGCCAAGAAGGTGGTGGCCGCCAGCTACGGTGGCAGCGACGGCGGCTGGGAGACCAATCCGGACTGCTACACGATGCCAGAGGCGCTAAACGCGTTCGTCGGGCGCAAGGTGTGGGAAGCGGCCGGCGGCACCCACATGGGCCACGACATCTCGAGTGCCTCGAAGTTCCGCGCGTCGAGCCTGTACCAGAAGTTCGAAGCCGAAGCGCTGATGGCCGTCGTCGAGGCCTCGGCGGCCGGCGCTGACGACATCACCGACCTGGTCTACGTCAACATGAAGGGCCCCGACTATGCCGGACACATGCACGGTCCTGACTCGCCCGAGATCAAGGCCACGCTCGCCGAGCTCGATCGGCAAATGGCGGCGTACCTGGCGTTGCTGGACAAGAAGGCCGGTCCCGGCCGCAGCGTGACCGTGATCACCGCCGACCACGGCACCCCGGGCGGTCCCGGGCCGTGGCGCCGGCACTACACCGACGAGATCATCGCGCGGGTGAACAAGCAGTTCGATCCCGAAGGCAGGATCATTCAGTACTACAACGATGCCGCGAACAACCAGATGTTCATCGACACCGCCCGGCTGCAGTCCCTGGGGTTTACGCTGAAGGACGTCGCGGCGATGCTCCAGGGCATTGACTACCTCGCCGCGGCGTTCACCGAGGACGAGGTGCGGCAGGCGCAGGCGGCGCTACGCAGGTGAAGTTCGCCGCTTCGTCGATGCTGCCGGTGCCTTGGTAGCGCGCCACCCTCGGGTAGGCACAGAGCGGCCGCGGCATGTGGCGTCCGCCCTTGGTCCGCCTAAAGGCGGACGCCACCTCGGGCGGACTATCTCGCGCCCGGCGGCAGGTTCTGCAGGAAGTAGCGCGCGATCAGCTTGTAGACATGCATCGAGGTGCCGGTCCCTTCGTTGATGCTGTGACTGCGGTTGGGATAGATCATCGAATCAAACGGCTTGCCCAGTTCGATTAGCCGGTTGATCAACCGTTCGGTCCCCTGGACGTGCACGTTGTCGTCACCCGACCCGTGGATCAACAGCAGCTTCCCCTGCAGGCCTTCAGCGAAGTTGATCGCCGAGCCCAGCTTGTAGCCCTCGGGATTCTCCTGCGGCACGCCCATGTAGCGTTCCTGGTAAATGGTGTCGTAGAGCTGCTGGTCGGGTACCGGCGCGACCGAGACGCCCACCTGGTAGACGTCGGGAAAGCGGAACAAGGCGTTCAAGGTGTTGGTGCCGCCGCCGCTCCACCCCCACACGCCGATGCGCGTGCGATCGAGGAAGGGATACTTCGCCGTCAGCGCGCGAATCGCCGCCGCCTGGTCCTTCGACGACAGGTCGCCGACCGTGCCGTACACCACCTTGCGCCAGTCCGCGCCGCGGGGCGCGGGCGTGCCGCGATTGTCAACGCTCAGCACGATGTAGCCGGCCTCGGCGAGCGCGCGATGAAACAACATGCCCGAGCCGCCCCACGAATCGTTGACCGTCTGCCCCGCCGGCTCGCCGTAGACGTGCGAGATCACGGGGTAGGTCTTGCTGGCGTCGAAATGCGACGGCTTCAGCATGTAGCCGTCAAGCATCACGCCTTCGCCGATGTCGATGCGGAAGAACTCCACCGGCGGCTGCAGCACCGGCTGCAACTTGGCGATCACCGCCGACGGATCGGTCAGGGCGCGCAGCGGCTTGTGTGACGGCAGCTCGATCACCTGCGTCACCGGCGGGCGGTCGAAGCGCGAATAGGTGTGGAACGCCAGCCGGCCGCCCGGCGCCACGTCGTAGCGGTGGGTGCCGGGCTCGCTGGCCGGGGTCACGCGTTCGGGAGTGCCGCTGCCATCCAGCTTCGAACGATAGAGATAGCGCTGGCCGGCGTTGTCAGGCGAGGCGCGGAAGTACATCCAGCCACCCTTCTCGTCGAAGCCGGCGATGTCGGTCACGTCGGCCTCGAACTTCGTGATCAGCTGGCCGTCGCCGCCCTCGCGCGGCACGCGGTAGACGTGCTGCCAGCCACTGCGCTCGCTCATCCACAGGAACGTGCGACCGCCGTCGATCCACGGCACTTCCTCGACGATGTCCACCCAGCTCTTGGATTCGTCGCGGAAGATCCGCTTGACCGCGCCGGTCTTGATGTCGGCGGTGAGGAAGTCGTTGCGATTCTGCTGCCGGTTCAGCTGCTGAATCGACACCGTGCTCGAGTCGATCCAGCCGATGCGCGCGAGATAGGTGTTGCGCGGATCGCCCTCGGTCTTGATCCACTGGGTCGGTCCGCCCTCGGCGCCGACCACGCCCACCCGTGCCGCGGAGTTGGTGGTGCCGGCCTTCGGGTAGGGGATCCTCGTGATGGTCGGGTACAGCGAGTCGGTGTTGTTGATCAGCGAGAAGATGCCGACCTCGGAACTGTCGAACTGCCAGTAGACGACCGAGCGGCCGTCGGGGCTGAAGCGGAAGCCGTCGCGAACGCCGAACTCTTCCTCGTAAACCCAGTCCGAGGTGCCATTGATGATGGTCTCGGAGCCGTCCGTGGTCAGTTGCGTGATGCGGCCGTCGTCGAGGCGCTCGACGTAGATGTTATTGGCGCGCACGTAGCCGACGCGGGTGGCGTCGGGCGAGAACTTGGCAAACATCAGCGTCGACGCCGGCGCGCCGCCGCCCAGCTGCTTGAGCGCGCCACTGGCCAGGTGCAGCACCCAGTAGTCGCCACGGGTGTTCTGCCGCCAGACCTTCTGCGTGTTGGTGAAGATCAGCAGCCGCGACCCGTCGTCCGACCACACGTAGTCGCTAATCTCGACCGGCTTGCTGGCACCGGCCGGCGCGAGCCGCGAGCCGGGGACAAGGACCGATCGCGCCCCGGTGGCGGCGTCGTAGCGAACGATGTCGGATGGGCCATCGGCAGTGCGCTCGACTGTGGTGTAGGCCGTGCCGTCATCCAGCCAGCGCGCCGGGCCGAACCGGGGAAGCGCGAACTCGTTGGTCTTGTAGATGCGCTCGATCTGCTGGTCGAGGGCGCGGGCGCGCTCCTCTTGCTGCGCTGAGAGCGGGGCCGTCAACAGCGCGGCCGCCAGGGCGGCCGCCACGAGGCGAGTCGGGTTCATGGTCATCGTTCCGGCATTATCGACCGTAACCGGGTCCGCAAGCGAGCATGGGCCATGGCAGGACTTGCCCGCCTCGCCGACCGGGGACATAGCAGATTCTGCGCGGTGGTCGCGGCGACCGGGCCAGTCTCATGGGGAACCCACCACTTCGGTGGTGGCATGCCGTTCGCACGATTGGTGGCATGCCCACGACCCGACTCCGCCCTGTCGCTGCCGAATCGCCCAGGATTCTGTCCTTGCGATCGTTGACGGTCGTCGTGGATGAAGATCTGGCACGGCTGTACGGCGTCACGACCCGCCAACTCAATCAAGCGCTGAAGCGCAATCGCCGCCGGTTCCCCAAGGACTTCGCGTTCCAGCTCACCGTCGGCGAGTGCCGGATCTTGAAATCACAATCTGTGATTTCAAGTGGTGGTCACGGTGGCCGTCGCACGCGGCCCTGGGCGTTCACCGAACACGGCGCCATCATGGCGGCATCGCTGCTGAATACCGGCCGCGCGATTGACATGAGCGTCTTCGTGGTGCGCGCGTTCGTGCGGTTGCGCGAGTGGGCGGCCCCGCACCGCGCGCTGGCCGCGAAGCTCGACGCACTGGAAGAGCGCGTGGCCGGCCATGACGAGGACCTCGACAGCATCCTCGCGACCCTGCGTCGGCTGGTCGCCCCGCCAGCCGGTCCGCGCCGCGCGATTGGTTTCTCGTCGCCGCCGGCGCTGCCGGCCGCCCGCACCGGTGCGGTGCGACGACCGGCCAAGCCGTGACCCGGGGCCAATTCAGGCGCTCGCTACGAGTAGAGGCAGGTGCCGACCCGCGTGCACCGTCTGTCTTACATCCGCGACTTGAGTTCTGAATCGATCGCCGAGAGGAACTCTTCGGTCGTGAGATAGGGGTGGTCTGGCCGGATCAGGATGGCGAGGTCCTTGGTCATGCGGCCCGACTCGACCACGTCCACACAGACTTTCTCGAGGGTCTCGGCAAACGCCACCACGTCGGCGGTGCCGTCAAAGCGGCCGCGATACTGCAGGCCGCGCGTCCACGCATAGATCGAGGCGATCGGGTTGGTCGAGGTCGGCTTGCCCTGCTGGTGCATGCGGTAGTGGCGCGTCACCGTGCCGTGCGCGGCCTCGGCCTCGACTGCCTTGCCATCGGGCGACATCAGCACCGACGTCATCAGGCCAAGTGAGCCGTAGCCCTGCGCCACCGTATCCGACTGCACGTCGCCGTCGTAGTTCTTGCAGGCCCACAGGTAGCCACCGTTCCACTTCAGGTTCGACGCCACCATGTCGTCGATCAGCCGGTGCTCATAGGTCAGGCCCTTGGCCTCGAACTGGGTCTTGAACTCGGCGTTGTAGACACGCTCGAAGGTGTTCTTGAAGGTGCCGTCGTAGACCTTGAGGATGGTGTTCTTCGTCGACAGGTAGACTGGGTAGTTGCGGCCCAGCGCGTAGGTGAAGCACGCGCGCGCGAAACCTTCGATCGAGGCGTCGAGGTTGAACATGCCCAGGGCGATGCCGCTGCCCTTGGCCTTGATGATCTCGCGCGAAATCGGCTCGCCGCCGCCCTCGGGCGTCCAGCTGAGCGTGAGCGTGCCGGCGCCGGGGAACGTGAAGTCCTGCGCGCGATACTGATCGCCGAACCCGTGACGGGCCACCACCACCGGCTTGTCCCAGTGTGGCACCAGGCGCGGCACGTTCTTGCAGATGATCGGCTCGCGGAAGATGGTGCCGTCGAGGATGTTGCGGATGGTGCCGTTGGGCGACTTCCACATCTGCTTGAGGCCGAACTCCTTCACGCGCGCTTCGTCGGGCGTGATCGTCGCGCACTTCACGGCCACGCCGTACTGGCGGGTCGCGTTGGCCGAATCGATCGTGATCTGATCGCCGGTCTGGTCGCGCGCCTCGACCCCGAGGTCGAAGTACTTCAGGTCGATGTCGAGATACGGCAGGATGAGGGTTTCACGAATCTTCTGCCAGATGATGCGCGTCATCTCGTCGCCGTCCATCTCGACGACGGGGTTCTTGACCTTGATCTTCGCCACGAAACGCTCCTATCAGGTGTTGATGAGGGGGCGGCCCCGGAGACTCCCGGCACGCAACCCGAACATCACATGATATCCCACCAAAAAACCCACAGGAGATCAGGAGTTCAAGAGAAGGATATTCAGAGCGTCTTCAGCTCAGGGGAACGGTTTTGAAGAACAGTCTCTTGAACTCTTGATCTCCTGTTAGGTTTCAATTCTGGGCTACTCTCGATCATGGCTCGCGTGATTGTTGTGATTCTCCTGTTGAGCTGTGGCCGGCTCGCGGCCCAGGCGCCGGCAACGCCTCAGGTAGCAACCCCGTTTCCCAAGGGCCTTACCGGTACGCTGGTCTTCCAGTCCGACCTGCGCGCCGCGGACAATCCCGACGGCCGCAATCACCTTTTTTCAATCGACCTCGCGACCGGCATGGTGGCGCAACTCACCTCGGGACGAAATCACCACGATCAGCATCCCAAGTGGTCGCCTGACGGCCGGCGCATCTCGTTCGTGTCTTCGCGAGGCGGCAACTTCGATCTGTACGTCATGAATGCCGACGGCACCAACGTTACCCGCGTGACCGATCACCCCGCCAACGACTTCGATCCGATCTGGATGCCAGACGGCCAGAGCCTGATCTTCAGCTCCGAGCGCGACAGCCGCAGCGACCTGTATCGGGTGTGGCTGAACGACCGCCGGGTCGATCGGCTGACCCACCACTTCGTCGGCCGCGCGATCATGCCCAGTGTCTCGCCTGACGGAAAGCTCGTGGCCTTCGCCGCGCAGACGCTCCAGCGCCTGCAGTTCTGGGAGTTCCAAGTCCACATTCTCGATCTCGCCACCGGCCGCACCCGCGCGCTCGACAACAGCGGCGGCGCCTGCTGGCCCTCCTGGTCACCCGACGGACGCACGCTGGCCAACGTCCTGCTCGCCACCGAACCGTCCACGATCCAGGTCCGCGGTGCCGACGGCGCCACGCCGCGAACCCTGCCGGTCGCACCGGGCATGTGGCACTACTACCCCGATTGGTCGCGCGATGGCCGGTGGCTGGCCATGTCGGTCAGTCCCGCCCACCACAAGGGCGAAGACTGGGACCTCGCGATCGCACCCGCCGACGGCTCGCGCCCGCCGCAGCGCCTCACCACCGGTCCCGGCAACGATCGCTTGCCAGACTGGAAGCCATAGCGTCAGAATCGCAAGCGTGCGACGTTGCCTCCTCCTCGCCGTCCTTGTGCTCGGCGGCTGCTCTCAACCAACCCAGCTCTCCGCCACCGATCGGCTGAAGCCGTGCACCGGCAACGACACGCCGGTAGACGCGTATTGCGGCACGCTCACGGTCTACGAGAACCGCGCGACCAAACAGGGGCGCCAGATTGACCTGAACATCGTGCTGCTGCCGGCGCTGCGCGCCGACGCGGCTGCCGACCCGCTGTTCTTCCTGGCCGGCGGGCCCGGCCAGGGCGCGGCCAAGATGGCCAAGAGCCTGCGCGAGATGTTCCGCCAGGTGCTGACCGATCGCGACCTCGTGCTGGTGGACCAGCGCGGCACCGGCAAGTCGCATCCCCTGGAGTGCGCGGATGAGGATGATTCGCTGAAGGCCATGGGGCGGACCGAGGCCGACGCGATCGCCATGCTGAAGCAGTGCCTGGCCGGCTACGACGCCGACGTGCGCCTTTACACCACCTCGATCGCGATGGACGACCTGGACGACGTCCGGGCGTTTCTCGGTTACGAGAAGATCAACATCTACGGCGGCTCCTACGGCACGCGCGCGGGCCTGGTCTACCTGCGCCAGCACGGGGACCGCGTGCGGACCGCTATCCTCGACGGAGTCGCGCCCACCAACATGCGGTTGCCGCTGTTCTTTCCGCGCGACGTCCAGCGCGCGCTCGACCTGCTGCTGGCCGACTGCGCCGCCAACGCCGCGTGCAACACCAGCCATCCCAACCTGCAGGCGCGCCTCGGCGCCCTGATGGCGCGGCTCGAACAGGCGCCGCCCACCGTCGCGGTCGTGCATCCGCGCACCGGCGAGCGCGGCGACCTCACCATGACCGCCCGCTTGCTGGCCAACGTCCTCGCCGGGACCCTCTACATCCCCATGGCCTCGTCGCTGATTCCGGCGCTCATCGAGCGAGCCGAGCAGAACGACTTCCAGGGCCTGCTGGCCCTGGCCTCGATCGGCGACAGCGGCGGTCCCGCCAACATGAGCGTCGGCATGCAGCTGTCGGTGATCTGCGCGGAGGATGCGCCGCGCATCACGCCGGCTGACGTCGCGAAGGAATCGGCGGGCTCGTTGTTCGGCCCGTACGTGATGCGCTTGCAGCAGGACGCGTGCGACTTCTGGCCGAGGGGCGAGGTCGCCGACGCGTTCTACGAGCCGGTGACCTCGGCGGTGCCGACGCTGGTAATGTCCGGGGCACTCGATCCCGTGACGCCGCCGGTGTGGGGCGACGAGATTGCGAAGCACCTGTCCAACTCGAAGCACATCGTGATGCCCGGCACCGGTCACACCGCCGGTGGCACCGGCTGCGGCCTGCGCATCATCCGCGCCTTCCTCACCAAGGGCGATACCGTGGGGCTCGACACGAGCTGCATGGCCAACGTGAAGCGGCCGCCGTTCTTCGTGACCCCGGCCGGTCCCAACCCCGGTACCGGCGCAAGCTTGTCCCGCCGAAGCCCGGCAGAAATGCAGGGCGAAGGCGGATGATTCAAGTCGAGAACCTCCACAAGCATTTCGGCGACGTCCGCGCCGTTGATGGAGTCTCCTTCACGGCCGCCGACGGCGCCGTCACGGGCCTCCTGGGACCGAATGGCGCCGGCAAGACGACGACGTTGCGCATGCTGTACACGTTGATGCGGCCGGACGAGGGCCGAATCCTGGTGGACGGTATCGATCCGGTCACCGATCCGCAGGGCGCCCGTCTGCGCCTGGGGGTGCTGCCGGACCAGTCGGGCCTCTATCCGCGCCTGACCGCCCGCGAGCACATCCGCTACTTCGGCGAGCTGCAGGGCATTACCGGGGCCGACCTCGCTAGTCGCACCGAGCACCTGCTGGCGCTGCTCGACATGAAGGCGGTGGCCGACCGCCGGGTCGCCGGCTTCTCGCACGGCGAGCGGACCAAGACCGCGCTGGCACGCGCGATCGTCCACAACCCGAAGAACGTGCTGCTCGACGAGCCGACCAACGGCCTCGACGTGATGAGCACGCGTGCCGTCCGCGAAATCATCCGGCGGCTGAAGGGCGAAGGGCATACCGTGTTGTTCTCGAGCCACGTGATGCAGGAGGTCTCGGCGCTCTGCGACACCATCGTGGTAATCGCGCGCGGCAAGATCGTGGCGGCCGGGTCACCGGACGACCTGCGACAGCAGACCGGGCACCAGAATCTCGAGGACGCCTTTGTCGCACTGAGCGGCCTTGACGCCGACGCAGCGCCCGACGAGCGCAGCGCGACGGGCGCAACGGGGGCGCGGTCATGAAGTCCAGCTCGCTGACACAGGCGATGGTGGTGTGCCGCAAAGAGCTGGTCGACTGGTCGCGCGACCGCCGGTCGATCATCACGCTGCTCGTGAGCTCGCTGCTCGCGCCGGTGATGATTGGTTTTATGTTCAACAGCCTGGCCAGCCGGCAGCGGCAGGTCGAGGACGTCACCGTGCCGGTGGTCGGCGCGGCGCACGCGCCGGCGCTGGTCGAGTGGCTGCGCCAGCAGCCCGGCATCACGATCGTCGACGGCCCCGCCGACGCCGAAGAAGCCGTCCGCACCCGGCGCGAAGATGTGATCGTGGTGATCCCCGAGAATTTCGCGAAGCAGTTTGCGGCCTCCAAGCCGGCGCAGGTACGGCTGGTGGCCGACAGCTCGAGCCAGAATGCCCGGCCGAAGGTGCAGCGGGTGCGCGCGCTGTTCCAGCGTTACAGCAGCGAGATTGGCAGCCTGCGCCTGATCGCGCGCGGCGTCAGCCCGGTGGTGGCCGCGCCGGTGCAGGTGGAAGACGTCGAGGTGTCGAGCGCGCAACAGCGCGCCGCGATGATTCTCGGGTTCATCCCGCTGTTCGTGATGATCACCGCCTTCACCGGCGCCATGCAGATCGCCACCGACTCGACGGCCGGCGAGCGCGAGCGCGGCTCGATCGAGGCGCTGCTGGTCAACCCGGCGCCACGCGGCGCGATTGCGGCCGGCAAGTGGATCGCCGGCACCGCCACCGCCCTGCTGGCCGTGCTCTTCACCGGCGGGCTGCTGTTCGCGCTGTTTCAGTACATTCCGCTGCAGGACCTGGGGCTGCGCTTCCAGCTGGGCGTCCCCCAACTCGCCGGCACGCTGGCGGCGGTGCTGCCGCTCGTGCCGCTGATCGTCGCGCTCCAGATGTACGTGGCGACCTTCGCCAAGTCGTTCAAGGAGGCGCAGAGCTACCTGAGCTTCCTGATGATGGCGCAGATGGTCCCGGGCATGATGGCGACCATGAACACCATGACCACCAAGGCGTGGATGTACTACATCCCCTGGCTCGGGCAGCAGTCGCTGATGACCGACGTGCTTGGCAACAAGCCGATTCACCCGGCCGTGTTCGTGGTGGTGGCGATCACCAACATCGCGCTGGCGATCGTCATGGTCCGCCTGACCTCGGGGTTGCTGATGAGGGAGAAGATTATTTTTGGACGGTAAGATTCGGTAGCCAGATGCCAGTAACCAGATGCCAGAAGAGTGCTTGTCTTTCTGGCTTCTGGCTACTGGCTACTGGCTACTGGCTACTGGCTACTTCACATTGACGACGACGTGAGCGGTGGTCCAGCAGCATTGGTCGCCGCCGCCGCCATCGCCGGAACTGTCGTTGACCTGCGCGCGCAGCCAGTAGGTGCCCGGCGTGCTGAACGTGGCCGTGGTCTTCGCCTCGACCCACTTCTTCGCATCGCCGCCGTTCTCGAGGGCCAGCACCTCGTCGGCGATCGTCACCTCACCAGGGCCACGGTACTTCTTCCACAACACGCGGAAGTCGCCGCGGCGTTGCACCGCCGTGGCGGCAGCCGCCGCGGGAGCCGCCGCGCCGCCGCCGATGATCCGGCCGCCGACGATCGCGGGCATGGGTTCGGTGGCGGTGGGCGGACGCACCGGCTTTCGGGTCGCGGCGGCCGCCGGCGGCGCCGACTCGAACACGATGGTCGGCGGTTGATCGGCGGCCCACGCCGTGAGCGTCACCGGCTGGCCGACCGTGCCCGACAGGGTCTGGACGAAGCGCTCGCGCGGCGGACCGGTGTATTCGGGTCCCGCCTCCGCGAACTTGATCCGCGGTGGTTCGTTGCCGTTGGCGGTGTTCTTGTAGAAATCGATCCAGTACGGCGGGTTGGCCCAGAACGACACCGTCGTGGTGTGACCGTTGGCGACCAGCGTCCACGTGAGGCGCTTGGTGCCGAAGTCTTTCGGGATCGTAATGGCAAACACGCCGTGCTGACGCCCGGGGTGAAAGTGCGTGGGCTGGCCGAAGTCCGGGCCGCCGGGCTCAATCCGGTTGTTCGGACCAACCGGAATGTCGAGCGACTGCGCGCGGTTGCGATTGAAGTAGCCGAGCAGCAGGACCTGCGAGCCGTCCTTGAGGGGACCAAAGCCTTCGAAGGCCGGGTAGATCGCTTCGTCTGAGGCGCCGAGCGGCTCCACCAGCACCCCCTGCGACTGCGTCCGGGGTGGCGCGACCTGCGCCGAGGTGCCGGCGCCGGTCCCGCTGATGACGAGAGCGGCCGCGGCGGCCGCGGTCGCGAACGTGTGTGCGCGCATCGGCACCTACTGCTGCTGCCGCGCGGCTGTGGTCAGGCCGAGCTGCTGGCTGCGAGTGGCGATTTCGGCGCGGTAGTCGGTGTCCGACAGATAGGTGACGTTGACCCAGGCATGCGCCATCTCGTCCACGGTGCGGTCGCCGTAGCCCACCCAGACATTCGGATCGGGGTTGGCCTTGTTGGCCGCGGTGTTGTCGTGCCAGCCGGTCACCTTGATCAGCGTGCCCTTGGGCAGCAGCGGCGCGGCGGTCTCGGCATAGACATAGGTGTTGTGCCAGTTGAAGTTGAAGTCGGCGACGTGACTGAGCACCTGGATCTGTCCGTTGGGCAGGATCGCTTCCATCGACATGGCCTTGCCGCGCAAGTGCATGTGCGGCTGGAAGCTCTCGACGCGGCCGTTCTCGCGCATCAGGAAGTAGCCGACGGTGGCCTTGACGCTGTTGGGCGGAATGTCGACGGCCGAGCCCAGCCCGGCGCTGCCGCCGGCGTTGGTGCCGCCCATCAGGTGCAGCACCTGGCGATACTTCGGCTCCTGGCCCTTCGGGTAGAAGTAGATGCCCAGTTCGACGTGATCGGTGATGTCCTCACCGCCGTTCGAGTAGTGCACGTCCCAGACGATCCGCGAGCCGGGCAGCATCAGCTTGCCGGCGCCGGGGCGCATCATCTCGCCCTGCTTGCCGACGGCCCACTCCATGAAGGTGCCGGGCAGCGGGTTGCCGTTGGCGTCGAGGGGGTTGGCGGCGAGCTCGTCGGTCTCCACCTGCTGCAGGCGCGCGATCGCATGGTGCGTAATCTTGCGGCCCTTGACCGAGCCCGGGCGCAGTTCGATGGCGCGCACCCAGCGCGGCTCGGTCAGGCCGGTTTCGACCACCGGCTTCCACCAGGCATCATTGGCGCCGGCCTTCTGGGTCCACGGCAGCGACTTGATAATCAGGTCGGGCTCGGCCTGGCCGAAGTGGCTGGCGTAGTTCCAGCCCTGTTCGCTCGGCCACTTGACCGGCGGCGGCAGGTCCTTCGGGTCGCCCTTTGGCGCGCCGGCGTCCACCCACTTCGCGATGGTCTCAATCTCCTTGTCGGAGAGCGAGCGGTCGTTCTGGAATTCCTGGATGCCGGTGGTCTTGTCGATGTGCCACGGCGGCATCTGCCGCACCTGCACGCGGTTCTTGATCGAGCGTGCCCACGGCCGCGATTCCTCGTAGGTGACGAGCGACATCGGCGCGATCGAATCGGGCCGATGACACGCTTCACACTTGTTCTGGAAGATCGGGGCGATGTCTTTGGTGAAGGTTGGCCCGGCGGCCGCCTGGGCAGCGGCAGGGACCGGCGTGGCCAGACCGAGGGCGGCCACCGCCGCGAGGACTCCGAAGGGCTTCAACAGACCGCTCATTCAGGCGCTCCTTGTGGTTCCACCGATGGGCCGGCTGGCCCGCTGGCCCTCCGGGGGCCGAACGCCGGCAATATAGCAGAAACCGCTGCTGGGGAACTAGAGTCGGATTAGGCGTACGCGCAGGTACGCCACGCCCATCATCAACACCATCAGCATGCCGCCACCGGTCAGGCCGTTCTCGCAGCGGAAGCGAACGGTCTCGCCGTCGGCGGCGTCGAACTCCACCGTGTGCCCGAACAGCGTGTTGTGCGCTTTCACGCAATGGCGGCCCGGCGCCAGTTCGCGGGTGAAGGTCTTGCCGTAGCGCAGCACGCCGTCCCATTTCTCGCCGTCGACCCACAGGTAGACGGGGCGATCCTGGATGTCTTCGGGATGATTGCGGGTAATCTCCAGTTGCACGGGCGCGGCGGTCGGCATGGTACTGTTTCCAGCATACCGCCGATGCCGCTGCTGCTCTTGGTTCTCGCCCTCGCGTGCGCGGCGTGCGCGGAGCCGCTGCCCGGGCGCCATCCCGTTGAACGGTCGCGGCTGGCCATGGGCTCGCAGTTGCGCGTGCAGGTGTGGAGCACGAGCGACGCGACTGCCGCCGCGGCCATCGACCAGGTGTTTCGCGAGTTCGACCGGCTCGAATCGCTCCTGAGCGGGTGGAATCCCGGCAGCGACGTCGTCCGCATCAACGACGCGGCCGGCGGCGAGCCGGTGGCGGTCAGCCGCGACACCATCGCGGTGCTGGAGGCGGCGGCCCAGGCCAGCGACTGGACGGGCGGCAAGTTCGACATCACCTTCGGCGCGCTCGCCGACATCTGGAAGTTCGATCACGACCAGGACAACCGCGTGCCGGACCCACAGGCCATCGCGGCGCGGCTCCCTTTCGTTGACTATCGGCTCGTGCAGGTGGACCGGGCGGCCGGCACGGCCCGGATCACGAAGACGGGTACCCGCATTCACCTGGGCGGCATCGGCAAGGGCTATGCCGTGGACCGGGCCGCGGCCATCCTGCGCGAGCGCGGCTTCGCCGACTTTCTGATCCAGAGTGGCGGCGACCTTTACGTGGCCGGCCGCAACGGCCCTACCGCGTGGACGTTGGGGATCGCCGATCCGCGGGGACCGGCCGGCCGGACGTTTGCCACGGTTGACCTCGGCGACGGCACCCTCAGCACCTCGGGGGATTACGAACGGTTCTTCATCAAGGACGGCGTCCGCTATCACCACCTGATCGATCCCGATCGCGGCACCCCGGCCACCGGCGCGCGCAGCGTGACCATTGTCACCGCCAGCGCCATGCTCGCCGACGTCCTCTCGACGGGCGTGTTCATTCTCGGCCCGGCCGAGGGCATGGCACTGGTCGAACGGCTGCCCCACGTCGAAGCCGTCATCGTGACCGCCGGCAACCAGGTGCTGGTATCGAGCGGCCTCGAGGGCCGCGTGACCCTGACCGCGCCACCCACCAGCGCGCCGTAGGCGTGGGAGCCGATGCGCCCTCGGTTGCGATCGGCTTGCCCGACCAGCCACTGGTTGCGGTACACTCTTGGCCCAATGAGCGAATCGCTAAGTTCCTCCGGCCCCGGCATGAAGCTCCACACGAAGATTCTTCTCGGCCTCGCCTTCGGCGCGACCGCCGGAATCATCGTCAACATGACCGTGGGCGCCGCCCATCCCGTCGTCGTCGCCGTGAACGACTACGTGGCCGTGCCAATCGGGCAGATCTTCCTCCGCATGCTGTTCATGGTGGTGATGCCGCTGGTGTTCGCCTCCATCGCCCTCGGCGTCTGCGGCCAGGGCGACATCCGCAAGGTCGGCCGCATCGGCGGCAAGGCGGTGGGGTACTTCCTGGTCACGACGGTGCTGGCGGCTACGTTGGGGCTGGTAATCGTCAACCTGGCGCGGCCATGGGAGCGGGTGACGCCGGAAACGCGCGCCGAGCTGATGGAACGGTTCTCGGAGGACGCGTCGGGCCGGGTCGAGGTGGCCGCCACCAGCACCTTCGGCATGCAGACGCTGATCAACATCGTGCCTCGCAATCCGCTGCAGGCCGCGGTCAACACCGACATGCTCGCCGTGATCTTCTTCGGGCTGGTGTTCGGCGCCGCGCTGACGCTGATCCCGGAGGCCAAGGCGCGGCCGATGATCTCCTGGCTCGAGGCCTTGAACGCCGTGGTGACGCAGATCATCCACTTCGCCATGATCATCGCGCCGTTCGGGGTGGCGGGCCTGATCTTCACGGTCTTGTCCCGGTTCGGCTTCGACCTGCTGGCCGCGATTGCCGCCTATGTGGCGACGGTGCTGGTGGCCCTGCTCGCCCACTCCGGCATCACCCTGTCGCTCGTCATCTTCTTCCTGATCGGCCTGTCGCCCTGGGTCTTCTTCACCCGCGTCAAGGCGGCGCTCGTGACCGCGTTTTCGACCAGTTCGAGCAGCGCGACGCTGCCGACCGCCCTCGAAGTGGTCAACACCCAGCTCGGCGTCCCGCGCACCATTGCCGGGTTCGTGCTGCCGATCGGCAGCACCATGTGCATGAATGGCACCGCCATCTTCGAGGGCATCACGGTCATTTTCCTGGCCGAGATCTTCAACGTCGACCTGACGCTGACGCAGATGGTGATCGTGATGGTCATGTCGGTGATTACCGCGATCGGCGCCGCCGGCGTGCCCGGCGGGTCCATTCCGCTGCTGGTCGGCATCCTGGTGATGTTCGGCGTCCCCGGCGAAGCCATTGCCATCGTCCTCGGAGTGGACCGCATCCTCGACATGTCGCGGACGACGGTGAACGTCTACAGCGACATGACGGCGGCGACCTGGGTGGCGCGCAACGAGGGGCTGTGGAAGCCCTCGGACGTGCCCAAGACGGCGTAACCGTAAGAAGAGTTACAGGAGGTCAGGAGCTCAGAAGTAAGTACTTTAGGTTCTCCTCCCCTCCTGAACTCCTGTGAAACTATCGAACCGGCTGCAACGGGAGCATCCGGATCTTCCTCGACTGATAATCGATGATGCGCCAGTGCGGACACTTCACGGTGTCCGCATACAGGCGCTCGCAGTCGTCACAGCGCACGCACTCGGCGACGAGGATCTTCGGTCCTTCGATCGCCCCCCACTGGCAGGTCTTCTGGCACATCTTGCAGGTGTTGCACTCGGCCCAGCGCTTGATGCGAAACACCGTCAGGTATGACATCAACCCCAGGGTGGCACCGACCGGGCACAGGAAACGGCAGTAGAGGTTGCGCACGAACAGCGTGGCCACCAGCAACAACCCCAGGCCCGTCCACATGGCGGTGGTCCCAAACAACCCGAACATCCAGAACGGCTCGACGTACTGGTAGATCAACAGGTTGTGCGTGGCCACGTAGTAGGCCAGCACGGTAACCAGCACACCGTACTTGATCAGGTTGGCGCGCTTCTCGATCGGCCGCGGCACGTCGAACCGCCACGCGTTCGGCAGGATCACGTCGAGGGTTTGCGTGAGCGCGCCGTAGGCGCAGACCCGGCCGCAATAGAGCCGGCCCCACAGGATGGTTGACACCACCGTGAACCCGAAAAACAGGTACCACGCCACGTTGTACTTCGGCACCGGCCAGTTCCAGTCCACGATGCTGAAGATGTTGGTGATGGAAATCAGGTAGCTCTTGGCGAAGCCCAGGTAGCCGATGGCGAACGCGAACGTCACCAGCTTGAGCGGCACGCTCTTGCGCGTGAAGCTGACCACGGCCAGCACCAGGAAGGCCGCCAGCAGGGCGATGTCGAGGTACTGCGGCGCGAGAATGTCGGCCCAGGTCTCGACGGCCTCATCCTCGAAGCCCCAGGGGTCGTCGGGCTGGACCATTACGGCTTGACTTGATCAGGCGTCAGGAAGGTCTTCGCCATGATCCGCGACGATTCACGAATGGCGCGCGCGGCGCCGTTCACGGTGATGGACGCGCGCGAGATGGCCGCGATGTCGCCGCCGACGCGAAACGGATCGCGAATGCTCTTGTTCTTGAATTGCGGGACGAAGTTCGGCAGGTCGATCGAGAAGTAGCCGTACGGCTCGGAGTTGTAGTCGAGCACCACGTTCTGGATCACGCCCTTGGTGTCCATGCCGACCAAAAAGTGAATGGGGCCGTGATACGCGCGCTCGTTGGGCACGAGGTCGGTGGTCCAGAAGATGAAGCCAATCGGCGGCGCCCCGGGGTTGGTCTTCGGATCGGCGCCGAACACCTTGTAGTGCAGCGGCGTGCCGCCCAGGGTCGAAAAGCCGCCGGCGTTCGGGAAGAGCGTCTTGAAATGCGGTTCCGGCCGGGGATTCGTGAAAATCCGTTTGGTTTGCGCCGCGAGGGTGACCAGTCCAGCCGTGCTGAGCATCAGAATGAGGACGCCGAATCGCTTCAAAAACACCCCTCCGTGACCTTGGCCAAGCATACAAGGAAACTGGTATCGTGGAAGCGCTATGAAGACAACGCTGACCCGACGTGAAGTGATGATGACCTTGGGCGCGCTGGCCGTAGCCATGCCGGCCCGAACCAGTGCAATGCGCTCCGCCGATGAAACCCTCAAGGGCGACATGGTGTGCGCCAGGTGCTTCCTCAAGAAGCCCGACGCCAAGGAATGCCAGGACATTCTGCTGGTCCCGAACGCGACCGGCGAGCCGACCGAGTACTACGTGACCAAGAACGACGTCGCCAAGGAATCGGGCGAGGCCTGTACCACGAAGATCCCGGCGACCATCACCGGCACGGTGTCCGAGCAAGACGGCCGCAAGTGGATCACCGCCACCAAGATCGTTAAGTAGAAGGGTGGCGGCAACCCTTCAGGGTTGCCTGGCTACTCGCGCTCGGGCCTGACCTTGCGCACCTTTTGTGTGGCTGAGCTGCGGATCGTGAAACGAAAGCCGCGGGTCCGCCGTAGACACTAATGCGTCCACCTGCCTGAGCGGGCGCAGAAGTGATGCACCTATGAACGTCCGTCTTGCCGCCGCCCAGGCACTGGGCGCGGCCTGGTTGTTGTCGACCCTCCTCCCCACGGCGTTTCCCGAAGCACAGGTGGCGGTCAGGCCGCGGGCCGCGCTGACTGCGGCGCCGCCGCTCTTCCTGCCCGGCAACGTCGACTCGAACAGTCCCCTCGTCTGGGATCTCGAAGACGGCCGGCGGCGGCTGTTCGTCATGACCTCGCACTCGGGCATTCCGAGCATTGCGTCGGGCACGGCCCTCGAGCGGCTGGGCGCGCCCACCGGAATTTCGTTGCTGCCCCATCCCGGCCACGGTGTGTGGATGGAGGCGGTGGTCACGGACGAGGTCGAGACGTGGTACGGCTTCTATCACAACGAGTGGCCCGCCAGCCGCTGCGGACGCGACGACCGGTTCGTGCCGCGCATCGGCGCGGCCAAGTCCACCGACCGCGGCCGGTCGTGGCAGAACCTGGGCTTCGTGATTCAGGCGACGCAGAGCTCCACGGCCTGCGGCTCGACCAACGGCTACCTGATTGGCGGCGTCGGCGACCTCAGCGTGATGCTCGACGCCGACAAGCAGTTCCTCTACATCTTCTACAGCCAATACCAGCAGCAGCGCGAGTCACAGGGTGTGGCGGTGGCGCGCATCCTGTGGGCCGACCGCGATCGGCCGGCGGGCAGGGTCGAGTTGTGGCGCAGCAGCCTTTGGGAGCCCAATACCGGCAGCCGCGAGTTGCTCCCCGGGCTGCCCGGCGCCATGCGGCGGCGTCTGGAATGGACCTATCCCGCGGCGACACCGCTCGTCGCCGCCACCGAGGGGTGGCATGACGGCGACGGCAGGGCCAATGCCTTCTGGGGGCCCTCGGTCCACTGGAACACGGCGCTCGAGCAGTACGTGATGCTGCTCAACCGGGCGAAAGACGAAAACTACGGGATGGAGGGCATCTATGTCTCGTTCTCGCCGACACTCGACAACCCCGCGATGTGGTCGGCGCCGCAAAGGCTGCTGAACGGCGGCAAGTGGTACCCGCAGGTGGTCGGTTCAACCCCTGGCACCGGGACAGACAAGCTGGCCGGCGCCTCGGCGCGCTTTTTCATGAGCGGGCGCTCGGATTGGGTGATTAACTTCTCCAGGTGACACTTGCCGGGAGGGTAATTCATGTCGGGAGGGCACTCCTTGCCGGGATGTTGATCCTTGTCGGGACGGTCCCGACCCACAGTGCCGTCCCGACAAGCAATGCCCTCCCGACCAGCAATGTCCTCCCGGCGGGCGCCGAGCGGCGGTCACCCACGCGAACTGAGATCGCCGCCGGCATCCATCTGTTTCGCACGGCGCCGTACGGCGACATCGGGCTCGACGGCAACGCGGTCGCCATCATTGGCAGTAACGGCGTGCTGGTGTTCGACACCAACGGCACGCCGGCGGCGGCGGCCGCGGTGCTGGCAGACATTCGCAAGCTCACCTCTCAGCCGGTCCGCTATGTCGTCAACTCCCATTGGCATTGGGACCACTGGTACGGCACCGAGGTCTACACCCAGGCCTTCCCGGATGTGACCGTCGTCGCGCACGAGAAGACGCGGGCGATGATGGCGGGGCCGGCCATCGAGTTCAACCGTCCGGGCCTCGAGTCGCAGCTCCCCGCATACCTGGCGAGCCTCGAGCAGCGCATCACGAAGGCCGAAGCGGTCACACCGGCGCCGCCGGAACTGCCCCGCCTCAAGAAGGCGCTCGAGGACGGCCGCTTCTTTCTCGAGCAGAAGACGGCGGTCCGGCACACGCTGCCGACGCTGACGTTTTCGCGGCAGCTGACGCTCCACCTCGGCGACCGCGAGGTCCAGGTGCGTCATCACGACCGCGCGGTCACGCCGGGTGATGCCTTCTTGTATTTGCCGAAAGAGCGAATCGTGATCACCGGCGACTTGCTGGTGAACCCGATCTCGTTCGCGCTCAGCTCCTATCCCACCGGCTGGCTGCGCACGCTCCAGCACATCGACGGCCTCGACGCGACGCTGATTGTGCCCGGGCACGGCGAGCCCCTGACGGACAAGGCGCTGCTGCGCGCGACCATGGGCGTGTTCCGGGAGTTGATCGCGCAGGGCGCCGCCGCCCGCGCGCGTGGCCTCGACCCCGATGCGGCCCGTGCCGAGATCCTGCCCAGCCTGCGGCCACTGATGCTGCAGATTACGGGCGATGTCCCCGCCGCGAACCGCGCGTTCGAGATCCAGCTGGTGGACTGGTTCCTGCACCGCGTCTACGACGAACTGGCCGGGCCACTGACCGACGCCATCGCGCCTATCCCACCGAAATAACAGCCACAGATTAGGCCCAGATTAGTCACCGATTGAAGGCCAGCCGCCGGCCGCGTTCGCGGCCGGCTCGAGGCCAGCCCGAACGTCCCACTCACGAGCCCGCTGAATCTGGAAGGCTCGCGAGTGGAACGTTCGGGCCGGCCTTGCGCGGCTTCGCCGCGCCGGCTGGTCTCTCCGTCGCGCTAACCTGAATCTGCGTCTAATCGGTGTTCAATCTGTGGCGGTCTTTTCTGCGCCATCGGTGGCACTGGACTAATATCTGCGTATGCGCCACGTCGCGATTGCTCTCATCTTCCTGTTCTCGGCGGCCTCTGATCTGGGTTCGCAGACCGCTCCGCTCGATCTGGTCATCCGTAACGGCCGCGTGATTGACGGCACCGGCGCGCCGGCGCGCGCAGCCGACATCGGTATCCGCGGCGGCCGCATCGTCTCGGTCGGCCGCATCACCGAGGCGGCGACGGCGACCATCGAGGCGAAGGGCCTGGTCGTGGCGCCCGGCTTCATCGATGTCCACACCCACGTGGACGAGATCGCGACGCAGCCGGCCATTCCCCACTTCGTCCGCATGGGCGTGACCACGGTCGTGGCCGGCAACTGCGGCTCGTCCGCGGCGGACGTGGCCACGGCGTTCACGACGATTGAGGCCGCGAAGCCGGCCATCAACTACGCGACGCTGATTGGCCACAACACCGTGCGGCGCGAGGCCATGGGCACGGTCAACCGGCAGGCGACCCCCGGCGAACTGAAGCGCATGGAGGCGCTCGTGGCCAAGGCCATGAAGGACGGCGCCGTGGGCTTTTCCACCGGCCTGCAGTACGTGCCGGGCACGTATGCCAACACCGAAGAGATCGTCGCGCTGGCCAAGGTCGCGGCCGCAGGCCGTGGCTTGTATGCCACCCACATGCGCAACGAGGGTACTGAACTCGAGCAGGCGGTGGCCGAATCGATCCACATCGCCGAGTCGGCGAAGTTGCCGCTGGAGATTTCGCACCTGAAGGTGGATGCGCCGAGCCGCTGGGGCGCGAGCGCGAAGGCGCTGGAGCTGATGGACGCGGCGCGGGCGCGCGGCGTGCGCGTAAACGCCGACCAGTACGTCTACGACGCCGCCAGTTCGAACCTGGGCATTCGCTTTCCCTCGTGGGTGCTCGAGGGCGGGCAGGAGAAGATCAACGAACGGCTGACGGACGAGCCGACGTGGCAGAAGATCCGCGCCGAGATGCGCGAGCTGATTCGCGAGCGCGGGCTCGAGGACTACAGCTTTGCCCGCATCGCCGAGTACCGCACCGACCGATCCCTCAACGGCCTGACTGTTCCGCAGGCCACGCAGAAGGTGCTCGGCCAGGCGGACCTGGCGACGCAGCAGGAAATGATGCGGCGGATGTTGATGGCCGGCGGCGCCTCCATGGTCTATCACTTCATGGGCGACGAGGACCTGGCGCGCATCCTGCGGCATCCCATGGTGTCGATTGCCTCCGACAGCGGCCTCAACACCTTCGGCGAGGGCGTGCCGCATCCGCGCGGCTACGGCAACGCGGTGCGGGCGCTCGGGCTCTACGTGCGCGAGAAGAAGGTGATCAGCCTGGAGGAAGCGATTCGCAAGATGACGTCCCTGCCGGCCGATCAGTTCAGCTTCACCGACCGCGGGCGCATTGCCGTGGGCAAGGCCGCCGATCTGGTGATCTTCGACGCGGCGACGGTTGGCGACGTCGCCACCTACGCTGCCCCGCACGCCTATCCATCAGGCATCGCGCACGTGATCGTCAACGGCGTCGCGGTGGTGAGTGACGGTCAGCAGACCGAGGCGCGACCTGGGCAGGTGTTGCGGCACCGGCCGTAAGGGTCGCGACTGCGCGGCTCGTGGGGCACCTGCCAACGGGCCCGAAAGGTAATTCTCCACCGCCGCGGGACTTGCCTGACGGGCAGCCTTCCGCCATAATATGGGCACCCATATGAAGACCACGATCGAGATCGCCGCACCGATCCTCCAGGACGCCAAGGAGCTGGCGCGGCGCGAGGGTGTCACCTTGCGACTGCTGGTGGAGGAAGGCCTGCGCACGGTGCTCGCGGCCCGTCACTCGCGCAAGCGGTTCCGGCTGAAGGACGCCAGCTTCAAGGGGCGGGGCGTGCAGGACGGCGTCGAAGAAGGCCGGTGGGAAGAGCTCCGCGATGCGATCTACGTGGGCCGCGGTGCATGATTGCCGTCGACACCAACCTGCTGGTTTACGCGCACCGCACCGATTCGCAGTGGCATGACGCGGCCGCGCCGCTGATCCGCTCGCTGGCCGAAGGCACCGCGCCGTGGGCCATCCCCTGGCCCTGCCTGCACAAGTTTCTCGCGATCGTGACCCACCCGCGAATCTATGCGCCCCCCACGCCGCAAGCGGCGGCAATCGCCCAGGTCCAGGCGTGGCTGGCCTCGCCGACCCATGTGTTGCTGGCGGAGGGACCTGGTTATTGGGACACGCTAACGACCACGCTCAAGTCGTCGAAGGTGACCGGCCCCCAGGTGCACGATGCGCGCGTCGCCGCGCTCTGCATCCACCATCGGGTGTCGGAGTTGTGGTCGGCCGATCGCGACTTCTCGCGCTTCCCCGCTCTCACCACGCGCAATCCGCTTGTCTGATGATGACCGCGGGCGAGCTCGTCCGCCAACAAGCTTGTCGATTTCCGACGGCGGCTGCGAGACGTTGGTGAAGACGAAATAGAAGCATTCAGCCTTTCAAGAGCAATACCTGCTACTGTTGCGCTTCAATTGGCAGACGTCAACGTCGCGCGGAGGCTGCAGGTAGGGTTCGGGCTCCCAATCCTCATGTTGATCGCGCTCAGCTTCCTGGCCTACAGGAGCGTGGAAATGTCCGCCATCGGTCGTGAGTCAGTGCGGCACACTCACGACGTCATCCAGAAGCTTTCGGACCTGTTGTCGGCCACGCAAGACATCGAGGCGGGTTATCGCGGCTTCGGGCTGGTCGGCGACCCCCTGCTGCTGGGGCCGTACCAAGCCGGCCTCTTGGCCGCGCGCGAAAACCTGTCAGCGGTCACGGCGAGCACCACCGTCCACCCGGAGCAACAGGCGTCGGTCGAGGCGTTGCGAACCCTCATTGCCCAGAAAGTCCAGTTCGGCGCCGAGGTCGTGGCACTGCGCCAGAAGGCCGGCGCCGAGGCCGCGTCGGCTCATCTGGCCAGTCGCGACACCATCCGGTCGAACGAGACCATTCGCAATCTGATCCACGACATTCGGGACTTCGAACGCCGCCTCCTCGCCGACCGCCAGACCGTTACCGATCGCGATTTCACGCAGCTCACGACGCTGCTCACGCTGGGCATCGTCGCCGCGCTGCTAACCCTGGTGATCGCCGGCTGGCTGGTCGGCCGCGATACCCTGGCACGCTGGACGAGTGAACAGGCCTTGCGGACGGCCGAGGCGCGCACGACGTTTGCGCTCAAAGCCGCCGGAGTGGGCATCTGGGACTTGAACTACACCACGGGGTCGTTGCTGTGGTCGGAGACCCTTGAGGCGCAATATGGCTTGCTGCCTGGCACGTTCGCGGGCACCTTCGAGGCGTTCATGGAGCGGGTGCATCCCGAAGATCGCGCCGACCTCGTCGGCACGGTAAATCAGGCGAGCAAGTCTGGCGCCCCGTTCACCCTGCTGTATCGAGCCATCTGGCTGGATGGCACCGTGCGCTGGCACAGCAGCGTAGGTCGCTTTGACATCGGCAAGGGCGACCCAATCCGAGCCGTCGGCATTGTGCTCGACATCACCGAACGCCGCGCGCTCGAGGTCCAGTTTCAACAGGCGCAGAAGATGGATGCGGTCGGCCAGCTGGCTGGCGGCATCGCGCACGACTTCAACAACCTGCTCACCGTCATCCTGGGCTTCAGCGAACTCGTGCTCGACGCGGGCGGGCCAGACGATCCCAACCGCCCCGACGTGCTCGAAATCCAGACGGCAGGCCGGCGCGCCCAGGGCCTGACGCGCCAGTTGCTGGCGTTCAGCCGAAAGCAAGTCATTCAACCGGCACGCCTCGACCTGAATCTCGTCGTCGGCGGCATGAGGGCCATGCTCGGACGCCTGATCAAGGGGGACGTCACCATCGTCGTCGACATCGCGCCGGGGTTGGCCTCGGTGAACGCCGACCACGGACAGGTGGAGCAGGTTCTCATGAATCTGGTCGTCAACGCCGGCGATGCCATGCCGAAGGGCGGTCGCCTGACGATCGCCACGGCCAACGTCAACCTGGACCAGCACCATTCGACTAGTCATTTTTCAGTCGTGCCGGGCCCCTATGTCTCACTGACGGTCACGGACACCGGCACGGGCATGTCGGCAGAGACGCAGTCGCGTTTGTTTGAAGCGTTCTACACGACCAAGGCCGCGGGCACCGGTACGGGACTGGGTCTGGCCACGATTCACTCCATTGTCAAGCAATGTGGTGGAAGCGTCATGGTGAAGTCGAGCGTCGGCCAGGGCACATCGGTCAGCGTGTACTTCCCGAGAATGGAGGACGTGACTGCCGGCGCCACCGAGCCGCCGGCGCCGACTCGCCAACATTGGGGGACCGAGACGGTGCTGGTGGTCGACGACTCGAGCGGCCTGCGCGACCTGACGCGCCGACTGCTGGAGCGCCAGGGATATCGGGTGCTGGTCGCTGCCGACGCCGAGGCGGCCGTCGCCCTGTTCAGCAGCGAGAAGACGATTGACGTGTTGCTGACCGACGTCGTCATGCCTGGCGGCAGCGGGCCGAAACTCGCGCAACAACTGACCACCTCGGCACCGGGCCTGAGGGTGATCTACATGTCAGGCTACACCGACGATGCGATCGTGCATCACGGCGTGCTGAAATCAGGCGTCGCGTTTCTGCACAAGCCGTTTACGTCAGATGCGCTCGGGCAGAAGCTCCGAGAGGCCATGAACCGCTAGGTTCGGGGAAGCCGCAACGGGTTCACTGCTTCGCGGTCGTCGCCGGAACCGTGTACTGAACTTCCTTCGCCTTCAGCGGCTCGGCGCCGTCACCGGCGTTCACCACGATGCGCAGGCCGACCTTCAGATCCGACTGCGCGCCCTTGCCCTTGCCGCGCTTGAACGCGGTGAGCGGGGTCACCGTGAAGACGGCGTCCTTGCCCTCGGTGGTCTTCATGGTCACCTTGTTGCCGTCGATGGCGGTGATGGTGCCCATGATCTTGTGCTCGTGACCCGGGTGCGCGAAGGTCGCTGCGGGAGCCAGCACGGCGAGAACGAGGGCGGCCACAAGGAGGTTCTTCATAGCGGTAGGGTAACAGATTTGCGGGCCAGGTCGAGCACCGCCTCGGCCGTCCAGCCGGCCGCCCGCAGGTCGCCAACGCCGGTGTCTCCGTCCGACTTGCTGAGCTTCTCAGTGGCCGATTTCATCACTAATCCGTGGTGGGCAAATCGCGGCATGGTGACGCGGCCCAGCAGGCGCGCCAATCGGATCTGCCGGCCAGTGGACGCCAGCAGGTCGATGCCGCGGATGACGTCGGTGACCTGTTGCACGTGGTCGTCCACGGTCACCGCGAACTGGTACGTCCAGTTGCCCAGCCGATCGCGCAGCAGGAGGTCGCCACACTGGGCCGACGGCTCCTGCACCTGCGGCCCGTTGATCTCGTCGAAGAACGATTCGGTTCCCGGGTCGATGCGCAGCCGCCACCCCACGTCGTCCGTAAGCGGGATGTCGCGATCGCGGCAGGTGTTCCGGTAGGGAACTTCGACTCCCGACTCCCGACTCCCGACTCCCGCCGCGAGTTCAGCCCGTGTGCACGAGCACCCGTAGACCAGCTCCCGATCGATCAGCGGCTGGATGGCCTTGCCGTAGATCGCCTCGCGCTCGCTTTGCCGCACGATCGGACCGTCGTGCCGAAAGCCCAGCCACGCCAGGTCCTCGAGGATCGCGGCCTCGTACTCCGGGCGCGAGCGCTGGCGGTCGTGATCCTCGATGCGCAGCAGGACGCGGCCGTCGCGGTCGTGCGCCGCCTGCCACACGTGCAGGGCGTTGACGACGTGGCCCAGGTGCAGGAAGCCAGTGGGGGCTGGAGCAAACCGTGTAATCACAAGCCATTGGAGGATAACCCGGCGCCGCTCGACGTCGCATTCAGGCCGTTCGGTCCGCTGGCAACGACCGGCGGGCGCGGGAATGGCGTATAACCAGACAACGGTCATGGTCTACGTCAGCCTGGTCTCGCTGTTCGTCTACTTGTTCGGCGCCTACGCCTATGGCGCTGCGACCGTGCTGGGGTTGCGCGAGGCGCTGCCGTTCTGGTCGCGCCGGGATCGGGTCGGCCAATCGCACCTGGACAACGCCCCGATGGCGATCATCGTCATCAGTACGATCTGGTTCATCCTGCACACGCTGATCGAGTTCCGCAACCTCACGGGAAATGTCGGCCGCGACTGGCTCGACGTGGGCACGTTCATGGTCTACGCGTTTCCGCCGGTGATCATGCAGGCGGTCTACCAGGAGACCAGCCACAGCGACGACCCGCCACCCCGAATCTACCGGCAGATGCTGCTGGGCATGTTTGTGCTGTCGCCGCTCGTCGGCGCCGTCACGATCGCCGCGATCTTCCGCGTGATCACCCTCCCCTTTGACATCGGCCCGCTGATCGGCACGTCGATTGGCTCGCTGTTCGTCATGGCCAGCGCCTACTCCACCGCGATCATGATGCGGCGCAAGCGCACCACGCCGACCTCCGGCCAGCGGCAGCTGCGCACCGTCATGGTGGCGCTCTATGCCGTGCTGGGCATCGTGTTCATCGCGATGATGTTCCTGCAGGAACAGCGGGTCGCGATGGGCATTCTCGAGCGCGTCGCGCGCTCGTCGCCACTCTACTTCCTGATCGCGTCGGTCTACTTCGAGAACCGGTTCGCGTTCTACGACCTGGTGGTGAAACGCGCCTTGTTACTGCTGATGAGCATCGGCACCCTGGGCGTGGTGCTGGCGCTGGCCATGCCTTGGCTCGATCGACTGCCCATCAGCGCCGCGCGGCCGTGGCTGTTCGCCGTGGCGCTGACGCCGGTGGCGATGATCATGCCGTGGCTGCACGCCCGTATGGAACGCTGGCTCGACCGCATCTGGCTCGGCCGCGAATTTACGCCCGTGGACGCCGTCAAGTACGTGCTGGCCGCGATGCAGCCGGCCACCGACGAACAGATGCTGCTGACCACGGCCGAGGCCAAGCTGAGCGAGATCTTCGGCGCCCGCATCGCCGTCTTGATCGGCGCGCAGTCGCCGCCGCCCGGCCTGACGATCGAATCCGAGGTCCAGATGCCCACGCCGATCTCGGACCAGCCGGTGCGCATCGCCGTGCTGCGGATGCCCGAGATGCGCCGGATCCTGAGCGAGGACCTGGCGCTGCTGCGCTCGCTGGCCGGCGTGCTCGGCTTCATGCTCGAGAACCTCCGGCTGCAGCGCAAGCGCCAGGAACAGGACCTGATCGCCCAGGACCTGCGGCTGCAGTCGAGCAAGTCGGAACTGAAGGCGCTGCGCGCGCAGATCAACCCGCACTTCCTGTTCAATGCCCTGAACGCCATTGCCTCGCTGATCCACACCGACCCGGCGCGCGCCGACGAGGCCGTCGAGCAGCTGGCCGAAGTGTTCCGCTACACGCTGCGGCGATCCGATTCGGAGTGGGCGCCGCTCGACCAGGAGCTGACCTTCGCGCGCGCCTACCTCGACGTGGAACAGGCCCGCTTCGGCCAGCGGCTCTCGTGCACGATCGATTCCGATCACGTGGCGCCGGCACCGAGCGTGCCGTCGATGTTGCTGCAAACGCTGCTCGAGAACGCCGTGAAGCACGGCGTGTCGCAGTCGCGCGAGCCCGGCCGCATTGAGGTGATCGTCCGCACCACCAGCAGCGAGGTCAAGCTCGAGGTCCGCAATACCGGTCCTTCGACTCGGGGCGACGACCTGCTCGTCGCCGCCCCTCGCTCAGGACAGGCCCGCGAGGGTGAAGGGTTTGGCCTGCGCAGCGTGCGCGAGCGCTTGAAAGGGCACTTTGGCGACGCCGCCACCTTCGCGCTGACCCGCGACGAAGCCGCCGGCCTCACCATCGCCCGCATCACCATGCCGCACGTGAAGGTGGCGGCATGATCCGCGCCGTGCTCGTGGACGATGAGCCGCCGGCGCGCGTGCGCATGCGGCAATTGCTCGAGGCGGCGGGGGGAGTCGTGGTGGTCGGCGAGGCCGGCAGCGCCGTCGAGGCCCGCGAGGTGATTCGCGACACCCGGCCCGACGTGCTGTTTCTCGACGTCGAGATGCCGGAAGTGCGCGGCACCGCCCTGGCCGCGTCGCTCCCCGAACCGCGGCCGTATATCGTCTTTGCCACCGCCTTCGACAGCTACGGCCTCGACGCCATCGCCGTCGATGCGACCGACTACCTGCTGAAGCCGGTGTCGCGCGCCAAGCTGGCCACGACGCTCGAGCGCGTGCGCGCGCGGCTGTCGAAGCAGTCGGACCTCGAACGCGACGTCCGCGCGGGATCGGCGGTGCAGTCGCACATGTGGCCGGGCGCGCTGCCGGTCGTACCCGGATTCGACTGCGCCGCGGCATCGCTGCCGGCCCGTGGTGTGGGTGGCGACTTCTACGACATGTTTGCGCTGAGCGACAACAACACCTTAGGCACCCTAGGCACCCTAGGCACCTTAGGCACCCTAGGCACCTTAGGCACCTTAGGCACCCTAGACACCCTAGCAAGATGGGCCCTCTTGCTGGGCGACGCATCTGGCAAGGGCGTGGCCGCAGGCCTGGTCGCCTCGGCCGTGCAGGCGCGCGTCCACACCGCGGCGCGACTGGCGAACCTGGCCCCGGCCGCGTTAATGGCCGCCGTTGACCGCGATGTCTACGCGACCACGGACGGCGCGCGTTACGCCACCGCGATCTACGCCACCCTGGACGCGGCTACGCGGCGGTTGACGCTGGTCAACGCGGGGCATCCGTCGGTGCTCGTCGCCCATGGCTCGGCGCTGACCCGCCTCGGCGCTTCGGGCCCGGCACTGGGATTGACCGAGGCCGGGCACTTCACGGCCCACGACCTCACGCTCGCGCCCGGCACGCTGCTCGTCGCCTACACCGACGGCGTCAACGAAGCGCACGACGAAGCCGGCGAAGAGTTCGGCGAGGACCGCCTCGCCGCGTTGCTCTCGGCCAACGGCCATTTGCCGGCCGCCGAGCTCTGTTCCTGTATCCTCGACACCGTGCGACAGCATCGCGGCCGCCGACAAGACCAGGACGACGTCACCGCGCTGGTGGTGAGGGCCCTTCGCCATGGCTCAGGGCCAGTTCAATGATCCGCACGCTGCTGGTAGACGACGAGCAGCCCGCGCGCGAGCGGTTGCGGCAGTTGCTCGCCGCGCACCCCGACGTCGAGGTGGTGGGCGAGGCCGAAGACGGCATCGACGCCGCCGAGAAGATTGCCGCGCTGACGCCGGACCTGGTGCTGCTCGATATCCAGATGCCGGGCGCGAGCGGTCTCGACGTGGCCGCCTCGCTCGGCCAGCCGCGGCCGGCGGTCATTTTCTGTACCGCGTTCGATCAATACGCGGTTGACGCCTTCGAGCTGTCGGCCATCGACTACCTGCTGAAGCCGGTGAACCGCGCGCGCCTGGCGGCGTCGCTGGATCGCGCGCGGGCGGCGACCCAGCCCCGCGGCCGAGATCGCGCCCTCGAGGGACTGTCGCACGCCGCAGGCCTGTCGCCGACCCGCTTCCTGGCCCGCCGCGGCGCCCGCTTCCGCGTCGTCCCGGTCCACGACGTGGTCGCGTTTACGTTCGTCGAGGGCGTCACCCACGTCATCACCCTGACCGAGCAGCTGACGATGCAGCCGACGCTGGCGGCGCTGGCGCGGCGGCTGGACGCCGGTTCGTTCTTCCAGGTGTCGCGCACGGCCATCATCCGGCTCGACGCGGTGCGTGAAGCCAAGCCGTTTGCCGATGGCACCGGCGAGATCACGCTGGCGAGCGGGACCACCATGCTGGTGTCGCGGCGGCGCTGGCGGGCGCTGATAGAGCGGCTTGAGGCTTGAGGCTTGAGGCTTGGGGCTTGGGGCTTGGGGCTTGGGAGCGACCCGCCCTACCCGCCCTACCCGCCCTACCCGCCCCACCTGCCATATCCCATATAATCCACGCATGATTTCGCGCCGCGACCTGTTCTCGCATCTCGCCATGGCCGGTGTCGTGGCCCGCATGGCTCCCGAATCCCTGTTCGCGCAGGCGCCGTCGGCGGCGCAACGCTTCGGCAAGGAGAAGCTGATCGTCCGCTCCATGCGGCCGCCCGACTTCGAGACGCCGGTGTCGCTGCTCGACTCGTTCATCACGCCCAACGAGCTCTTCTATGTCCGTTCGCACCTGCCGGTGCCGGCGCAGCTTGATGCCGCGACGTGGGCGCTGAAGGTGGGGGGCGAGGTCAACTCGCCGCTGTCGCTGTCGATCGACGAGATCAAGAAGCTGCCGGCGGTCACCGTGACGGTGACGCTCGAGTGCGCGGGGAATGGCCGGGCCTTCTTCGAGCCGGCGGTGGCCGGCATCCAGTGGGAGAAGGGCGCGGTCAGCACCGCCCGGTTCACCGGGGCGCGGCTGTCCGACGTGCTGAAGCGCGCCGGGGTCAAGACCACCGGCAAGAACGTCGAGATGCACGCCGCCGACCGCCCGCTCGGCACCATGCCGGCGTTCGTGCGACAGGTGCCGATGGCCAAAGCCATGCACCCCGACACCCTCGTGGCGTACGCCATGAACGGCGAGGACATCCCGGCCGTCCACGGCTTCCCACTGCGCTCGATCGTGCCGGGCTGGGAGGGCGCGTATTCGCTGAAGTGGTTGAACGCGCTGAACGTGCTCCCGGGCGACTCGTCCAGTTTCTGGGTGGCCACCGGCTACCGCTATCCGAACCGCCGCATCGCGCCCGGCGCGGCGGTCGATGCCAAGGACATGGAGCCGCTGACCGGCCTGGTGGTGAAGTCGCTGATCACGACGCCCGCCGCCGGAGCGTCGTTCGCGCCGGGCAAGATCGCCATCGGCGGCTTCGCGTGGGCCGGCGAGACCGACATCACCAAGGTGGACATCTCGATTGACAACGGCGCCACGTGGACGCCGGCACGGCTGACCGGCGAACAGGCGAAGTACACCTGGCGGCGGTTCGAGCACACGTTCACGGTGAGCTCGCCCCAGTCGGTGCTGATCTTGTCGAAGGCCACCGACGCGGCGGGGGTCGTGCAGCCGGCGGTGTCGCAATGGAATCCATCCGGCTACCTCTGGAACCAGTACGATTCGGTCCGGGTCGAAGTCAAATGATCCGCGCCACCCTCGCCCTGCTCCTCCTCGCGGCGGCTTCGGTCACCGCGCAATCACCAGGCGCCGACGTGATGAAGCAGCGCTGCGTGAGTTGCCACGAAAGCGACATCATCACGTCGCAGAAGCTGTCGCTGACCGGCTGGACGCGGTCGGTGGACAAGATGGTGCGGTGGGGCGCGGTCATCACGCCGGCCGAACGGGACGTGCTGCAGCCCTACCTGGCGGCGAATTTCGGCCCGAAGCCGGCGGTGGCGCATGCAACCAGCGAGGCGGGGGCTGCGTCCTACAGGCGAGCATGCCTGACCTGCCACGACGCCGACATCATCGAGCAGCAGAAGCTGTCGCGCATCGGCTGGACCCGCTCGGTCGAGAAGATGATGCGCTGGGGCGCGACCGTGAGCGCCGACGAGAAGGAACCGCTGGTCGACTACCTCGCGTCGCGCTTCGGCCCACGGTAGGTCCCCCGTGCTGACCGGTCTGCTGGTCGTCATCGCACTCGGCATCTTCCTATGGCTGATCTCGCTCGCCGTTCGCGATTCGAGCATCGTCGACATCGCGTGGGGACCGCTGCTTTTCATCGTTGGCCTGACCTACTACCTGGGCATCGCCGAACCGGGCCCACGGGCGCATCTGGTCGTCGCGCTGACCGGGCTCTGGGCGATCCGCCTGGCCCTGCACATCGGCATGCGCAACCTGGGCCACGGCGAAGACTTCCGCTACGCGGCGTGGCGCGCGGAGCATCCCGACACGTGGTGGATTCGCAGCTACTTCAAGGTGTTCCTGTTGCAGGGCGTGATCGCCTGGGTCGTCGCGCTGCCGCTGTTCTACGCCGCTACGTCCGAGACCCCGGCGGCGCTGACCCTGCTCGACTGGGCAGGCCTCCTGCTGTTCGCGTTCGGCTTCCTGTTCGAAGCGATCGGTGACGAGCAGTTGCGGCGCTTCAAGGCCGACCCGGCCAACCAGGATCGCGTCATGAACACCGGCCTGTGGCGCTACACGCGGCATCCCAACTACTTCGGCGAAGCGGTGCTGTGGTGGGGGCTGGGCCTGATTGGCGCGGCCACGCCGCTCGGATGGATCGGCCTCGTCGGGCCGGCGATCATCACCTTCCTGCTGCTCAGGGTGTCTGGTGTGGCGATGCTCGAAAAGACACTGAAGACGACAAAGCCAGGCTATGCGGACTACATCGCCCGCACGCCGGCGTTCTTCCCACGAATGCCGAAGTAGGGCTTGGGGCTTCGCCCCTCCTCAGGGCCTTTGATACACTGGCAGGCGTTGACAGACCCGGCCGCGCCGCGATCCCCAAGCTGGCTCCTCCCCCTTCTCCTGCTCCTGTTCTTTGGCTCGGGCGTCTGTGCCCTCGTCTACCAAGTCATGTGGCTGCGGCTGCTGGCGCTGGTGTTTGGCGTGACGGTCTATGCCGCGAGCACGGTGCTGGCTGGCTTCATGGCCGGTCTGGGCCTGGGCAGCTTCGTCGCCGGCCGGCTGGCGAGCCGCATCACTCGCCCGCTGGCGGCGTTTGGCATTGCCGAAGTGTTGGTCGGCATCACCGCCTTCATCTCGCCGGTCGTGCTCGATGGCTTGACCCGCGTCTGGGTCACGATTCACCCGTCGTTGCCAGACTCGGTGGCCGCGATCACGGTCATCCGCTTCATCGTCGCCTTCATGGTCCTGATCGTGCCCACCTCGCTGATGGGCGCCACGTTGCCGCTGGTGATCAAGTCGGCGGTGGCCCGCGAAGCACGCATCGGTGGCCGCATCGGCCTGCTCTACGCCATCAACACCACCGGCGCCATCCTGGGGGCGCTGGTCGCGGGGTTCTACCTGATCTCGGAAGTGGGCGTCGAATTGTCGTTCCGCTGGGCGGCGATCGGCAACATCGTCATTGGCATCGTCTCGCTGGTGGCGGCGTACGCGATGCCGCCCCAAGAAACCAGACGACCCGCCCAGCCCCACCAGCCCCTCCAGCCCCTCCAGCCCAACACCATCACCTCCGGCCAGCGGCGGATCGTCCTGTGGACCTTCTTCGTCTCGGGGATGATGTCGCTGGCGCTGGAGATTATCTGGTTCCGGATGCTGGTGATATTCCTGCGGCCCACGGCCTACGCCTTCACCATCATGCTGGCGTGCGTGCTGGCCGGGATCGCGCTCGGCAGCGCGCTCGCGGCACCGATTCTGCGGATCCGCGGCCACTGGCTGCCCGCGCTGGCGGTGCTCCAGTCCGTGATCGGCGTCACGGCGGTGCTGTCGCTGAACGCGCTCACCCGCAGCCAGGACGCCATTGACGTCGCGACGCCGTGGTTCGACTCGCTCGGGTTGCACACCTACCTGGCGCCGCTGGTCGCGTCGAGCCTCGTGGCCATGCTGCCCACCATGCTGCTGCTCGGCCTGGCGTTCCCGATCGGACTCTCGCTGTGGGCCGGCGATGACACCAGTGACGACACCAGCCGGCGCGTCGGCGCGTTCTATTCGCTGAACGTGTTTGGCGCCATCCTGGGGTCCCTGCTCGCCGGGTTCGTGCTGCTGCCGACCCTTGGCACCCACACCAGCCTGATCCTGGTTTCGGCTTTGGCCACGACCTCCGCGGTCGTCCTGGCGTGGTCGCAGCGACGCACCCGACCGGCATTCGCGTACGCCGTCGCCGGGCTGGCGCCCCTGGCCTTCGGTCTCGGCGCGGCCTATTCGCTGGATCCCTTCGACGTCGCCCTTGAGCGGCTGCATCGAGGCGAAACGTTGGTGTGGCGCGAGGAAGGGGCGCAAACGACAGTCTCGGTCCACGATCGCACGGGCAGCCGGCCCATGCGCATCATGTATCTCGACGGCAACCACCAGGCCAACAACTCCCAGGCCACCGCCTTCGTGCATCATCGCATTGGCGCGCTGCCGGTGATGTTGCACCAGGCCCCCACCACCGCCCTGGTGGTCGGCCTCGGCGGCGGCGCCACGCCGGGCGCCGTCGCCCGTCACAACGTGGCGGTCGACGTCGTCGAGCTGTCGGCCGCGGTCGTGGCCGGCTCCGACTTCTTCAAGGACATCAACTTCGACCTGCGTTCGCGGCCCAACGTCAAGCTGCACGTGGACGATGGCCGCAACTTCCTGATGATGGCGCGCAAGAAGTACGACGTGATCACCGCCGACATCATCCTGCCCCGCCATGCCGGCGCCGGCGCGCTCTACTCGAAGGAGTACTACGAACTGGTGCGCGACTCGCTGGCCGAGGGCGGCCTGGTCATGCAGTGGAACGGCGGCGACTCGGCGACGGAATACAAGCTGCTGATGCGGACCTTCATCTCGGTGTTCCCCTACACCACGCTGTGGGGCGACGGCAGCCTGATGCTGGGCAGCATGAAGCCGTTCACGCTCAGCCAAAGCGCCTACGAGGCGCGCCGCGCAGGGTTCGAGCTGTTCGACTGGGATTTGCCGACGCTGAAGCGCATTTATATCGCGGGCACGGAGGACATCCGGGCGTTTGTCGGCGACGGTCCGATCCTGACCGACGACCGGCCGGTGATTGAGTATTTCCTGTCGCTGCCGAAGGACGACGCCCCGGGCGGGTACACCGGCCCGCGAGGGGTGTTTGAAAAGATACTGACGCCCTAGGGCCGCTGAGGGCTCGGCATCGATGTGGCGTCCGCCTTTAGGCGGACCAGTCGCGCCTCGTGGGGCTCGGCGCTCACGCGCCTTCGTAGGGGTCGCGGCTTCGCCCCTCCTAGGGATCACTTACTCGAAACACCTTCCACGGGGTCGCCACTCCTATACCTGTCCAACAGGCCGTTCAGGGGCGCGGCCCCTTGTCTCACTTGCAGTTCAAGCGCGTCGTACTGCGCGGGTGCGAGATACCCGAGTCGCCTTGCTGCGTGTAGGCCATACCCGACCTCGGCCAGCGACGCCGACGCGATGCTGAGGAAGTGTTTCCAGGCGATCAGGGTGTGGTGTTTGAGCATGAGGGGCGTGGGCAGCAATGCTGATGCCACGCTGGGGGTCAGCGCTCACGCGCCTCGTGGGGCAAGTGCCACCCCAGGCAGGCAACGGTTCAGCCTCGGCAAGCGGGTGAGGTGGCTCACCTACCAGTGCCTCTCCTTGCGCCGCGGCGGCGTCGCTTTCTCGGCCCGTTACCCGCGCGCCAGGATCTCACGCGCTGCACGGACGCCGGATTCCACGGCGCCGTTTAGCATCCCAAACCACGCTGACGTATGCTCACCGGCAAAATGCACCCGACCTTCTGGCCGCTGGATGAGCGGGAACGCCCGCAGGAATTGCCCCGGCGCGAAATAGCTGTGCCCTCCGCGCGACCATTCGTCTGTGCCCCAGCAGTACGATGACCCACGTGCGAAGTACGCGTTGGCTGCGGGGTACGCCGAGGCGACCAAAGTCAGTGCCCGATTAACCCGCTCGTCTTCGCTCAGGGCCGCAATCGCTGTAGCTTCGTCTTGATACAGGTGCGCCTCGAGAACGGCGCCGGGGCCAGGCTGATTCCACGTGTGATCTTCGATCGTCGCCCGTTCTGTCTGGGCCTGGGCGACGGTGGGAGGCTGCCAGAACCGCTCGCGCATCTCGAGGTACACGCGGGAGTGGGAGTTGTATGGCAGCGTCTCGATCAGATCCTGCCTGCGAGCCGACCAGCGCGGCCCGGTCTTGATGTGGCGTAGCACGGAGAACGGAAGAGAGCAGACTGCGTAGTCGCCTTCAAACGACCGCCCGTCGGCAGTGTGCGCATGGACCGTGCCCCGATCATGCTCGATCGCAGTCAGGGCACAGCCGTAGTGGATGTCGCTTCCCAGCCGGCGCGCGAACGCGTCGGGCAGCTGGTCGTTGCCTCCGACAATCTGGTATGCGTCGTTGCTGGCTCGCCGGGCCTCCCCCCACAAGCTCTGCAGAGCCGACGTCTGCGACATGTCAATGCCGTTGCGGCCTCGGTGGGAAAAGCTTAGCAGCTCCACGGCCGCCGTGGAGGCACCCTGCCGCCGCAGGAACTCGGCCATAGTCACCTGATCCAGCCAGCGGAGCGCCGGAGGGGTCAATTGAGGATCCTCCACGCTTGCCAGCGCGTCGAGCTGTTGTCCCGAATAACGGCGGCGGATGGCGGCCACGTCCAGTCCGCGTTCTCCGTCTGCCAACTCCACACCGGAGGTGTCGAGGCCGGATACCCAACGCCCCCGAAGGAAGTTTCGCGATTGGCGGCGTGCGGTGGACACGGTGGGCAGGCCGAACTCCTGCACGTAGCGAAGGAGATGGCGCTGCGAGCCGTGGATGATCATCCCTCCCGCCTCGGCGTACAGGCCGTTCGGAAACTGGCGAAGCGTAAGGACGCGGCCGCCAGGGCGGTCTCGCGCTTCAAGGACCGTCACCGTGTGGCGGGCCTTCGTCAGTTCGTAGGCAGCAGTGAGCCCCGCCAAGCCAGCGCCGAAGACCAGCACCGTGCGGCGTGGTCCACGCGATTGCCAGATGCTTGGTGCAACGGCCCCAAGAAGAGCGTTGCTCATGAAGGTGCGGCGAGTGAACTTCATCGGCGTCTCAATCAGACTCAGGTGTTGCCGAGACACATCATGAGTGCCGTCTGACGGCATCGCGACTGCGAGCCATCGGTCCAGCACGGAGCGGATGATAGCACCAACGTTTGGCAGAGGCTCTGCGCGGTGAACCCCTACGAGGCGCGTGAGCGCCGAGCCCTACGAGCGCCGGCGGCGCGAGCCCCAGCGCCGCCGCCGGCGGCGCCCCTACCCGCCCGTCGTGACCACAATCGCCTCGCACGGGCGCGCCCCCAGGCGCGAGTACGAATGCGGCTGCGCGGAGTCGAAGTACATCGAGTCGCCCTCGTCCAGTTCGTGCGCCTCCGTGCCCAGCGTCAACGCCAGCCGCCCCTTCAGCACATGGATGAACTCGGCACCCGCGTGCTCGTGGGCCCGCGGGCGCGCCGGCGCGGCGAACTTCACCCAGTAGCTATTCAGCTTGCGCTCGGTCGCAGTGAAGTCCAGGCACTCGAACTCCCACGCCACCTCGCGCCCGCCCAGCCGCTCGCTGAACCGCGTTCGTTCGCCGCTCCGGACAGTGCCGGACGCCTTGCGGGGGGTTGAGGCGGTGAAGAAATGATCCAGCCCGACGCCGAACACCAGCGCAATCCGCAACAGCGTCGGCAGCGTGGGAAACAGGACGCCGCGCTCGACCTTCGAGATCATGGCCGCCGACAGGCCGGTGTGGCGGCCCAGCTCGACCAGGCCCATCTTCTTCTTCAGCCGCAGCGCGCGCAGCTTGGAACCGACGGCGTACTCGCGCAGGCCACTACTGAGAGTCGCGGACAACATTTTCCTGCTAGTTAAACATATGGTCTCCACAGGCACAACCAGGAAAACCACCTTTGACCGGGCTGCACCGGCCGCAGGCCACCGGGCGTCCTACCGGGCATAACGCGGTGGTGTGGTTGCCGCGGCGACAGTTTAGAAACGGAACTCAAGGAGAGTAATGATGAACGCGTTTGCAAAGAAGCTGATGGTTGGCGCCGCCGTGGCGGCCCTGGTGCTCTCGATGGGCAGCACGGTTCGGGCGCAGGGCAAGGACATTGTTGACACCGCGGTCGGCGCGGGCCAGTTCAAGACGCTGGCGGCGGCGCTCGGTGCGGCCGGTCTGGTGGAGACCCTCAAGGGCAAGGGTCCGTTCACGGTGTTCGCGCCGACCGATGCGGCGTTCGCCAAGCTGCCGGCCGGCACGGTCGAGATGCTGCTGAAGCCCGAGAACAAGGCCAAGCTGACGGCCATCCTGACCTACCACGTCGTCGCCGGCAAGGTGATGGCGGCCGACGTCGTCAAGGTGACGAGCGCCAAGACTGTCCAGGGCGGTGCCGTGGCGGTGAAGGTGACCGGCGGCAAGGTGACGATTGACGCCGCCAACGTGGTGACGACCGACATCGCGGCGTCGAACGGCGTCATTCACGTCATCGACACCGTGTTGATGCCCAAGTAAGCAAGTCTGCAGCGGGGCGTTCCTGTGGAGCGCCCCGCCCCCTACGAGGGCCGCAGGCCGAGCCCTACGAGCGCGAAGCCGCGAGCCCCACGAGGGCCGGAGGCCTCCGCCCTGAACTACAATTCCCTGATATGCCCGTCGCCGCTCCCGCTCTCGACCAGGCCCGCACCACGCTCGATGCGTGGGTGCGCGAGCTGATGCAATGGCACTTCTCCCCCGAAACCGGCTGCACCTTCTGGCTCGACTGGGCCGCCAAGGCCGGCTGGGACCCCCGCAAGGAAGTCACCGCCTATAACGACCTCGACAAGTTCGGGGAGTTCCAGGACGAGTGGCTGCGCGGCGGCCCGGTTCGCCGATGGGTGCCCAAGGCCTACCAGGACAAGCCGATCTACACCTTTGAAACCGGCGGCAGCACCGGCGTGCCGAAGTCACGCATCAACATCAACGACTTCCGGATCGACTACGAGTGGTTCAGTAAGACGCTGCCGGACGACAAGTTCCCCAAAGGCGCCGACTGGCTGCACGTCGGCCCGAGCGGCCCGCGCCGGCTGCGCCTGGCCATCGAGCACCTCGCCCAGCACCGCGGCGGCATCTGCTTCATGGTCGACCTCGACCCGCGCTGGGTGATCAAGCTGATCAAGATGGGCGAGATGGAGATGATGGAGCTCTACAAGCGCCACGTCATCGACCAGGCGCTCACCCTGCTCAAGGCCCACGACGGCATCAAGTGCCTGTTCACGACGCCGAAGCTGCTCGAGGCGCTGTGCGAACGCATTTCACTCAAGAAGGCCGGCATCACCGGCGTGTTCTGTGGCGGCACCGAGATGACCCCGCAGTTCCATCGCTTCGCCGTTGAAGAACTGATGGAAGGCGCGCACTTCGCGCCGACCTACGGCAACACGCTGATGGGCCTCGGCCCCAGCAAGCCGCCGACCACGGACGACAACTGGGCGATCATCTACTACCCGCCCGCCCCGCGCGCGATGATCGAGGTCGTGGACTTCGACAACCCGACCAAGCTGGTGGACTACGGCAAGACCGGCCGTGTCAGGTTGACGACGCTGACCAAGGAATTCTTCATGCCGCGCTTCCTCGAGCGCGACGAGTGCGAGCGCGAAGCACCGTGCGAGGCGTACCCGTGGGACGGCGTCAGGAATGTCAGGCCCTTCTCCCGGTTCCAAAAGAGCGTGGTCGAAGGGGTGTACTGACACCCCCGGGAGTCGGGAGTCGGGAACCGGGAGTCGAGACACATGTTGCATTTACCAATCTTGAGATGGGGCGTTCCCTACCGCAGCGTGAACCAGGTGGTCACGCCGCACTTCCGCACCCGCGCGCCGTTCGTGTCGATGAGCCAGGCCAACGTCGGGATGATTCGGCGCGACCTGCTGCGCCAGGGCGAGGCGCGCGCGACGCTGCAGGCCTTTCCGTACGCCGGCCTCGTCGCCATGGCGGGACGGGCCGCCGACCATTTCCTGAACGACACGCTGCCGCTCGATCCCGAGAGCGGCACCATGCAGTCGCCGCAGGACTACATCGAGCAGGTCTCGGCCACCACGGGTGCCCCGTACAGCAACGTGAAGCGCAACATGCTGAAGGTGCACGGCGTGTTGAGCAAGGTCACCGAAGTTCTGGCCGGCCTCACCCGCGGGCTCGACCTGAGCGTGCTCGACCAGGGCTACGGGCGCGTCAACGGCCAGATGCTGAGCTTCTTCGCCCGCGGTGATGCGATGGGCGTGGTGCTGCCCAGCAACTCCCCCGGCGTGCACTCGTTGTGGGCGCCGGCCACGGTTTTGAAGATGCCGCTGGTGCTGAAGCCCGGCAGCGCCGAACCGTGGACGCCGCTGCGCATGATCTACGCGTGGGTCAAGGCCGGCGCCCCGTCGGCGGTGTTCGCCTACTACCCCACCGATCACGCCGGCGGCAACGAGATCCTGCGCTCGACCGGGCGCGGCATGGTGTTTGGCGATGTCGGCTCCACCAAGCGGTGGAAGGCGGAGGGCCGCGTCGAAGTGCACGGTCCCGGCTTCAGCAAAGTCGTGATTGGCCCCGACGTCGCGGATCAGTGGGCGCAGTACATCGACATCATCGCCGAATCGATCGCGAACAACGGCGGCCGCTCGTGCGTGAACGCGTCGGGCGTGTGGGTGACGAAGCACGGCGATGCGATTGCCGAAGCGCTGGCCAGGCGGCTGTCGCAGGTGATCCCGCGCGCCTCGGATGATGCCGAGGCGGTGCTGGCGCCGTTTGCCGATCCCGATACCGCCCGGCGCATCTCGAACCTGATCGACGCGGACATGACCGGAGAAGGCGGCGCCGCGCGCGATGCCTCGGCGGGCGTGCGCGACGCGGATCGGGTGGCGTCGGCGCACGGCGGCAACTACCTGCTGCCCACGGTGATTCGCTGCAACGCCGACCATCCGCTGGCCAACCGTGAGTTCCTGTTTCCGTATGCCAGCGTCGTCGAAGTGCCTGCAGCCGACCTGCCGGACTGCCTGGGACCGTCGCTGGTGGTCACCTGCATCTCGAACGATCCGGCGTTCCGCGCGCGGTTTGTCGCCTCGCCGCAGGTCGATCGCCTCAACTTCGGGCCGATCTCGACGACCCAGATCGGCTGGGACCAGCCGCACGAGGGCAACCTGTTCGAGCACCTCTACGCGCGCCGGGCCATCCAGCGGCTCGCCTGAGGGGCCCCGCACGACCGACGGCGAATCGCAAACTGGTCCCATGCGAATCCTTTCCCTCACCGCTGGCGCCGCGTCGATGTATTGCGGCAGCTGCCTGCGCGACAACGCGCTGGCGGCGCGGCTGATCAAGCTCGGGCATGACGTCACGCTGTTGCCGTTCTACACGCCGACGCTCACCGACGAGGAAAACGTCAGCCGGCCGCAGCAGGTATTCTTCGGCGGCATCAGCGTGTTTCTCGAGCAGCACTCGTCGCTGTTCCGCCGGGCGCCGCGCTTCCTCGGCCGGCTGCTCGACGCCCCTGGCGTAATCAAGGCGTTCACCAGCGGATCGATTTCCGTGGACCCCAGGGAACTGGGCGCGCTCACGGTCTCGACGTTGCGAGGGCTCGACGGTCACCAGAAGCAGGAGATCGACAAGCTGCTGGAATTTCTGCGCGACGAGCCCAGGCCCGAGATTGCCAACATCCCGTACACGTTGTTGATCAGCCTGGCCGCGCCGCTGAAGCGCGCGCTCGGCTGCCCGATCGTGATCACGCTGCAGGGCGAGGACCTGTTCCTGGACGCGCTGCCGGAGCCGTATCGCGCCGAAGCCCTGGCGCTGGTGCGGGCACAAGTCGCCGACGTGGACCTCTTTATTGCGGTGAGCGAGTACTACGCGCGCTACATGCAGGACTACCTGGCCATTCCGGCGCACAAGATAACGGTAGCCCCGCTCGGGGTGAATCCGGACGACCTCACGGTGACGACCCGGACCCGGACCGATCCGTTCACCATCGGCTTCTTCGCGCGCATCGCGCCCGAGAAGGGACTGCACAACCTGGCCGAGGCGTACCGCATCCTGCGAACCGAGAAAGGGCTGCCGCCGTCGCGCCTGGTTGCGGCCGGTTACCTGCCGCCCGAGCATCGCCCCTACCTGGAAGGCATCGGCGCGCGGCTCGCCGCCGCCGGACTGGGTGACGAGTTCGTCTATCGCGGCACGGTGGATCGCGCCCACAAGGTGGGGTTCTTCCACGACATCGACGTGTTGTCGGTGCCAGGCGGCTATCACGAGCCCAAGGGCCTGTACCTGCTCGAAGCCATGGCCTGCGGTGTCCCGGTGGTGCAGCCCAACCACGGCGCCTTTCCGGAGATGATCAACCGCACCGGCGGTGGCGTGCTCGCCGCCTCTGAATCGGGCGCACACGTCGCCGAGGCGCTGTACGATCTGTGGCGCGACCCGGCCCGCGCGGCTGAGCTTGGCAAGAACGGCGCCGCCGGGGTGCGCGCGCACTACACGACGGATCACATGGCACGAGGGGTGCTGTCTGCCTACGAAGCGGCCATTCTTAACAAGAGAACAGGAGAATAGGAGGTCTTCTCTTGATCTCGTCGCCTCCTGTTAATTCAATGCTCGAAGCCACCAACCTCTCGAAGTCGTACCCGTCGCCCGCCGGCGACCTCGTCGTCTTGCGGGACGTCTCGCTGACACTGGCGCCCGGCGACGCCGCGTGCGTGATGGGACCGTCAGGATCCGGCAAGAGCACGCTGCTCTACATCCTCGGCGGCCTCGAGCCCCCTACCAGCGGCACGGTGAAGTTCGACGCCACCAACCCGTACACGTTGAATGCCGAGGGACTCGCGGCCTTTCGCAACCGCGAGGTCGGCTTCGTGCTGCAGGACCACTGCCTCTTGCCGCAGTGCACCGTGCTCGAGAACGTGCTGGTGCCAACGTTGGTGGGCGCGCCGGACCAGGATGCCCCCGCACGCGCCCGGACGCTGCTGTCGCAAGTCGGTCTCGGCGATCGCCTCGATCACCTGCCCTCGGCGCTGTCAGGCGGCGAGAAGCAACGGGCCGCCATCGCCCGCGCCCTGGTGCGCGAACCACGGCTCGTGCTGTGCGACGAGCCAACCGGTAACCTCGATGCCGAAACCGCCCACGTGGTGTCCGACCTGATCCTGCGGCTGCATACCCAGCAGCACACCATGCTGCTGGTCGTGACCCACAGCGAGGCGCTCGGCGCCAGGTTCGACAAACGCTGGTCGATGAACCGCGGCGTTCTGACGGTGTAGCCATGCTGACGCGTGCCAGTCTGCGCTTTTACGCCGCCACCCACGTGATGGTGGTGCTCGGCGTGGCCGTCGCCGTGGCGGTGCTCGCCGGCGCCTTGCTGGTCGGCGCATCGGTCCGCGAAAGCCTCAAGCAGATCGCGCTCGGCCGCCTCGGCGCCACCGACGTCATCGTCTCCTCGCCGACGTTCTTTCGGACCGCGCTGGCCGACACCCTGCTGACGCGCGCCGCCCAGCCGCAGCAAACGCCCATGGGGACGCGCGTCGATGCCTACCGCGTGTTGCGCGCCGCGGCACCGGTGGTCGTCGTCGGAGGCGCCGTCGTTCATGACGAGTCGAAGCGCACCGCCGGCCAGGTGATGGTCTACGGCATCGACGAGCGCTTCGGCCGGTTTCACGGCCAGGACGGCTTCGAGGTGGCGGGCCGTGACGCGCTCATCAGCGCCGCCCTGGCACAGGAAGTCGGCGCGAAAGCCGGCGACACCATTACGCTGCGGGTCGCCAAGCCCAGCGACATCCCGCTCTCGAGCCTGCAGGGCCGACGCGAAACGACGGGCGAACGCATCCGCGTGACGGTGACGCGGGTGCTCGACGACGCGGCGCTTGGCGAGTTCTCGCTGGCGCCTACCCAGGGCGCGGTTTTTGCGATCTACGTCCCGATGGGACGCCTGCAACGCGACCTGGGGCTCGGCGATCGCGCCAACACCATCCTGTTGTCGTTGACCGACGACGCCGAAGTGGATCCCCCGCAACTGGTGCGGGAGCTGATCGCGCCGGCAGCGGCGCTCGACGATCTTGGCCTTCGCGTGCGCACGACCACCGCAGGAACGACCCTGGTGGAGACCCGCGCGGGACTACTCACCGACGACGTAGTCGAGACCATCGCCGACCTCGCCGCTCGCGACCGGCGCCTGGTCGTCCCGGCGCTGACCTACGTCGCCAACACGATCCGGATCGGCGACCGCGAGATCCCGTATTCGACGGTGTCTGCGATTGATCTCGATGGCTATAACCGCCTGATCGGCGCAGTCGGCCCTACCTCCGCGCCACAGCCTTCTCCCGCCGTTACGGTGGGCAGGCCTTCCGCCTCGGCCGCGTTCTCTGGCCACGCGCCGATCTGGCTGAATCAATGGGCGGCCGACGACCTGCAGGCCCGCATCGGCGACGAGGTCACGCTCGAGTACTTCCTGTGGTCCGACGCGGATGGCCTGGGCTCGTCGAGCGCGAAGTTCACGCTGGTGGGGATCACGCCCATGACCGGGATCGGCGGCGACCGCACGCTGACACCCGACTATCCCGGCATCAGCGATGCCGCCGACATGACGTCGTGGGATCCGCCTTTTCCGGTCGAGCTGAAGCGCGTCCGCCAGCAGGACGAAGACTATTGGGATCGTTACCGGGCGGCGCCCAAGGCGATCATCTCGCTCGCCGAGGGGCAACGCCTGTGGGGCTCGCGCTACGGACGCGTGTCGTCGATGCGCCTGTCAGGCACGACGCCGGTGGCCGCACACGACATTCCGCCCGCCTCGGCCGGGTTCACCGCCCGCGCGGTGCGCGGCGAGGCGCTGGCCGCCGCGCAGGGCACCACCGATTTCGGCGAGTACTTCCTCTACTTCAGCTTCTTCCTGGTCGTCTCGGCGCTGCTGCTGGCGTACCTGTTCTTCGCGGTGGGATTGGACCAACGGACACGCGAGGTGGGACTGCTGGCGACGGTGGGCTTCACGCCGGCGGCGATTCGCCACGCCTTCGTCCGTGAAGGCGCGGTGCTGGCCGGCATTGGGGCGGTGATCGGGATCGCCGCGGCGCTCGGCTATGCCGCCCTCATCATGTACGGCCTGCGCACCTGGTGGGTGGGCGCGGTCGGCACGACGAAGCTGGCGCTGCACGTCGCGCCGGTGTGGCTCGCCGCCGGCGCCGCCGGCGCACTCGCGGCCGGCGTGCTGGCCATCTGGATCGGCGTCCGCCAGATGAGCCGCCGGTCGGCGCGATCGTTGCTTAAAGGGGAGACTGGGGCGGGTCGGGCGGGTCGGGCGGGTCGGGCGGGTTGGGTGGCGATCGCGTTCGCGCTGCTCGGTCTCGTACTCATCATCGCTTCCGCGTCCGATGCACTCAACCCCACGGCCGGCTTCTTTGGCGCCGGCGGCGCCTGGCTCGTGGCCGGCCTGTGCGGCGCGTCGGTGTGGTTGCGCCGGCGACGGACGTCGCGCCCGCTGACGCGCGGCCTCACCGGCATGGCGCAGCTCGGCTTCCGCCACACCGCGGTCAATCCCGGCCGATCGGTCCTCAGCCTGGCGTTGATTGCGTTCGCCTGCTTCGTGCTGGTCAGCGTCGGCGCCTTCCGCAAGGCGCCCGTGAGCGGCGGCGACAAGGCCTCCGGCACCGGCGGATTCACGCTGATGGCCGAGTCGGTCGCGCCGCTGATGCATGACCCCAACCTGCCGGACGGCCGCGACGGCCTGGGCCTCGAAACCAACGACCCAATCTTCGCCAGCGCGCGAATCACCCGGTTCCGGCTCAGGCCGGGGGACGAAACCAGCTGCCTCACGCTTTACAAACCCACCAACCCGCGCATCATGGCGCCCGGCCCTGGCTTCGTTGACGAGGCCCGCTTTTCATTTGCGGCGTCGATGGCCGCCACCGCCGACGAGCAGGCTAATCCGTGGACGCTGCTCGAGCGGACGTTCGACGATGGCGCGATCGCGGCGGTGGCCGATCAAACCACGTTGATGTACGTGCTGCACCTCGGCATTGGCGACGACTTCGAGTTCACACCCGAAGGCCAGCCACCCGTGCGCTTGCGCATGGTCGGCGCCCTCGCCGACAGCGTGCTGCAATCGGAGATCATCATCGGCGAGGGCAACTTCGTCCGCCTGTTCCCTAAGCACGAAGGCTACCGGGTGTGGATGATCGAGGCAGCGCCGGCCAACCAGGCCGAGGTGACGTCTCACCTCGAAGACCGGCTGTCGGACTACGGGCTCGACGTGACCAACACGCTGGATCGCTGGGCGTCGTACCACCAGGTGGAGAACACCTACCTGGCAACGTTCCAGGCCCTGGGCTCGCTCGGCCTGTTGCTGGGCACCATCGGCCTGGGCGCGGTCCTGGCCAGAAACGTGCTCGAGCGCCGGCGCGATCTCGGATTGCTGAGCGCCGTCGGGTTCACGCCAGGCAACGTGCGCAGCATGGTGTTGTCGGAAGGGCTCGCGCTGGTCGTGGGCGGCACGCTGCTCGGCGCGGCCTGCGCGATCGTGGCGGTGTGGCCGGCGATCCAGGACCGCGCCCAGGCCGTGCCGGTCGGCAACCTGCTCTCGCTGCTGTCCGCCGTCGTGCTGACCGGTGTGGTCTCGTCGTTGTTTGCCGTGCGGCTCGCCACGGCAACGCCGATCGTTAGAGCGATTAAGTCGGAGTAGATGCATGTCACGGAAACACGGAAACACGGCAACACCGAGCCTGGTCTTTAAGGGCATTTCGAAACGATGGTCCGTGTTTCTGTGTTTCGGTGTTTCCGTGGCCATCATTTGGTCCGGCTCCGCGCAGGCGCCAGGATGGTCGCAGTGGCGCGGGCCTTCGCGCGACGGCGTCGCCTCGTCTTTCACCGTGCCCGCAACGTGGCCCGCACAGCTGACCAGGCGCTGGCAGGCCACGGTGGGGCTTGGGCATGCCTCGCCGGTTGTCTCCGGCAACCACGTCGTCGTCCATTCGCGACTCGCGAACCGAGAGGTGATTGCGGCGTACGACCTGCAATCGGGCAAGCAGCTCTGGCAGGACGGCGTCGAGGCTCCGTACACGATGAACGCCGCCGCCCTCGGGCATGGGCCGGGACCGAAATCAACACCGGCGATTGCCGATGGCCGCGTGTTCACGCTGGGCATCAGCGGCATCTTCTCTGCGCACGACCTGGCCACCGGCAAGCTGCTGTGGCGCAAGAACGCGCCACCCACGCCGCCGGAGTTCGGTACCGCCTCGTCGCCGGTTATTGACGGTCCCACGGTCATCGCTTACCTGGGGGGGCCTGGAGCGGGCGCCCTCACCGCCATGGAGGTGGCCACCGGCACGGTGAAGTGGCGCTGGACCGGCGACGGCCCAGCCTATGCCTCGCCCATCCTGGCGACGCTCGGCGGCACGCGCCAGGTCATCACGCAGTCGCAGAACAAGCTCGTGGCGGTCGATGCGGCCAACGGCCAGTGGTTGTGGGAAGTCGCCATCAAGACACCGTACGAACAGAACTCGGTCACGCCCATGGTCCTGGGCGATCTCGTGCTTTACGCAGGCCTCGAAAACCCCACCACTGCGCTCCGCGTCACGAGGACCGGCACCAGGTGGACGACGGCGCCGGCGTGGCGCAACGAGGACGTGCCGATGTACATGAGTACTCCGGCGGTGTCGGGAACGGCGGTCTACGGACTGTCGACGAGGAACCGCGGTCACTTCTTCGCGATCGATGCCGCCACCGGCAAGACGCTGTGGACCACGCCCGGCCGCCAGGCCGAGAACGCATCGATCGTGCGCGCCGGCGAGTACTTGCTGATGGGCACGACCAACAGCGAGCTGGTGGTGGTCCGCGCGAACCCGGCGCGGTTTGAAGAGGTGAGGCGCTACACGGTCGCCGACTCGGCGATGTGGGCCCATCCCGCCTTCGCGGGACGGACCATCATCGTCAAGGACGTGGACAAGCTGATCGCCTGGACGTTCTGACGCGCGGCTTGCCGTGAGCGAGCCGACGGCCTACGGCCGTGGGCGAGTCGAACGGTCGCCGATCGCCCAGAGATAGGACGATGTGCGCATGAACAGCTGCCCTTCCGACACGGCCACCGTGCTCAGGCAGTAGGGCGCGCAGTCGTTCAGCAGGCGGTTCGACGACAGGATCTCGAACTTCGGACCGGCGGTGTAGACCGTCGTCAGCCCGTCTTCTTCGGTCGTGACGTAGATCTTGCCATCGGCCAGAATCGGCGACGCGCTGTAGGTGCCAGACGGCAACCTGACGGGGCCATAGACGGTTGCACCCGTCTTGACATCCAGCGCGAAGGCCACGCCCGTGTCGCGCACGATGTAGAGCAACTTGCCATCGCTCACGGGTGTTGGCACGTCGGGCCCCTGCGCGAACTGCCACGCCACGTGGGTCTTCGCCACGTCCCCGCTGCCGCCGGGCCGCATGGCGGTCAACGGATTCACGCGCGTCGGCGCGATGATCAAGTCGTTGACGATGGTCGGCGACGCGACAATGCGGTACGCGCCGTTGCGCTCGGGATTCAGCACGTCGGCGCGCCAGTACTCTTTGCCGGTGGCCGGGTCGTGACCCGACACCACGTCGCCGCCAGTGATAATGAGCTCCGCGCGGCCGTTCGCTTCAATCCAGGCCGGCGTGATGTACGAGTCAGGCGACTCGTGCACGGCCGGGTTCGGACGCTCGACCCGCCACACGGTCTTGCCGGTCAGCTTGTCGATCTTGAGGATGTACGACGGGTCGTCCGTCTTCATGCCGTGCAGCACGGGCACGTAGAGGGCGTCTCCCTTCAGCAGCGGCGAAGACGCGTAGCCCCAGTTCAAGCCGAACTTGCCGTAGTCGGCCTGGATGTTGCGCGCCCAGACTTCCTTGCCGCCGAAGTCGAACGCCTTGAGCACGCCGAGGCCGGTCATCACCCACACGTACTTGCCGTCGGTCACCGGCGAGGGCGACGACATGTTCTGCTTGCGCTCCATGTGATTGGAGTTGGTGAGCGGGCGCTTCCAGTTGACGGCCTGCTTGTTGCGATCGATCGACCACAGCTCGAGCACGCCGGAATTGCTGGCCGTCGCGACGTTCAGGAAGATGGTGTCGCCCCAGATGATCGGCGTCGAGCCGCTGTAGGCCGGCAGCGGCAGCCGCCACGCGATGTTCTTGGTCTCGATGTTGTTGCAGACCGTAGGGACGATGGGTCGGCCCTGCTTGCCGCCACCGCCGGGAAACTGCGCGGGCTCGGCCTCGTCGGCCGAGAACGGGCCGCCGCTGCCGCTGCCGCCGTCGCCGCCGGAGACCGGCGCGTCGGCGCAGGTGGCGCTCCAGGAGACGGGCAGCCCGGTTTCCTTGCTGACCCCGTCGTGCGAGGGGCCACGCCAGTGGGGCCAGTTTTGAGCCAGCCCGGCAGTACTAGCCACAACCAGCAAGACCGTCGTCAGACCAAGCACGTTTCGCATAGAACCTCGGATAACAATACCCACCGACCCGCCGTCTCGTTTACGGGCCACCGATCACAGCCGCAGATTCACACAGATTAAACACAGATCAATGGGCCAAACACATAGATAAATCTGTGACTAATCTGCGCCTAATCGGTGGCTGCCCTTGAATCGGCGGCCCTACGGCGCGGGGCGGTAGTAGAGCACCATGCCGGCGCCGGCGGCAGCCATCACCACCCCGACAAAGAACATCGGGCTCGGGGCTGTCTTGGGCGGGTGCATGATCATGGTCGCGATCACGTTGATGAGCGGCGCGCCGCCGAAGACCAGCGGCATGACGATGGTGGGGGTACCGCCGTTGCGGAAGGCATAGGTGATGCACACCGCGCCCAGGGCGCCGAGCATCCCGGCGATGGTCGCCGTGGCGGTGCCGGTGACCGTGAAGTTGCGCCACTCGCCCTGCTGCGTGAGGGCCGCGGCCGGCACCAGCACGGCAATGAGGAAGTAGGCCACGCCTACGCACAACATCGCGCGCATCGGGTTGCCCAACTCGGTCTGCCCCCTATGGAGCGACGCTCCGTACAACCCCCACGACAACGCCGCGCTCGCGGCCAACGCTATCCACATACTGGCTCTCCTTTTGAAACTCGCGCCCGATTCTGCCACGTAAACAGGAGATCAGGAGAATAGGAGTTACTCCTGATCTCGTGAACTCCTGTTTCGCGGGCGGCAATCAGAAGCGCAGGCGCACGCCCAGTTGCACCTGGCGGGCCGAGGTCACGGTGTTGCGGATGCGACCGAAGCTGCCAAGCGCGGCCTCGCCGTCGGCAGCGCCGGCGAAAGCGGTCAGGTTGGGCACGCCGAAGTTGGCGCGATTGAAGAGGTTGAACACCTCGACCCGCAACTCGAGGCGGCGCGAGCCGCCGAGTGTCGAGTCCTTGCTCATGGCCAGATCCACCACGCGCAGGTCCGGCCCGCGCAAATCGCCGCGTCCGGTGTTGCCGAACGTGCCCGCCGGCTGCAGCGCAAACGCGAGCGGGTTGAACCACTGTGCGGGATTGCCGGTCACGGCATTCCCGGCACTGAAACCCGGCGCGTAGTTGGGGCGGTCGCGGCCAATGCCGGGGCCGAGCGACGGCTGCCACAGCGATCGCGAGCGGTTGTTCTGCACGAACACCGTGAGCGGATAGCCGCTGCGATAGGTGCCGATGGCCGAGAGGCGCCACCCGCCCAGGACGGCGCCGGCGGCGCCGGTCAGGTCGCGGCCCCACGGGATGTCCCAGGTCGCGTTCGCGACGAAGTTGTGCCGAACGTCGAAGTCGGACGGCCCGCGGTTGTAGCCGTCGAGGTACTCGGGAAACGCCGAGGTCGTGCCGTTGGTGGCGTCGGAGAAGAACGTCGACGCCTGCGTGGTGTCTTCGGAGTCGGACCACGTGTACGACGCCTGGAACGACCAGCCGTCGGCAAAGCGCCGCCGCAGGTCGACGATCAAAGCCTTGTACCAGGAGTCGCCGTCGGAGGTTTTGGCTTCGATGGTGGTCCAGGCGGTGTTCTGCCGCGGCCCGCCCGCGGGGAAGAACGGACGGCCATCGGCGCCGGTCGTCGGCACGGCGGTATTGAGGTCGCTACTGCGCAGCAGGTCGTAACCGCGCGAGCCGGCGTAGCCGAGCGTCAGCGCCATTTGCCCGGGCAGCTCGCGCTGGACGTTGGCGTTCCAGACGTGAATCGACGGCGTCACCCCGTCCCACTGCACCGGGCGGATCGACAGGCCAAAGGCACGCTCGAACGGCGGGTTCGGGAACGTCGGCGCCTGGTAGACCACACGCGGGGTGTCGGGAGGGTTCGTGACGGTGACGATCAGGTTTTGCGAGCTGTTGGTCGCGTAGTACAGGCCATAGCCGCCGCGCACCGCCGTGCGGCCATCGCCGGCGACATCCCACGACACACCAAATCGAGGCGAGAAGTTGTTGTAGTCGGCGCTCTCGTAGAGCCGCCCGACAGTCGCCGTGCGATCGGTGAAGTTGACCAGCGCCGAATCGTGACCACCGGTGTCGATGGGCATGGTCATGAATTCGTAACGCAGGCCGGCGGTGACCGTGAGCCGCTCGTGCGCGTGAAACTCGTCCTGCACGTAGCCGCCCGCCAGCCAGAACGGCCACTGCCGGCCGAACTGCGCCACGGGTGTGAGACCGATGAAACTGGTCGCGCGGTTCTCCATGAACGCGCGCAGGTTGGCAAACGAGTAGGTGCCCAGGCTGAAGGTCGGGTTGACCATGTCCTGCTGATAGTGCTCGGCCAGCGCGCCGGTGCGGATCAGGTGGCGGCCGCGGGTCCACACGAAGTCGGCCGACAGGCTGGTGACCTGCTGCAGAAAGCGCACGTCCACCGAGGCCTGTGTGCCGAAGCGTTGCAGGCCGCCGACGTCGATGTTGCCCATGAACTCGCGGCCTGGCACGAAGGGCGGCAGCGTGGTGTTGGCCTCGACGTCCTGCCCCACGCGGGTGCGGCTGTAGCCGCCGCGGTAGCTGGCGAGCAGGTTCGACGAGAACGCCTGCTTCAGTTCGGCCGTGAAGAACTGGTTGCGCGACACGAACGCACGCGGAAACTGCGGGTAGTCGAGCGGCAACCGCTGGTCCACGTCATCGAGCGTATAACGCGCAAAAAACTGGCTGCCCGGCGACAGGTTGTAGTCCACCCGGCCCTGCAGGAAGTTCTGGTCAATGGTCTGATCGAACTGGAAGCTGTGGAGCGCGGTGCCGTCGCCAAGGCTCGCGCCGTTCGGGACCGGGTACTCGTTGAGATACGGCGCAACCGCGGCGTTGACGCCGACGTTGATGAACTGCCCCGGGTTCGCGGGGTCGGGCAGCAGGCCGCGACGCGCGTTGGCGTCGGGCACCGCCGAAGTGATGGTGCGGCCCAGGTTTTCCCGCAGGCCTTCGTAGCCCAGGAAGTAGAACAGCTTGTTCTCGCGCACCGGGCCGCCGGCCGTGACGCCGAACTGGTTGCGCGTGAAGGCCGGCTTGGTGCCGACGTCGAAGTAGTTGCGCGCATCGAGCGCGTCGTTGCGGTGGTACTCGTAGGCCGTGCCGCCCAGGGTGTTGGAACCGGCCTTGGTGATCACGTTCACCTGGCCGCCGCTCATGCGGCCGAACTCGGCGCCGTAGGCGTTGGTCTCGACGCGAAACTCCTGCACGGTCTCGGTGCCAAGCGACGTCCCGGCGGCGCTGCCGGCGGGACCGTTGGTCATGTCGTTGAGGAGGGTGCCATCGAGCAGGTAGACGTTCGCGCGCGGGTCCTGGCCATTCACCGACATGCCGAGACCGTGCGCCACGACCGAGCCGCCGTCGCGATACGGGTACGGCGTGACCCCCGGCTGCAGGAACGCCAGGTCGGTGTAGTTACGCCCATTCAGGGGGAGCTGCTCGATCGTGCGCGCCTCGACCAGGTAACTGAGCTCGCCGGTGCGGGTATTCACGGCCGGCGCGGCGCCCACCACATTGACCGCCTCGGCCAGGCCGCCAACCTCGAGCGTGAACTCGATCGCGACCGCCTCGCCGACGGTCAGGGCCACGCCCTGGCGGACGACCGGCTTGAACCCGGACAGTTCGGCCCGCACATCGTAGGCGCCGACGGGTAGGGCGGCCAGGACGAACCGGCCGTCGCTGCCGGTCACGGTGTCGCGCTCGACGCCCCGTTCCAGGTGGCGCACCGAAATGGACACGCCGGGCACGACCGCCCCGGTCGGGTCCTCGACGCGGCCCGACAGGGTACCCGAGGTCTGGGCCGCGGCGGTCAACGCCGGGACCACGAGAAGCGTAAGTAGGGTCATCACGAAACGCACGATAATCAGCTCCCGTCTCGTATACTACGCGCGGCCGACGCAAGACGTGTCGCGACTTGTCCCCACTTCTGTGGAGAGAATGTTCGACATCTCGAGCGGGCCGTTCCTACGGAACGGCCCCTATGGCTTCGGAGAGCGAGCATGGTGAAGGCCGTCATTTTCGTTGATACGCCCCCTTAGACGCATGCCCAACATTCCCCGTCCCACACTGACTCCCCTGCAATGGCTCATTTGCGGCGTTGCCGCCCTGGGCTTTGCGTTCGACATTTACGAAATCCTGATGGCGCCGCTGGTGGTGGGGCCGGCGATTGCCGAGCTGACCGGCGCCCGTCCGGGCACCCCAGACTTCAACTTCTGGGTCGGGATGTTCTTCTGGGTCCCGGCGCTCGTGGGCGGCGCCTTCGGCCTGCTGGGCGGCTACCTGACCGACCGGTTCGGCCGGCGCAGCGTGCTGGTGTACAGCATCCTGCTCTACGCCTTCTCGGCCTTTGCGGCCGGGTTCGCGACCAGCATCGAGTGGCTGCTGTTCTTCCGCTCGACCACATACATTGGCGTCTTCGTCGAGTTCGTCGCCGCGGTCGCCTGGATCGCCGAGATCTTCCCCGACGCCAAGCAGCGCGAGGCGGCGCTCGGCTACACGCAGGCGTTCTCGTCGGTCGGCGGCCTCATGGTCACCGGCGCGTACGCCATCGCCGTCACCTATGCGAACTCGTTCCCGGAGATCGCCGGCGGTCATTCGCCCTGGCGCTACACGCTGATCTCGGGCGTCATTCCCGCGCTGCCGCTGATCATCATCCGGCCGTTCCTGCCCGAGTCGCCGGCCTGGCAGGCCAAGAAGGCCGCGGGCACGCTGCGGCGGCCATCGCTCGCACAACTGTTCACGCCTGAGTTGCGGCGCACCACCATCGTCACCACGCTGATGTTTGCGTTCGCGTACGGCGCGGCGTTCGGCGCCATCCAACAGATGCCCCGGATCGTGCCGGGCCTGGACGAGGTGCGCGTGCTGGCGGTGCCGCAGCAGCAACAGACGGCCAGCCTGGTGCAGGCCTACCAGGAGTTCGGCGGGCTCGCCGGCCGCTTCCTGCTCGCGTTCCTGGCGTTGCGGATCCTGTCGCGGCGCAAGCTGATCCGCACGTTCCAGATCCCGGGCTTGATCATCATCCCGTTCGTCTTTTGGTACGCCGCCACCAACAGCCTCGAGATGACCAAGTGGGGCATGTTCCTGGCCGGCGTCTTTACCGTGGGCCAATTGAGTTTCTGGGGTAACTACTTACCTCGCGTCTATCCCACTCACCTGCGGGGCACCGGTGAAGGGTTCGCCGCGAACATCGGCGGCCGCATGATCGGGACGAGCTTTGCGTTCATCACGACGCAGCTCGTGAACTACATGCCGGGCGACCTGCCCTCAACACGACTGGCGTACGCCGCGACCATCACCGTGACGTTCGTCTACGCGGCGGGGCTCGTCACCAGCTTCTTCTTGCCTGAACCAAAGGGCGAAGATCTGCCGGAGTAGGGTGCCTAACGTGCCTAACGTGCCTCGGGTGCTGCTCGCGACAGTCGTGCTGGCGCTTGGGACTGTCGCCTACGGCGAGCAGTGGCCGCAGTTGCGTGGACCCGGGGCGACGGGGGTGGCAGCCGACTCGGCGAGCTTGCCCGAGAGCTGGAGCGCCACCAGCAACGTACGGTGGAAGACCGCCATTCCCGGCCACGGGTGGTCGTCGCCGGTGGTGTGGGGCGATCGCATTTTCCTGACGTCGGTGGTGCCGGCCGGAGACACTGAAGCACCGCGGCGGGGCCTCTACTTCGGCGGCGAACGCCCGGCACCGACGGTGGAACATCGCTGGATGGTCTACGCGCTCGACCGCGGCACCGGCAAGATCGTCTGGGAACGCGAGGCCCGCCGCGGCTTGCCGATGTCGCGCCACGTCAAGAACTCCTACGCTTCTGAAACGCCGGTGACCGACGGCCAGCGGGTCTACGTCTTGTTCGGCAACGTGGGCCTCTACGCCTACACCCTCGGCGGCGAGCTCGCGTGGTCGGCGCCGATCGAGCCCCGCCCCACCCGCAACGGCTGGGGCACTGCCGCGTCGCCGGTGCTGCACAACGGCCGGCTGTATCTGGTCAACGACAACGACCAGCAGTCCTACCTGACGGCGCTCGACGCCAGGACCGGCAAGACAGTGTGGCGTGTTGACCGCAAGGAAGGCAGCAACTGGGCGACGCCGTACATTTGGGAACACGCCGGGCGCACAGAGATCGTAACGGCGGCCACGGGCAAGATCCGCTCGTACGACCTCGAGGGCAAGCTGCTGTGGCAGCTCGGCCCCATGTCGAGCATCGCCATTCCCACGCCGTTCTCGAAGTTCGGACTGCTCTATGTGACCTCCGGCTATGTCGGCGATGCCACGCGCCCGGTCTACGCCGTCAAGCCCGGAGCGTCGGGTGACATCTCGCTGGCCAAAGGCGAGACCAGTAGCGGCTCGATCGCCTGGTCGCTGCCACAAGGCGGACCGTACAACCCCTCGCCGATCATCTACGGCGACTTTTACTACACGCTGTTCGATCGCGGATTCTTCACCGCTCACGACGCGAAAACCGGCCAGGAGATCTACACCAAGGTCCGGCTCGATCCGACGGCCAGCGGCTTCACCGCATCGCCCTGGGCCTACAACGGCAAACTGTTTGCGATGAGCGAGGACGGCACCACCTACGTGATCCAGGCGGGGCCCGAATTCAAGGTGATCGGCCGGAACGTGCTCGACGAGTTCACGATGGCCTCGCCGGCGATCGACCGCGACAGCCTCTTCATCCGCACGGCGACCTCGCTCTATCGCATCGGCAAGCCGTAACCAGCTCCTGCCGGTCCGCCCAAAGGCGGACACCACACTGATCCGGCCCGTGACATTGGCGCTAGAATCTGCCCCATGCTGGATCGCCGCGCCCTGCTCGCCTTCTTCGCCACCACCGGATTCGGCCACACCCTGCTGCCCGGCGTGCTGTGGGCGCAGATGCAGCCGGGCACCAAGAAGGTCACGCTCGAGATGGTCCGCGAGTCGGCGCGGCTGGCCGGGCTCGACTGGACCGATGAGGAGTGCCAGGACCTGGTGGATTCCTTGTCGAGCCTCGCGCGGGGCGCTGAAGGCATCGACAAGCCGGCGCTGACCAACGCCTCGCCGCTGCCGATTCACTTCGACCCCAACCCACCAGGGGTGGCGCCACGGCCGATGCCGACGGCCACGTTTCGCCCCGCACCCACGCCTCGCGTGCGTCGTCCGCTGAATCTCGAAGCCGTCGCCTTCTGGCCGGTGACGCACTTGGCCCACCTGCTGCAGTCCCGACAAGTCACCTCCGTCGAATTGACGACGATGTACGTGGCGCGAGTGAAGCGCTACAACGGCCAGTTGAACTGCGTCGCGCAGTTGACCGAAGAGCGCGCGCTGGCAGAGGCCGCAGCGGCCGACAAGCAGCTCGCCGCCGGCAAATATCGCGGTGTGCTGCACGGAGTGCCGTACGGCGTCAAAGACATCATGTCCGCCAAGGGATACCCCACCCGCTGGGGGGCGCCGCCACTCGAACGGCAGGCCTTCGACGAAGACGCCGCCGTCGTCGAGCGGCTGCACCAGGCCGGTGCGGTGCTCGTCGCCAAGCTGACCACCGGTGAGATGGCGTTTGGCGATCAGTGGGCCGGCGGGCGCACCAACAACCCGTGGAATCTGTCGGAGGGCTCCAGCGGCTCATCAGCCGGATCGGGTGCGGCGACCGCCGCCGGGCTGGTCGGGTTCGCCATCGGCACCGACACCGGTGGCTCGATTCTCTCCCCCGCCGTCCGCTGCGGCATTGTCGGCCTGCGGCCGACGTTCGGTCGCGTCAGCCGTTACGGCGTGATGGCCGCCGGCACCACGCTCGACAAGATTGGCCCGATGTGCCGGCATGCCGAGGACTGTGCGATCGTGCTGCGCGCCATCGCGGGAGCGGACCACCGAGACCTCGCGGTGCGAGAGGCGCCGGTCGCGTGGGACGCGACGCCGGGTCGCTATCCGAAGCGCATCGGCTACGTGCCGGCGATGCTCGAGGCGGACACCGACGCCGACCAGCGTGCCAACAACAGCCGCGCGCTCGCCGGGCTGAAGCGACTGGGCTGCACGATGCACGCGCTGACGTTTCCGAGCGGCGACCTCAGCTACTTCATCGAGTACGTGGAGCGGGCGGCGGCGTTCGACAGCTTCACGGTGTCGGGCCAGCACCAGGGCCTGCGGCCGCGCACCAGCCGCTACCTGCGCGCGTGCCAACTGGTGACGGCGGTCGATTACCTGCAGGCCAACCGTCGGCGCGCGGTGATCATGCAGGAGGTGGCGCGGGCCATGAGCGCGGTCGACGCGGTGATGTTCACCACCCTGACGCTCGACTCGCGCACCAGCCTCAACCCGGTAATGAGCCTGACGGGACATCCCTCGATCGCGGTGCCCAACGGTCTCAAGTCGAATGGATCGCCGGCTGGCGTGATGTTCTCAGGCCACCTGTATCGCGAGGGCGACCTGGTCGCGCTGGCCAAGGCGTGGCAGGACCAGTCAGCAAACCGAGTGCAGCACCCGCCGCTGTTCGCCGTCACCGGCTGAGCCCGGCCCGGCACCGCAGCTTCTTTCCATCTCATCGCCGGGGTAGACTGCCGCTCACGAAACCCGTCTGCTGCTGGAGGTTAGCGATGTCGCTCTCAACTCTTGGCCGGTTGGTGATGACCGCCGGCGTGTTGTGCGTGCTGCTGGTTGGCGCGCCTCATTCGCATTTGCGGGCGCAGGCGCCGGCGGCCGCCGCGACCATCGCTCGCGACGCCGACGTGTTGGGCGCGCAGCGGTTGTTCAGCGCCTGGCTCGAAGGCCAGATCGTGTCGCGACACCTGCCGGGCATCGCGGTCGGCGTGGTCGCCGATCAGGAGTTGGTCTGGGCAGCCGGCTTCGGCTTTGCCGACACCGGCCAGAAGGTGGCGATGACGCCGCAGACCCGGTTCCGCATGGCGTCGCACAGCAAGCTGTTCACGGCCACTGCCATCATGCAGCTGCGCGAGCAGGGCAAGCTGCGGTTGGACGACCCGGTGTCGAAGTACCTGCCATGGTTCCAGGTCAAGCCCGCCGAGTCCGATGATCCGCCGATCACGATCGAAGAGTTACTGACCCACAGCTCGGGCTTGCCGCGCGAAGCGGGCTCGCACTGGACGACCTTTGACTTCCCCTCCACCGAACAACTGCGCGAACTGATGGCTGAGCGGCAGGCGCCGTTCTCTCCAGACGTGCGCTGGAAGTATTCCAACCTCGCGTTTGCGATCGCCGGAATGGTGATCGAAACCGTGAGCGGCCAGCAATGGGCCGACTACGTGCAGCAGCACATCTACGCGCCGCTCGGGATGTCCTCGTCCAGCGTCGACCAGAACGTCAGTGGTCTCGCGGTCGGTTACGGCCGGCTGATGCCGGACGGCACGCGCGCCGTCAATCCGTTCATCGACGCCCGCGGCATGGCGGCGGCGACCGGGATCACCTCAACCGTGGACGACATGGCCAAGTTCGTGTCGGCGCAGTTCCGGAAAGGACGCATGGGCGGCCGCCAGATCCTGAGCACCGGCTCACTGCGCGAGATGCACCGTGTCCGTATGCTCGAGAACAACTGGACGCAGGGTAACGCCATTGGCTTCGCGGTACGCCGCGACCGCGACAAGGTGTACGTGTCGCACGGCGGCAGCTATCCCGGCTATCAGACCAACACGGTGATGCAGCTCGAAGGCAAGGTCGGCGTGATCGTGCTGACCAATGCGGACGATGCCAACCCGGGCGCGATCGCGACACAGTTGATGAACACGGTGGGCGAGGCGGTGGCGAAGGCGGCCACTCCCGCGCCAGCCATGACCATGACGTGGGACCCATCGTGGTCGCGGTTCGCCGGGCTCTATCGCGGCCGCGGCGGCGAGTCGCAGGTGATCGAACTCAACCAGCGGCTGGTGATCATCAACCCGAATGCGGCGAACCTCGATAGTCCGATCCGGCTGGAGCCGATTGGCAACGGCCAGTTCCGCTACGTGGCGCCCGTGGGCGGCGGACCAGTCGGCGAGATTGTCCGGTTCGTGGAAGAGGGCGGCAAGGTGATCCGAATGTTCACCGGCGACGGCTACGTCGAGCGCGTTCGGTAGTCCCGCGCTGTAAGCGGAACGGGGGCGCGGATAAAATGGGCGTGTCCATGACGCCCCAGTTTGTCTCGTGTTGTCTTCTCGCCATCGCCTTGGCGAGCCTGCCATCAGTGTCCGCTGCCCAGGAGCACGTTCATCCTCCCGCGGCGCCGGCCGACCTATCGGCCAAGCAACCGGCCGCGGCACCGCTCAGTGGCGAACGGCCATCGGTCAGGGCGGTGTTGGCCACCGCGGTCCCCACGATCGACGGTGTGCTGGACGAGGCGGTGTGGGCATCCGCGAATGTCGTTGACCAGTTCGTCCAACAGGAGCCGCGCGAGGGCCTGCCGGCGTCCGATCGCACCGAGGTGCGGGTGCTCTACGACAAGGGCCGCCTGTTCATCGGCGTGCGCGCCTACGCGTCGTTGCCGGTCAGCGCCACCGAGATGCGCCGCGATGCCGACCGCCTGTTCGACGAGGACAACTTCCAAATCATCGTTGATACCTTCCACGACTCTCGCAACGGCTACATGTTCCTGACCACCCCGCTCGGCGCCAAGCTCGAGCAGCAGATCTTCGACGAGGGCGAAGGCGGCGGGCGCGGCACCACCGCCAACATCAATCGCAACTGGGACGGCATCTGGGATGCGGCGGCCAGGATCCTGCCTGACGGCTGGACGGCGGAGATCGCGATCCCGTTCAGCACGGTGCGCTTCGTGCCGAAGGATGCCCAGGTGTGGGGCATCAACTTCCAGCGCCACATCCGCCGCAAGAACGAGACCGTGATGTGGGCGGCGATTCCCAAGGCCTACACGCTGACCAAGGTCAGCCTGGCCGGCGAGTTGCAGGGCCTGTCGGGCATCAGCCGCGGGCTCGACCTGCGGCTGAAGCCGTTCTTCGTGGGCGGCGGCCGCAACCTGAGAACGTCGCCCACGGTGTCGTCCTTCGATGCCATCCACGACGTGGGCCTTGATGCGCGCTACGGCGTCACGGCCGGCCTGAACATGGACATCACGCTCAACACCGACTTCGCGCAGGTTGAGGTGGACGAGCAGCAGGTCAACCTGACCCGCTTCGGCCTGTTCTATCCGGAGAAGCGCGACTTCTTCCTGGAGAACTCCAACTTCTTCACCATGGGCACGGGGTCGGCCTTCACCTCGGCGCCGGTGCAGACCGACCTTTTCTTCAGCCGGCGCATCGGCCTCTCGGACGCGGGCACGCCTATCCCCATCCTCGGCGGCGTGCGCCTGGCCGGCAAGTCGGGCAAGAACAACATCGGCGTGCTCGACATCCAGACCGACTCGCAGTTCGGCCGGCCCGGCGACAACTTCTTCGTAAGCCGCTACAGCCGCGATGTGTTCCGGCGCTCGCGGGTCGGGGCGCTGTTCATCAACAAGGACACGCTCGAGGGCAGCACCCATTTCAACCGCACCTTCGGCGTCGACGCCGTCCTGGCGCCGAGCGCCAACCTGCAGATCAATTCGTACCTCGCCAAGACCCAGACCCCGGGCAAGGACGGCAACGACCTGGCCTACTACGGGCGCGTCGCCTACCGCGACCCGAAGTGGAACCTGTGGCTGAACTACCTCGACGTGCAGGAGAACTTCAACGCCGAGGCCGGCTTCGTGCAGCGCACCGGCATCCGCACCACCAAGGCCTACTTCGGGCCGACCCCGCGGCCGACGAGAGGCAGCGTCAAGCTGTTCGAGCCGATGTATGTGCTGACCTACACCACCGACCAGGCCAACCGAATGATCGGCCGGCAGCACCACTACATGCTGGGCACGACGCTGCGCGACGATTCCTTCATCAACGTGGTCTTCCAGCAGACGCTGGACGTGCTCGACCAGCCGTTCCGAATCCGGCCCGCGGTGGTGATCCCATCCGGGAGCTACCAGATGAACGAGTGGATGTTCACCTTCAACACCAGCCCCGGCAAGCGGGTCTACGAGCGCGTCACGGTGTCGCCCAGCCAGTTCTACGACGGCACCCGCCTGACCATCACCGCGGCGGCCGGCATTCGCGCGTCGAGCCGGTTTTCAACCGAGCTGCAGTACAACCGCAACGACGTGCAGATGCCGTGGGGCAACTTCCTGGTCAACCTGTCAACGCTGCGGGTTGACTACACGTTCTCGCCGCGGATGACCATCCGCAGCCTGACCCAGTACAACACCTCGACCCACGAGATTACCAACAACGTCCGCTTCAACTTCATCTATCGTCCCGGCAGCGACCTCTACGTCGTCTACAACGACCTATCCCAGACCGGCCTGCCGGCCGACATTTTCGGCAAGCAGGATCGCCAGCTCGTGGTGAAGATGACCTATCTGCTGCAGAGGTAGCGCAGTTGACGCCCGTACGCGGTCGAGACGCTGCCGCGCTATCGACGGGGCGTGCGTGCGGTTGCCGCACCGGGAACGAGCTGGTAGCCGATGTCGGCCATGATGCCCAGGGTAAGGATGTCGATCTTGTTGGTGCCAGAGCCGAAGTCTCGCGGCGTCATCAGCCCGGTCTTGAAGTCAGCGTAGGTGTCCTGGTCCAGGTGCGCGATGCTGGAGCCCGGCTCATACGGATCGGGCGCGTACAACTTCACCATCGGCAGCGGCCGGATCGACCTGGCGCTGGCCTCGACCGCCTTGGGGCCACTAAAAAAGAGGTCGTTGCTCGTCAGGTCCGCCAGCACCTGCTCGGGGCCGTGGTTGGCGACGACATCGGCTCCCGCGGACCCGCGATTCACGAACACGTCGTAAGGAAACGGAATCGAATTCATCAGCTGGCCGGTTGACACATCAAAGCTGTCGAGAAAGCCGAGTCCGTGGCCGACCTCGTGAATCATCGTGTAGACGAAGCTGGCCTTGCCTGGAGCCGCGGCGCCGTTGATGGCGTAATCCCAGTCGACCGTCTCGTTGACCAGGACCTGGATGTCTGCCCCGCCGTTGTTGAGACTGCGGTTACGGACCTGCGCGGCCAGGGCACTCGGCACGGCCACGCCATCGAGGTCGAAGAAGTCAATCGGGCCGGCCGAGGCCAGCAAGGTGCTCTCCGGGTCTTCCGGGGTCTCCATCTTCGCGTCGACGACGATTGGCACCGTGCCCTGCAGCACCGCCGACCACGCCGCCACAGACGCCTGCATCGCGGCCTTCCGTGCGGCGCCCCGGGCCGGGTCGTTGAAGCCGGTGCCCTCGGCGTCGGTGTAGATGATGGTGAAGGTCGCGCCCGAGGCGGCCTGGATCGTGGCGTGCGGGTAGCTGACCATCAGGGCCCGGCTGACTGCGGGCCTGAACCGGGCGGCCTCGAGCTGCGGCGCCGTCAGCCGCGCGCACTCGGTGCCCAGGGTGCCCTCAGCATTACGCGTGAACGACATGCCGTAGACCGGCACGCGGTAGCCGTTGGGCGTGCGCTGAATCCCAAGGCGCTCGGCACCCGCCAGCCCGTCGGACGAAGCCGTCCCGGTGAGCAACGCGAGGGCGGCGACGAGGAACGACGTGCGCAGTTGGCGGATGGTGGTCATGTCCCTGGTCCGTTGCCGAAATTTGCGCAGATTGGCTATCTAAGCGACAGGAACGGACATTATACACACACGTCCACCTCTGGCCTGACTCCGCGAAGCGTCGAGGGTAACATCTGGAACCATGAGATTCGCACCCGTGGCGCTGGCGCTGATGGCGACGGCGGCCACGACCTACGACATCACCGCGCAGCGGCCGGAACTCGCGCCGGCCGTCAGGGCGTACATCACGACCGACGCCCCGGTCATTGTGCTGACGCACGCCCGCGTGATCGACGGCACCGGCGCGGCGCCGCGCGAGGACCAGACCGTGGTCCTTCGCGATGGCAACATCGCCGCGATGGGCGACTTCGGTCGCGTGGCGATACCTGACGGCGCGACCACCATCGACCTCACCGGTAAGAGCGTGATTCCGGGGCTGGTGATGGTGCACGAGCACCTCTACTACCCGAACGGTCCTGGCGTGTACGGCCAGTTGGGCGAGAGCTTCTCGCGGCTCTATTTGTCTGGCGGCGTGACCACCATGCGCACCGGCGGCAACGTCAACGGCTTCATGGACCTGAACATGGCGAAGCTGATCGAGAGCGGCCAGAAGCCAGGGCCGGCCATCGACGCAACCGCGCCGTACCTGAACGGGCCCAACTCGTTTATCCAGATGCGCACGCTCAAGGGACCGGAAGACGCGCGCCGGCAGGTCCAGTACTGGTCAGACGAGGGCGCCACGTCGCTCAAGCTCTACATGCAGATCACGCGCGGCGAGCTGGCCGCCGCGGTTAACGAGGCCCACCGCCGCGGCATCAAGGTCACCGGCCACCTGTGCTCGGTGACCTATGCCGAAGCCGCGGCACTCGGCATCGACAACCTCGAGCACGGGTTCTTCGCGGCCACAGATTTCGTCACGGACAAGAAACCGGACACCTGCCCCGGTCAGGGCGTCGGGCAGAAGTCCATCGCTGCCCTTGATGAGAACGGCGCGCCGTTCAAGGCGCTGGTCAAGACCCTGATCGACCACAACGTCGCGGTGACCTCGACGCTGACGGTCTTCGAGACGTTTACGCCGGGCCGGCCCAAGCCGCCCGGCCTCGAGGTGCTGACGCCGCAACTGCGCGAGCAGTTCGAACAGAACTACGCGCGCACCGCCCAGAACAGGGAATCGATCTACACGACGCTGTTTCCCAAGGGCATGGCGCTCGAACGCGCCTTCGCCAGGGCGGGCGGCCTGCTGATTGCCGGCACCGATCCCACCGGTGGCGGCGGCGTGATCCCCGGCTTTGCCAATCAGCGCCAGGTCGAGTTGTTCGTGGACGCCGGCTTCACGCCACTCGAGGCGATCTCGATCTCGACCCTGAACGGCGCACGCTACCTGGGGCGCGACGCCCGCGTGGGCAGCCTGGCAGTCGGCAAGCAGGCCGACCTCGTCGTGATTGACGGCAACCCTGCCGCAACGATCGCCGACATCCGCAAGGTCGAGACGGTCTTCAAGCAAGGCATTGGCTACGACCCGGCGAAGCTGATCGCCTCGGTGACTGGCAAGGCGGGCCTGTGGTGAGGCGGCAACCCGCCGTCTCGTCTCCCGTCATTGCCAAGGGGGTCGTTTTCCTGCGTGCGTCTCTGTCGAACTGGCGAAGTGGCGATGCCATCCGTGCGCTGCTCGAAGCCGGCGCGCGTGGCTACGACGTGGGCGATTCGTTGGACGAGACGCTCAACTTCCTGAAGAAGCCGGCGACGTGGGATCAGGACAAGACGCCAAGCGGCTTCGCCGACCAGCGCCTCGCGCGGGTGCAGTTGGCCAGCGCCCTGGCGGTCGCCGAGCGGCACGGCAAGGCCGCCAGCACCGACCTGGAAGCCGCCGCGAAGCTGCTGGTCGCCGAGCAGGCCGCCAACGGATCCTGGGAGCTCGACCAATCCCAGGGCCTCGGCTCCCCCGCGACCTACGGCACGATTCTCGCGACCTGGTCGGCGCGCACGTCGCTGATTGCGTCCGGCATGCTGCCTGACCACTTCACGATCGTCCAGGCCGACCGCTGGCTGCGGGGGATGACGGTCGAGACCGTATTCGAAGCATCGTCCTTGCTGCTCGCGCTCGATCTCACCGGCGACGTCATGGCCGATGGCCTGCGCCGCTCGGCGCTCAGCCTCGTGCGCACCGGCCAGGCGGCGAACGGCGGCTGGGGGCCCGACGCCACCGCGCCGCCTCAGGTGTTCGACACCGCCCTGGCAGTGCTGGCCCTCAGTGCGCTCAACGTGGAGCCGCGAATCGCGCGGTCGACGTACCGGCCAGAGGAGTTGCTGGAGGCGATCGCCAAGGGCAAGGCGTTCATCGAGTCGCAACAGCAGGACGACGGCAGCTGGCCCGAGACCACCCGGCCCGCAGGCCAGATCAGCTACGCCCAGCGCATCTCAACTACCGGCTGGGCACTGCTCGCGCTGCTGGCCAAATAACACAGCCACCGATTAGACACCGATTAATCACCGATTCTGATCAGTTAAGGACCCGCGACGCCGGGCACGCCCGGCGTCAAGCGAGGATCCAGCAACCCGAGATCGAAAGAGGACGAACGACACAACTCTTTCGATCCTCGGGTTGCTGGATCCTCCCGCGGCCGGAGGCCGCTCGCGGGTCCGGCCGGTCGGTGTCTAATCTGTGATCAATCTGTGGCTGTGTTCAGTCCGTGGCTCAGCGGGCGCGGATGCTGCGTTGCCGTCGAAGACGGGATAATATCTTTCGATACGGAGGCCCGAATGCGACGGCTACTTGTGCTCGCTACCTTCCTCGTGATCCCGTTAGTGACCACGGCTCGGCAAGCGGCGGCGCCGCCCGCCACCTCGTCAGCTCAACCCAAGGCCCAACGAATGGCCGCGGACGATGTCATGACCCTCGTGGAGAAGGGACAGGTGTTTTTCCTCGATGTGCGTGAGCCGAAAGAGCTGGAGGAGTTCGGCACGTTCGAGGGTTACGTCAACATCCCGCTCGGCCAGCTCGAGAAGCGGCTCGCTGAGGTGCCCAAAGACAAGGCCATCATCACCGCTTGAAACGGCGGTGGCCGGGCGGCCCGTGCGGCCGCCTTACTCGAATCCAAGGGATACAACGTCATGGCGTTCTGCGGCCTTGGCGACTACAAGGGCAAGAAGCCGAAGGTCTTCCCGAAGGTGAAGCCAGGCGCCTAACGTCCGGGCGCGGGTGACGCACCGTGGTCACGAGAAATAGACGGCCGCGACGGCGCCCGTCGTGCCCCCGATCACGTAGGCGAGCTGTTCGATACGGGTATGCGCCTGGGCGATCCCCCGCGTGATGTGCCAGCTGGTGAACGCGATGAGCACGTTCACGATGACCACGCCCGCGAAATTCCGATCGGTGACGTAACGGATCGCAAGGGCGATCAAGCCGTACTGCACGAACACAGTCGCGGCGAGCCGGATCGGCCCCTGCTCCAGGCGGCCGGCCGGAGCGGGGACGGAGGAGACTGCCCCTTCTGTCGAAGGGCTGGTGTCGCTGGCGGACATGACACTAAGTCTCGGTGGGGCGCCGTGGCTCGGTCAGCTCGTGCATGGTTCCCAGCTCAGGCGGCGTGTTGGTGAGCCAGCCCTTGGCCAACTCGTACAGCACGAACGGCTTGGGCTTGTTCACTTCCAGAAATTCCACGGCATGAGCGGTGACGCCGATCAGGACCATTCGTGGGTCGTCCGGAGTGCCGTGACGCGAGTCGCCGTCATCACCGAACCACATTTTCCAATCTTCGGCATAGAGCTCTCGAATCTTGGCGCGATCCCGGGAGATCACGGCAATTCCCGACACCGAGATCCACTCCATGCTGCCGTCGCGAAAGTACGCCAGGTTGACATGTGCATCGTCGTCAATCTCGCGCAACTTGTCGGCGCCCTCGGTGGTAACGAACCAGAGATCCGCACCAGCGGCACGCTTCTGGTTGGCCATGGCCCGTGAGCGCAGGTGGCCATCTGCCCGACGCGTCGTCAGCATCGCGATCCCGATGTCATCGGCGAGTTCGTAGAAACGGTCGAGTTCGGTGGTCATCACAGCTGCTCCTAGCGTCCGAAGCGGGTCTGCGCTCCCCTTTCTGGGCAGCGCAGCCACTCTCGATTGGACGCGAGGAACGAGGCTGCAAGATGCCCGCCATGCCGGGGGTGTGCTGGCTTCGGCTATTGGCTCACCCCAGGTGAGGGATGGCCGGCGACGCTAGTGTTTCCGCAGAGCCTTGATACCCCGCGCCACGAGCACATCGGCAACGGCATCGGGAGCAACGACGCGCTCGATCAGGGCGGTCGCCTCGGCGTGATCACCGGACGCCGTCACGATTGCCGCTGCGTGATACAGCAGCCGTGGATCACGGGTGCCGAGGCGCAGCGCTTCGTCTGAAGCTCGACGGGCTTCCGCTATTCGGCCGGCTCCGAAATACGCCCACGCCAGGGTATCGAGCGTCATCACGTCGCGCCGGGTCGCCGCCGCTTCTTCGGCCAGGGCCACCGCTTCGGGCAAGTTGCGGCCGCGCTCGGCCAGGAACCGCGCCAGGCGCTCCGGTTGGCGGGCCCCCTCGGTCCAGCCCGAACGCTCGAGTTGCTCGGCCATCGCATAGTACTGAGCCGCCGTCGCCTGGTCCCCGAGTTCAGCCGACAGGTCACCGATAATCGCGGCGGTGTCGGCGGTAGGCCCCTGCGCGAGCTGCGCCTGGAACACCAGCCGCGCGCCCTTTAAGTCACCCTCGACGATCTTGATCTTGGCGAGACCAGCGTGCGCGAGGGGGTGCTTCGGAAAGGTCGCCGCGGCGCGTTCGAATTCGCGCTTCGCGTCGCCCAGGCGACCTTTGAGCAGCCACAGCTCGCCCACCTGCGCGTAGTGCCAGGTCTGGGCCTCGCTGTCGTTCGGGGAGGTGCCGTCGGCGGCGCGCTGCATGTATTCCAGCGCGCCATCCAAGTCCCCCTGCAGTTCGAGCGCATAGGCCACGCGCGCGTAGGCCGGCGGACCGGGCTGCAACCGGCCCATGGTGTCAAAGGCCGCAAACGCCCGCGGGTAGTCGCCAAGTTCGAGATAGCCGTCACCTTGGGCACCGTAGTTCCACGCGTCGCGGGGATCCATCGCCTGCACCTTGTTCGCCTGCGCGATTGCGGCGCCATAGCGATGCTGCGAGAGCAGCACCGCCGCCAGCATCCGCTGCCCCTCGTAGTGGTCGGGCTGCGCGGCAAGGAACGTTCGTAAGCGGGTCTCAGCTTCGTCGACCGCGCGGGCGTCGTTATTCACGCGCTGAAGCCGGAGCAGCGCGTCCGCGAGCCGAATCACCGCTGCGCCATCGTCCGGATGAGCCTGCAGCCGCGCGGTCATGGCGGAGACCGTCTCGGCCAACTGGGCGCGCGACGTCCCGACGCTGGGCAGCGTGGCCGCCGCCACGGCGACGGGAGCGGCCGAGGTCTGACGCGCGTCACGCACCGTGGCCACCACCACGAAGGTGATGGCCACGATGGCGGCGGAGGGAACCAGCCAGCGATTCACGATTCTACTTACCGGTTGCCGGCGTGAGGAATGCCGAGGTACGGGAACGACGACAGGAACGGCACGTCGTTGCTGTTGACGCCGTCGCCAAGCGCGTTATTCGGCGAGCGGCTGAAAGCCGGCGTCAGCGGGGTCGCACCCGCGGCCGCCTGGAGCACGATGTCGAGCACGTCGTCGCCGGGACGACGGCCGTTCGGGAAGCCGGCCACGTCGCCACCGAGCACACCGAGCCGGCTGAAAGACGATGCGGTGGCGGGCGGAATCATCATGTTCAGGCGCAGCATCTCGGCGGGCCGCACGTTGGCGGGCTGGTTAAGGCCGGCGATGCCCGTCAGGAAGATCGTCACCAAATCGTTGCGCGGAGCCGGTGGCGAATCGACATTGAAGATCAGCTTCAGCAGTTTCGGCACTTCCGGGTCGGTCACCCGATCAAGGGCGACCGCGTCGCTGGTCGGCTCGATGGCGTTGAAGGCGTCCTTGCGAGCGAGGTCGATCACGGCCTCGTTCACCAGCGGATTGCCCAGGCGCGAGACCTGGACCAGCGCGCCGCTGTGGGTCTGGCCGCCCGGGGTCAGGGTGCGGGTCGCGAAGCGGCTGGCCGTGGACCACACGCCGATGATGGCGTTGGGATCGGTGGCGCCGGACGGCATCTGGCCGCTGCGCGCCAGAGCGGACTTCGGCACCTGAAGCGCCAGCGAACTGACGTTAAGCCCGGCGGTGCTGTCCTGGACCACGCCCGAACCGACGCCGAGCAGGTCGAAGATTCCGAGGTCGACGTAGAAGCCCTCATCGCGCTGACCCGCAAACACGCGCGTGTTGTTGGCCAGTTGCTGAATGCCGCCGCCAATGCCGCCGTAGTTCGGCGTCGAGCGGGGTCCGATGTTGGGCGGGGGAACCGGGAGGCGCCCCGACAGTTCGGTCACGGTGCCGGTGCGGCGCGGTCCGTCGATGCGAACCAGCCGGTAGAACTGTCGAACGTTGAGATCGGGATCGTCTAGGCTGGTCACGGCGCCGGTGTTATACAAGAAGGTCGCCGGATTGCGGATTTCGGTCGTGAAGCGCCACTGGAAGGTGATGTCTTCGACCGCGTCGCCGTTGTTGTCGATGTGGATCTCGTAGACCACGTTCGGGTCGAACGAGTAGAAGTTGGGCCCACCGTCCGGGTTCTGGAACGGGATGAAGTTGGCGATGAGGGTGACCTTGTCCGGTTCGTCAGACGCCACCCAGGCGTAGACGTCGGTGTTGTCGGCCATCGGGTCCTGCGCCGTGAGCGGCGCCTCGCGGTGGCTCGAGGCCCGGCCCGGCATGACAGCCAGGGCGACACCAAAAACTGCAGCAATTCCAAGAACGCGTGAACGCATGTAGGGCTCCTCCCAGGTCCGCAGTCGAGCGGATATGGGTATAACGGGCACCGAGCCAGGATGGATTGGAGCGGCCCGGCCAGCTGAGCCAATCCAAACGAGCCGCTCAGCCGTTAGTCCTTGTAAGGCCAAAAGCTGGCAGCGCTGTTGGCGGACCGATCTCGCCGATCTGTTAGACTTTCGGTCACCGTGCACGTGACGGAACGGCAATCTTCTGAGGCAAAGGACAGGGAGCTTCTCGAACAGGTCGCCGCAGGCCAAGAGGATGCCGTGGCGGCCTTGTACGACCGGCATGGCCGCCTGCTGTTCGGCCTGGTGCTGAGAATCGTGAGAGACCGCGCCGAAGCGGAAGAAATCCTACAGGAGGTCTTCTATTCGGTCTGGTCCAAGGCTCATTCGTATAATCCGGCGCTCGGGGTTCCAGCGGCCTGGCTCGTGCGGCTGGCCCGCAATCGTGCGATCGATCGCGTCCGGACCAACCACGTTCGTGAGCGGACCCATGAGGCCGCCGCTACGCCCATGGCCCCCGACTCGCCGGAGCAGGCGGCCGTGCGAGGGCAGCAGCAAGCGGGCGTCGTGGGTGCCCTTGGACGATTGCCAGACGAGCAGCGTGTGCTGATCGAACAGGCTTACTACTGGGGCTGGACACAATCGGAACTGGCAACCCGATTCGGCCTGCCGCTCGGGACGGTAAAGACGCGAATCCGATCCGGAATGATCGCACTACGGGAGCACCTGGCGAAGCATGAGTGAACATTCGGACGATGACGTCGATTTCGACGATCGGCTGACCCTGGCGCTGGCGCGGGAGGCCGACGGCGGTGAACCGGCTCCGGAAGTCCGAGCGCGGCTGATGTCGCGTGTCCGCCAGCACGATGTGCCCCCGGGGTTCTCGTTTCGCCTGGCCTCTGAGGACGACTGGCTGCCACACCCGGTGCCTGGCATTCGCATGAAGGTGCTGGCCATGGATCGCCGGCGCGGGATCGCCACCTTGCTGCTGGACGTCGCGCCCGGCACGGTGTTCCCGGCCCATCACCACGGTACGGACGAGGAGTGTTACGTGATCTCCGGCACCCTGATTGCGTGCGGACGCACCATCGGTTCCGGTGATTTTCACCATGCTGACGGCGGCAGCGATCATGGCGAATTGCGCACCGACACCGGCTGTTGCGTCCTGTTGGTGACCGAGCCCGAAGATTACATGCCCGGCTAGGGAGTGGATACCGTTGCCGTTCGCCTACGACACGGTACAGGCGCTCGCCCCCGCCTCTGCTATGATGCCCCCGCTCACACCACTGCGAGGGCGGCCGATGCCACGTCAAGAGATCCGAAGCTACGACTACGTCAATCATCCCTACGCGAAGGTGCGAGAGGCGCTGGCCGCCGACCCAGGCGAGATCTTTCGCGCCGCCACCAGAACCGCAGCGGTTCGCGCCCGCTCCGTGGCGGCCGAGTTGCGGGTGACCATCGCCGGCGTGGACGTGGCCGCCGAGGTCATCGTCAGCATCGGCACGATCACGGACGAAGCCGGGCCCCTGGGCGGACCGCTGACGCGCATTCCGGTGTCGTGGGAAGCCGCGAAGCATCCGCAATTGTTTCCGCTCATGAGCGCGGAGCTCACGGTGTATCCGTTGACCGCCACCGAGACGCAGCTGGATTTTCTGGGGCGCTATGACCCGCCCCTTGGCGTCGTTGGCGGGGCGATGGACGCGCTCGCCGGCCACCGGGTCGCCGAGGCCTCGGTCCATCGCCTCATCAGCGACGTCGCCAGGCACCTGCGGGACCGCCTGGCGCAGGGCTGAGGCTGCTGGCTCGCGGCGGCGCTTAGCCGGGGCTGGAGGCGTAGTACCATCGGTTATATGGTCGCCCTCCTGTTGTTGACCTTGCTCCAGGCGCCGTCGGCGCCCGCTCCAGCCACGCCGGCGCCGGCCACGCAAACCGCGAAGCCGAGACCGAGGCCCGCGGGCGGCGCAACCACCAACGCCTTGTTGTTCATCACCGATCCGGGCGGGACTTCGATCGAAGGGGTCACCGTCACGATCACCGGACCGGTCGACCGCGAGGCCAAGAGTCCAGGCGGCGGCTTCACGCGGGTGCAGGGCCTGCGCGCCGGCACCTATCGCGTGCGATTCACGCACGAGCGGTTCATCACGTTCGAGAAGGAGTTCAGCTGGCGCGCCGGCACTGCGACGCCGGAGTTGTCGATCACGCTGAACCCGGCTCCGCCGCTACCGGCACCACCACCGCCACCGACCACTGCCGCGGCGACGGCGCCGCCGCCATCGGCCGCGCCCAAGCTGCCGCCGCCCGGCGCGCCCAAGACGGTCTCGTTGCCGGAGTTCATCGAGAAGAATTTCATCAGCGCGCGCGAACCACAAAAGGAGAATTTGGTCGGCTGCAGCGGCGTCGGCCAGGCACTGCTCTGGCAGGTGCGCGATCCCTGGAACAGCCGGCAACACGAATCCGCCGATGGCATGTTGTATGTGGTGGGCGGCGAAGGCCGGTTGAAACTCGGCGACCGTGAGTTCACGGTTTCGGCCGGTGCGGTGGCGGTCGTGCCGAGGGGCACGACCTACAGCCTGTCACGCAGCGGCCGCAACCCCCTGGTGGTCCTGGCCATGCTGGCCGGCGCGCCCTGCGCCGTGGACTAAATGCAACGCACGTAAACGCGGAAACACAGAAACTCGGAATTCTCTCTTCTGGAAATTAACAAAGAGGAACAATTTCCGTGTTTCAGTGTTTCCGTGCTTCCGAGTACGGCATTTCTTCCGGATTGCAGCCTGCCCACCGTAGCTCTGAAGAGCAAAGGTGGGATAATCGGATCGTTTGAAAGCTATGCCAGATGTGAATACCGGTGCGCCCGCCGAGGTGCGCGCCGCCTCCGAATCCAGGGACTTCATCCGCGAGATTGTCGCCGCCGACGTGGCGGCCGGCAAGAACGGCGGCAAGGTGGTCACCCGCTTTCCGCCCGAACCGAACGGCTACCTGCACATTGGCCACGCCAAGGCGATCTGCCTGGACTTCGGTGTCGCCAGCGAGTTCAGCGGCCACTGCAACCTGCGCTTCGACGACACCAACCCCGTCAAGGAAGACGTCGAGTACGTGGACTCGATCAAGGACGATGTCGAGTGGCTGGGGTTTCATTGGCAGGGCCGCGAGTACTACGCGTCGGACTACTACGAGCAGTTGTACGGGTTTGCCGTGCTCCTCATCCAGAAGGGCTTGGCCTACGTCGACTCGCTTAGCGCCGACGAGATGCGCGAGTACCGCGGCACGCTGACCGCACCTGGCAAGGACTCGCCGCATCGCACCCGCAGCATCGACGAGAACCTCGATCTCTTCAGGCGGATGCGGGCGGCCGAGTTTCCCGATGGCGCGCACGTGTTGCGCGCAAAGATCGACATGCGCGCGCCCAACATCACCATGCGCGACCCGGTGCTGTATCGCATTCGGCATGCCGACCATCACCGCACCGGCCGCACGTGGTGCATCTACCCGATGTACGACTTCGCGCACCCGCTGTCGGACGCGCTCGAGGGCATCACCCACTCGTTCTGCACGCTCGAGTACGTCGATCACCGGCCGCTCTACGACTGGGTCATCGAGCATTGCGACACGCCGGCCACGCCGCGCCAGTACGAGTTCGCCCGCCTGAACCTGAACTACACGATCATGAGCAAGCGCAAGCTGCTGCAACTGGTCGAGCAGAAGCACGTCAGCGGCTGGGACGATCCGCGCATGCCGACCATTTCCGGCCTGCGCCGGCGCGGTTTCACTGCCGAAGCGATCCGCGATTTCTGCGCGCGTGTCGGCATCGCGAAGAAAGAGAACGTGATCGACGTCGGCCTGCTGGAACACTGCGTGCGCGAAGACCTGAACCGCCGTGCGCCCCGGGCGATGGCGGTGCTGCGCCCGCTCAAGCTGGTGCTGACCAACTACCCCGAGGGCCAGTCCGAAGAGCTGGACATGGTGAATCACCCCGACCGCGCCGAGGCCGGGACCAGGCGCGTCCCGTTCTCGCGCGAGATCTACATCGAGCGCGACGACTTCATGGAGGATCCGCCGAAGAAATACTTCCGGCTGGCACCCGGCCGCGAGGTGCGGCTGCGTAACGCCTACCTGGTGACGTGCACCCACGCGGTCAAGGACGCCACCGGCGCAATCGTGGAACTGCGCGGCACCTACGACCCGGCCACGCGCGGCGGGGACGCCCCCGACGGCCGCAAGGTGAAAGCCACCCTGCACTGGGTCGCCGCCTCACACGCGATCGATGCCGAAGTGCGGCTCTACGACCGGCTGTTCACGGCCGAGAATCCCGAAGACGCCGCCGAGAAGGCCAACGCCGAACTGACGACCGAGCTCAATCCGGCCTCGCTCGAAGTATTGAAGGGTTGCAAGGTCGAGCCCATGTTGGCCAGTCCCGCCGAGGGCGCCCGCTACCAGTTCGAGCGGCTCGGCTACTTCGCCACCGATCCCGACACTCGCGAGGGCGCGCCGGTGTTCAACCGCACGGTGTCGCTCAAGGACAGCTTCAGGCCCTAATCCTGCGACGCGCCGACGAAACGATCGTCTTCGTCGGCGAACAGCACGTTGAAGCTGGTCAGCGAACCGTAGCAGCCGGTGATGTACCCCTGGATCTTGACCTTCTGATCGTCAGGCAGGTCCGACGCGTTCACTTGCTGCTCGAGCGTCCGCAGGCGGTTGCGCAGCATCACCACCTTGTGGAAGAAAGAATCGATCGGCCAGCTCTTCTCCTGCACGCCAGGCTTCCCCGGCTTCAGCACCAGCTCACCGCCCCGCCACTTCTCGGCCGGCGTCACTGGCGTCAGGCCGGTTTCTTCGCGGATGATGCGGCGAATCAGCAGTTCCAAGTCTTGGGAGTCTGAGCTGTGTGTCATGGGAGGGGCGGTTCTGTCACGTTCGCTGACAAGGGGAAGGGGTGCGCTGGGGGTGCGGCTGGGGCTTGGGCCGGTCCGGACTAGGTGAGCTGGCGCGGCGGCGCCCATCCGGGGGCCACCTCGGTAATTGTGCTCACTGCGACAGAAATCACACGCCACGCGCAATGGCTGCGCGTTTTCGTCAACCACCACTACCGTGTGGGTGCGGTCCTCATGGCACGACCGGCAGTGGTCTTCCACCGACTGGCCAGCGCGATATTGACGGGCGAAGGTCATGAGTACGCAGTGTACCGGGGCCTGGCACGGTTACACACGAAAACGATTCAGTATGTGCCACATGCGCAAAAACTGCACCAGAATGGCGCGTAACCGTGCCAGGCCCCGTTACAACGCCGCGTCGATGAGTGTCGGCGACAGCACGCGGACGAGGTCGGCGGGCGCGAGCGCGATCAGGAAGCCGCGGCGGCCACCGTTGATGTAGATGCGTTCCAGGTCGGCAATCGTCCGTTCCATGACGACCGGCATGGCCTTGCGCGTCCCGAAGGGTGATGTCCCGCCCACCAGGTAGCCCGAATGCTTCTGCGCGACATCGGGCGCGCACGGCGTCACTGTCTTCTTGCCAATCTGCCGCGCCAGGTTCCTGGTCGAGACGTCGCGGTCGCCATGCATCAGCACGATCAACGGCTGCTTGCTCTCGTCTTCCATCACCAACGTCTTGATCACGCGGTGCTCGTCGACGCCCAGCTCGCGCGAGGAAACGGCGGTGCCGCCACGCTCCTCGTAGCGGTACGGATGTTCCGTGAACGAGACCTGGTTGGCTCGCAGGAAGCGAATGGCAGGGGTCGCGGACACGACTCCTATTCTGTTCTGAGCAGTGACACCGGGTCGAGCCGCCTGACTCGCAATGCCGGCAGCACGCTCGCGGCCAGCGCCACAATCAGCAGTGTGATGACGACGGCGGCAAAGGTGAGCGGGTCGTTAGCCTGCACTCCCCACAGCAAGCTGCGCAGGAGGCCCGACACACCCAGCGCCACGCCGCATCCGACCACCAGGCCGGCTACGGCCATCAGCACGCCCGGCAAGGCGGCGTCGCGGACGGTCTGGCCGACGGTGGCGCCAAGCGCCATGCGGATGCCCAATTCGCGCGTGCGTTCCGCCACTCCGCTGGCAATCAGCCCGTGAATGCCAATGGCGGCCAGGAACAGCGCGGCAGCTCCAAGCAGGCCCACCAGCGTTCCCAGCAGCCGTTGCCGCGCCAGCGCTGCCCTGCGCACCTCGTCCACTGCGCGCACCGCCGCGAACGGCAGTTGCGGATCGACTTCCGCCATGACCCGGCGAACCGCCTGTTCGGTCACGGCGCCAGGCGACGAGGCCCGGATGATCCACGCCGGCATGAACCAGCCGTGAAAGGTCCTCAGGCTGCTCACCTGAAACTGGGAGAACGGGACGTACAGGCTCGGCAGGACATCAATCGGCGCGAAGTCCCCAAAGCCGCCCCGTTGCTGCACGTTGGCCGCGACACCCACGACTTCACGCACGACGTTGGCCACCAGCACGCGCTCGCCAATAGGGTTGCGGTTGTCGAAGTGGCGCTGCGCAAAGGCTTCGTTGATCACGATGGCCGGCACCGATGTGGCGGTGTCTCGATCCGAGAAGGACCGTCCTGCGCGCAGCGGCAACTTCAGCGTCTCGAAGTACCCGGGCGTCACATACGTCAGGGAAGCGCCCCGGAACGCCCCGGGGCCATCGGCACCAACGATCTGCGCGCTCATGTTCAGAATGCGCTCGTACGGCAGGCCGAGGGACACCGCCGCGGATTCCACGCCGGGGACCGCGCGCAAGCGCGCCAGGCTGTCGTCGAACAACCGCTGAACTCTCTCGTGCTGCTCGTAGCGGGCATCTTCGAGCGACGCCGAAGCGGCCATGACGTTCCGGGAGTCGAACCCGGGCTGAAGCGTTTGCAAGTGGATGAAGGTTCGAATCAGCAAGCCTGCGCCGACGAGCAGTACGACGCCCAGCGCGACCTCGGCCATCACCAGCAGACGGCGGGGCCACCCGCGCGCGCCGCCCGCGACCGATCGCGTCCCGCCCTCGGCGAGCGCCGCTTGCACGTCGACGCGCGTGGCATGCATCGCTGGAACCAGCCCGAAGACGATCGTGGTCAGCAGCGTCAGCGCCATCGTCACGAACAGCACGCGGCCATCCAGGCCGACGTCGCCCCACGGGGTGAGCAGCAGGTCACTGGCCGAGGCTTTCAACGCCGCTATCGCGGCGGCGCCGAGCGCCAAGCCCACAACGCCCCCGCACACTGCGAGTACCAGGCTTTCGATCAGCAATTGACGGACCACCGTGCGTCGATCGCCGCCCACCGCCAGCCGCGTGGCAATTTCCCGCGTCCGTCGGCCGGCGCGGGCCAGCAGCAGGCCCGCCAGGTTGACGCAGGCCACGAGCAGCACCAGGCCGACAGCGGCGCCGAGTAACAACAGTGGCGTCCGCACGTCGGCCGTCAGGCTCTCTTGCAGGGACCGCAGACTATGCGACGCCGTCACACCGTCCGACGAGGTTCGGCTTTGCAGCGCAGGATCGGCGACGGCAGCGACCTCTCCAGCCGCCTGCGTCCAGCTCACGCCGTCGCGCACTCTCGCGATAATGCCGTAGTTCTGGCCGCTGCCTTCGCCCGAACGCGACGGGCGGATCGGCGTCCAGAGATCGGCTTCGGAATTGGTCCGGAACGAGGGCGGCATGACCCCGACCACGGTGTGCGGCTCGCCCTTCAGCAACACCGTTTGGCCGACAATGCCGGCGTCGCCGCGAAAGGCGGAACGCCACAGCCGGTCGCTCAATATCGTGACCGCCGGTCCGCCGGCGCGGTCCTCATCGAGGGAGAACTCGCGGCCAATCAATGGCGGCACACCGAGTACGCCAAAATACCCGGCGCTCACGCGTTGCGGAAACACCGGCAGGGCCTGATTGGCAGCCACCAGGTTGATGCGGGCGGAGAGCCCAGAAAACACTGCGGCGTCAATGCTCTTCGCCTGATCGCGCACCGCCTCCCACACCGCGCCAGTGTGCGACGAGTTCTCACCCAGCCGCGCGCCATTGCGATGGATGACGAGTGTCAGCTCGGCGAGCCGGTCCGGCTGCGGATACGGCAGCGGCCGCAGCATTACTGCATCCACCAGAGAGAACACCGCGGTGTTGGCGCCAATCGCCAGGCCCAGCGTCAGAATGGCCGTGAGCGAGAACCCGGGCGACTTGATCAGTTGCCGCCACCCGAACTTCCAATCGTCAATCAGCATGGGTGAGCCTTCTCCGTCCCTACATCCCGAGTTCTCCCGTCGCTTGGACGGAGCCGCGGGCTGAAGGGTTGGCGGTAGGAAACTACGTGCCTGACAGGTTCTTCGCGGTCAGGAAACCACTGTGTCCGCAAGCGATTTCGAACTGAACGTCTACTTAGTCTTCCGCACGTTCCCGGAAGTGCCCTCACGAATGATCCTATTGGCCGGGAACGCGCCGGGGCGCTGCGGAGGCTGGACGGGCGGTTTGGGCGGCGCCTGCGGCTTTGTTGAGCTGTTCGACATGTTGTGCCCTCACTTGGTCTAGCGCGTAAGGAATCGCCGCGAGTGCCGTTGCTACGAATGCCCTGATGAGCGATTGCCTGGCTTTATGGAGCCATCCGGACCGCTCATCATTCTTCTGAGTGTTCGCGTCCGCGGCATCAATCATACCCGTCCGAAGCCGGGTGGCGAAGTCGGGCTCGTGGGCCACATCTGCTCCGTTGTCCTCGGCATATCTTCGCCAGTCGTGATCTTCCTCCGCCCACCTGTCCAGGTCTTTCAAGAGCGGAAGGTAAGCGTAGTCCTGCCGGTGATACGTCCAGAAGAGCAATCCGACGCAGTACACGAGCGCCCATCCAGCGGCGATAATCAGCAGGAAGAAGACGGTGGTGATCGGGTCTTCCTGAAAAGTGAAGGACCGGATCATTGCGAGACACGCGCCGCCGATTGCGGTGAGCAATGCCACGGGCAGAGTGAGGGAGCCGTTCAAGTGCTCCTTCCGCTGCAACTCGTAGTTGTAGCGGTCGAGGACGAACTTGTCGTCCATTCTCATGATGCGGTCGCGATTGTATGCTCGCGGTGAGTCGTGATCGCCATGCTCGATCGACAGCAGGATCTGTGCCGCTGCAGCCCAGAGGGACGACGGCCACCGAAGCGATCAGATCGGACAACCCCGGTTGTCGTTTCGCAAAACGCCGTCAGCAACCGCAGTTCCGCTGACGCAACGGCAGTTGCCGTCGCACCGGCACCGGCCCCGACAAGGAGTGCCCTCCCGACCAGTGGTTCCCTTCCGACAAGCAGTGCCCTCCCGTCAGGTTATGATCGGGCGACCATGAACACTGCTACCGGCCCCGGTCTCTCGAGTCTCGTCAGGGAGCAACTCGCAACACCCTCCCCCATCCGCCAAATCATGAAGATGGCCGAGCGGCAGAACATCCTCGCCATGGGCCTGGATCCCGCCAATGTCATCTCGTTCGGCGGAGGATGGGTCAATCACGAGGCGCCGGAGGAGTTCCGCCAGGCGTACCAGGCGGTCGTCTCGGATACGGATCTGTTTCACAAGAGTGGCGGCTACACGGCCACGCTCGGCGACCTGGAGTGCCGCGAGCAGATTGCGCGCTTCGAGGAGCACGTCTTCGGCGTGCCGCGCCTCGCCGCCCAGCACATCGCCATCGGCATGGGCAGCACGCAGCTCACGCACGACCTGTTCCGCACGCTGCTCGATCCGGGCGACACGGTGATGCTGCTCGACCCAACCTACGCCAACTACGAGGGCCAGCTGGCCTTCGCCGCCACCGGCATCAAGATCGTGCGGTTGCGCGTGCTCGATCCCGAGACGTGGTCGTACCTGCCCGAGACCGATCCCGCCGGCGTCGCACGCGAGTTCACCCGGCTCTTCGATCACCATCGTCCCAAACTGGTGCTGTTTGGAGCGCCCGACAACCCGACCAGCCAGGTCGTGCCGCAGGCGCTGGCCGACGTGATGCTGGCGAAAACGGCTGAAGCCGGTTCGTGGCTGGCCATCGACTTCGCCTACAAGTGCCAGTACTTCCAGGCGCCACCGGCGTACTACGCGTGGTCACCGGCCGACCATCCCAACGTGATCGGCATTCACTCCAACTCGAAGTGGGCACGCGGCCTCGGGCGGCGGCTTGGCTGGATCGAGGCGCAGTCGGCGGTGGTCGAGGCCATTGAACGGGTGCAGCAGTGCAGCATCCTGTGCCCCGACACCCTCGCGCAGATGGCCATGGCGCGGTATCTCAAGCAGGCGATTCCGGATGGATCGCTGCGCAAGTACATCGACCACGCCAACGTCATGTACAAGCATGCCGCCGACGTCACGCTCAAGGCGATTGACGCGCACCTGCAGCGACCGCGGCTTACGCCGTTTGGCGGCCTTTACACCTGCGTGGACATCGGCACCAATGCGGAAGCCTTTGTGCCCAAGGCGCTGCAGGCGACGGGCGTCCTGGTGGTTCCAGGCGGCGGGTTTGGCGCGTCGCTGACCAACGGCGTGCGGATCTCGTTTGGCCCGCTGGTGCGAGACACGGCGACGATCGAAGCGGGCCTGGAACGGCTCGGCCGCTGGATGCGTGCCCAATAGGCACGCGGCGTGCCTAGACGATCGGTCCCTCGATCCACTGCGCGGGTGGCGTGATCTCAGCCATTGGCGCACCACCGGGGTCGGCCCGCCCTGATCCCTCCAACCGGCTGATCGCGCGCACCGTCATGTCGTGATCGCACAGGATCTGGCACGACAACCGGACGCCGCTCAACCCTTTCGCGGTCAGCTTCTCCTGCTCGGCAACGGTGTGCCTGGCCGGCTCTCCCTCGATAAATTCGATTCTGCAGGTGGTGCACCGGGCGTTGCCGCCGCAGGCGTGCAGGATGTCTACCTTGGCATCCTGTTCGATCGCGAGGACCAGGCGCTTGCCGGCCGCCACGTCAACCGTTCCATATCCTTCTACCGTCAGCTTGGGCATCAGGAGATTGTACAGCGCTCCGCGGGCGCCGGCTTGGCCGTTACGAGCGGCGCGGCCGTGACCGCGCTACCCAGCTGATCAAATGCGACTTGCTGCAGGGCGCGCACTTCGGCGCGCGACATCCCCAACTCGAATCCTGAACACTCGGCGTCGCCGAGCGAGCGCGGATCTTTTCCGGTCAACGTGCCGAAAATCACGAGCGCCTCGAGGTAATAGCCGTGGGTGCTGGCGTGATACGCATCGTAGGTCCACAGGTTGAGCTTGCCGGCGTCGATGCCGTCGTAGGGATTCGGATCGGCGACGCCCGTCTGCATGGCGCGATTCCAGGCCTCGCCCACCGGGATCACCGCCTTGACGCCGGCGGGCCTGGCCGCCTGGTCGTACGCGGCGCGAATGTCCCGCGCCATCGCTTCAATGGATTGCCCGGTCCAGGCGCCCTTCGCCGGGTACACGTGATCGGCGCGCGCCCAGGTCGCCATGGTGTAAATGGCCACCTTGGGATTCTTGCCGCGCAGAAACTCGGCCATCGCCTTCGTCGTGGCAATCAGCTTGGCGGGATCGCGATGCTTCTCGCGATCAAGCAGGCTGAAACCGTGCATGACGACGGTGTCCCAGGCGCGCGAGCCGATTACGGAGAGCTTGTTCGCCAGATGGAAGTCGAGCCCGCTGCCGCCGCGGGTTTCGAGCGAGACGTCGTAGTCGAGCCCCGCCTGCTGCGTGAACGACTTGAACAGCGCCGGCACGCCGCCAATGCCTTCGTGGTTCAGGTCCGTCACTGTGTCGGCGCGATAGAAGCGCACCGGCGAGCCCGCGCCAAACAGGAAACTGTTGCCGATGAAGAGCACGCTGATGCTGGCCGCGGCGCCGGTGCTGCCGAAGGCGATGATCAGGCCGGCGATCAGGGTGACGATCGACTTCATGGCGCCTATTCTGCCCTATCTATCAAACGGCATGCCGATGTAGTTGCTGTCATTCTCCCACCGCAAAATCAGCTGCGTGAACATGAACTGGATCATCAGCCGCTGATCCGCCATCCGGGTGACATTGATCTGCTGCTGGTGTTTCACATGCCACTCGTAGACGTCATAAAACACCGAGGTGCCGATGTCGCAGAACTCGGGGAACTTACCGCTCGACTTCAGGAAGGTCTCAAGGCGGCCCTTCACCTGGCCAACCCGGCCGTGGTCGAGCGAGCTACCAAGCAGGCCACGCTGCACATGGCCGCTCAGCTCCTCGATCTCCCGCCTGATCTCCGTCAACCCGGCCCGAATGACCGGGCCATCCTGCACGGCTTCCGCCGGCGACGGGGCGGCTCCAGTGGCCAAAGTTCCCAATACCCCGGCAGTAACGACTTCTCGACGGCTGATCATGCTGCCTCCTCAGACTGGGCGCACTGAAGTGCGCCCCTACGAGTCCACCAGACTGGGCACGCTAAGGTGCGCCCCTACGACTGTCAGTCAGACGCGCGGCAAACGGCTCCGGCCGCCATAGAATAACGGCGTCATGCGATTTTTCGGGTGCCTTGCACTGATCCTGTCCTTCCCGCTCCTGGCCGCTGCGCAAACCGCCAGCCCGGGGTCCGGCGTACCTCTCGAAATCGCCACCGCGCGCGCAGCGAACATCAGCGACCTGCGCTATGAGCTGGTGCTGTCCATCCCCGAGGACCTTGCGGCGCCGCTGACCGGCACCAACACCCTCCGCTTCTCCCTGAAAGACGCCTCGACACCGCTGGTCATCGACTTCGAGACCAGCCGGGAGCACCTGAAGGCCGTCGAGGCCAACGGCCGGCCGTCGCCCTTCGCCTACGTCAACGGCCACCTGATCGTACCCGCGGCCTCGCTGGTCGCCGGCGCCAACACGGTGCGCGTCACCTTCAACGCCGGCGACGCCTCGCTCAATCGCAGCAAGGATTTCCTCTACACCCTGTTCGTGCCGGCCCGCGCGCGGCTGGCGCTCCCGGTCTTCGACCAACCCGACCTCAAGGGCAGGTGGACGATGACGCTGGAGCATCCGGCGGCGTGGCAGTCGGCAGCCAACGGCGCGGAGCTGACGCGCACGGTCAACGGCACGCGCGCAACCGCCACGTTCGCCGAGACGCAGCCACTGTCCACCTACCTGGTGGCCTTCATCGCCGGCGACTTCAAGATCGAAACCGCCGAGCGCAACGGCCGCACGTTCCGGATGTTCCACCGAGAGACCGACGCCGGCAAGGTCGCGCGCAACCGCGAGGCCATCTTCGACCTGCACGCGCGGGCCCTGGCGTTTCTCGAGGACTACACCGCGATCCCCTACGCGTTCGGCAAGTTCGACTTCGTGGCGATCCCCGCGTTCCAGTTCGGCGGCATGGAGCACGCCGGCAAGATCCTCTACAACGCCTCGGGCCTGATGCTCGACGAGTCGGCGACGCAGAACCAGTTGCTGGGACGCGCGTCGGTAATCGCCCACGAAACAGCGCACATGTGGTTCGGGGATCTGGTGACCATGCGCTGGTTCAACGACGTCTGGATGAAGGAAGTGTTCGCCAACTTCATGGCGGCAAAGATCGTGAACCCGTCGTTCCCGACAGTGAATCACGACCTGCGCTTCCTGCTGTCGCACTACCCGGCCGCCTACGAGGTGGATCGCACGCCGGGCGCCAATCCCATTCGCCAGGTGCTCGACAACCTGAACGAGGCCGGCAGCATGTACGGCGCAATCATCTACCAGAAGGCGCCGGTGGTGATGCGGCACCTCGAGACGCTGCTCGGCGCCGACAACTTCCGGGATGGGCTGCGCGACTACCTGAAGCGCCACGCCTTCGCCAACGCGACGTGGTCGGACTTGATCACGGTGCTCGACGCGCGCACCCCGGTGAACCTGCAGCAGTGGAGTCGTGCCTGGGTGGACCAGCCAGGCCGGCCGGCCATCCAGACCGAGCTGCAGCTCAAGGACGGCAAGATCGCGCGCCTGGCGTTCCGCCAGCGCGATCCACGCAACCGGAACTTGATCTGGCCGCAGCAACTACGGGTGGCCCTTGGCCTGCCTTCGGGGCGCGAGATGATGATCGTGGACCTGAACGGCGCCAGCGTGGACGTGCCCCAGGCGGTCGGCCAGCCGGCGCCGGCGTACGTGCTGCCGAGCGCCGCCGGCTGGGCCTACGGCTCGTTCGTGCTCGACCGCACCACGCTCGACTACCTGGCCTCGTCTTTGCCGGAGATCGACGATCCGCTGACGCGCGGCAGCGCCTGGGTCACGCTGTGGGACGCGCTGCTCGACGGCCAGGTCCGGCCGGCGGCGTTCGTCGATCTGGCGATGCAGTCGCTGCCACGTGAAACCGACGAGCAGATGACGTCCCGGATCCTGGGCTACACCGCAGCGGCGTGGTGGCGGTTCCTGAAGCCCGCTGAACTGGCGGCCCGCGCGACGCGGCTTGAATCGCTGCTGCGCGAAGGACTGGCACAGGCGCAGACACCCAGCCAGAAGGCATCATGGTTCGGCACGTTGCGTAATGTCGCGCAGACGCCCGGTACCGTCGAGTGGCTGCGCAAGGTGTGGGCGAAGGAAGAAGCGGTCACCGGATTGCCGCTCGCCGAGGCCGACTTCACGACGCTGGCGCTCGAGCTCGCGGTGCGGCAGGTGCCGGACTGGCAGCAAATCCTCCAGACCCAGCTCACGCGGATTGAGAACCCGGATCGCAAGGGCCGCTTCGCGTTCGTGATGCCCGCGCTTTCTGCCGATCCCGCTGTCCGCGAGAAGTGGTTCGTGTCGCTCAAGGACGTGGCGAACCGGCGCCGCGAGCCGTGGGTGCTCGAGGGATTGGGCTACCTGCACCACCCGCTGCGCGCCGCCAGTTCCGAGAAGTACGTGCGGCCGAGCCTCGACCTGCTGTGGGACATCCAGAAGACCGGCGACATTTTCTTCCCCAAGCGCTGGCTCGACGCCACGCTCGGCGGGCACCAGTCACCGGCGGTCGCCAACACGGTGCGCGACTTCCTGAAGAACCTGCCGGCGCACTATCCCGAGCGCCTGCGCAACATCACGTTGCAGTCGGCGGACGAATTGTATCGGGCGGCGGAGATCACGAGGCGCTAGGCCACAGATTCGCGCCGGTTTACTCAGAGCGGCCGGCCTACAGACCCAGCACCGCCGGCTGGCGCCGGCGATGGTTCGTGGCGCCCTCGAACGCGTGGGCCAGCTGCAGCACGCTCCAATCGTCGCGGTGACGGCCCACAATCTGAATACCGACCGGCAGGCCGCCGGTCGTGAAGCCGGCCGGGACCGAAATGGCCGGGTTCGCCATGAACGTCACGTACCAGCAGGAGCGCATCCAGTCGAGATACGTGGCCATCGTCGTGCCCGCCACCTGCGTGGGATACGGCGTGGTGACGTCAAACGGCGCGACCTGGGTGACGGGCAGCACGAAGTAGTCGTAGCGTTCAAAGAACTGCCGGCTCTGGTCAAACATCAGCGAGTGCCTGGCCATGGCACGCCCCAGGTCGGCGCCGGTCATGCGTTCGGCCTGGGCAGCCTCGTACTTGATCGTGTCTTTCACCCACTCCGGCCGTTCGCGGAGCAACTGCGAGTTCCGCGGATGGTTGGCGGCATAGCGCAGCGTCGGGAATGCCTGGTCCACGCCGGTGAAGTCGGGTTCGGCATCTTCGATCTGGCAGCCCAGGTCGGCAAACACGCGGCGGTTGGCGTCCACGACCGTGCGGATCTCCGGTTCGAACGGAATGCCCCCCAGCCCCTGCCACCAGGCGATGCGAACCCCCTTGAAGCTGCGGTCCAGCGGCCGCCTGAAGGTTGCCGGATCGTCCGACAGCGAGAGCGGGCTGCGCCCATCGGCGATCGCGATCGCGCTGAGGAACAGCGCCACGTCGGCGACCGATCGTGCGATCGGCCCCGACACCGAGAGCGGACTCCACGACGTGCTGTCAGTGGGGACGCGGCCCGGCGACGGCCGCAGCCCGACGACATTGCAGAACGCCGCGGGGTTGCGGAGCGAGCCGCCGGTGTCGCTGCCGTCGGCAATCGGCACCATCCCGCACGCCAGCGCCACCGCGGCGCCGCCGCTGCTTCCGCCACAGGTCTTGGTCACATCAAACGGATTGCGCGTGGCACCAAATACCTGGTTGAACGTCTGTGAGCCTGCGCCGAGCTCGGGAGTGTTGGTCTTGCCGCAGGTGATGGCGCCAGCGGCCTTGATGCGGGTCACGATCAGCGCGTCGCGCGTCGGGACATTATCCTTGTAGAACAGCGACCCGCGGGTGGTGCGAATGCCGGCGGTGTCGACCAGGTCCTTGTGCGCCACCGGTAATCCATGCAGCACGCCGAGCGGTCCGCCCCGGGCGGCCAACTCGTCGGCCTTGGCCGCTTCGGCCATGGCGCGGTCGGCGACCAGCGTCACGATGGCGTTGACCTTCGGGTTGACGCGCTCGATGCGCGCCAAGTGTGCGGCCATCACGTCCCGTGCCGACACGTCCTTGCGCCGGAGCCGCGTCGCCAGGTCCACGGCGCTCAGGTCGCACAACTCGTCTGGTTTCGAGACCCCGGGCCGGGCCTGCCTGCGCTCGCCCGACGAGAGCGCGTGCAACGGTCCGCCCACGGCGGCCGCCCCAAGAGCCAAGCCAAAGGTGCGACGGCTAATCTGATCCATGAGTCCCTCCCTCGTGCTCGCTACTGTGCGCCGCCAACTCGGCGACCTTTCGCATGTGGCCGGTCGCCGGATCGAGGGCCCGATCGCCCACGCCAATGCCGCCGGCCCCCCAGTGGCTCGCGAATCTCGAACCGGCCGATGCGAGTGGGGATCGCCAATCGGCCAGATTCTACCCGATGCCTCGCTCACGCCCGGACCAATTGGCGGATAATCCCGCCATGCGTACAGCCCTGACTTTCGTCATCCTCCTCGCCGGCGTCGTGACGGTGCCGTTCGAAGCCGCCCAGGATTTCGACCTCGTGATCGTCAATGGCCGGGTCATGGACCCCGCATCGGGCCTGGACGGGGTGCGCAGCGTCAGCGTGCGCGGCGGTTCGATCGCGGCCATTGAGGTGGGACCGCTGCGCGGCAGGACCGTGATCGATGCCGGCGGCCACGTGGTGGCGCCGGGGTTCGTCGATCTCCACCGCCACGGCCAGAACGACGAGAACTACCGCTACGCCGCGATGGACGGCGTGACCAGCGTCTTCGAGCTCGAGGTCGGCACCGCCGATGTCGATGCGTGGTATCGCGAGCGCGAGCCGGGCCGGCTGGTCAACTACGGTGTGGCCATCGGCCACATCGGTGTGCGCATGGCCGTGATGGGCGACGCCGGCGACTTTCTGCCGAGTGGTCCGGGCGCCAGCGCCGTGGCCACCGAGGCGCACGTGGCGGAGATGGCGCGGCGCATCGACGACGGGCTGCGTCGCGGCGCCGTCGGGGTTGGCTTCGGCACCGCCTACACACCGGCGGCGTCGCCGTGGGAGGTGCTCGAGATGTTCCGCGTCGCCGGCCGTCACCGCGCGCCGGCCTACATCCACGTGCGGCGCGGCGTGGAAGGCGTGCAGGAGGCGCTGGCCAACGCGGTGGCGACCGGCACTCCCCTGCACATCGTGCACGTCAACAGCACCGCCGGCAACGACGTGGGCCGCATGCTGGCGCTCATCGGCGACGCGCAGTCGCGCGGGATCGACATCACGACCGAGGCCTACCCCTACAATCGCGGCTCCACGCGCATCGAATCCGCGCTCTACGACAACTGGGAGCGCATGAGCGATGCCGAGATCGCGGAGATTACCTGGGTCAATACGGGCGAGCAGCTCACGCGCGAGACGTTCGCACGTTACCGCCAGCAGGGCGGGTCGGTGATTCAGCGACCGGGCCGGATGGAAAACGTGCAGATCGCGATCACCAGCCCGTTGACGATGATTGCCAGTGACGGCAGCCAGTTGCGCGAAGGTCGCGGGCACCCGCGGGCCACCGGCACCTTCTCGCAGGTGCTGGGCCGCTACGTGCGCGACGCGAAGACGCTGTCGTTGATGGACGCCCTGCGCAAGATGACGATCGCGCCGGCCCGCCGGCTGGAAGCGCGCGTCCCGGCGATGCGCAACAAGGGCCGCCTCACGGTTGGCGCCGACGCCGACATCGTCGTGTTCGACCCCGCGCGGGTGATCGATCGCTCCACCTATCAGCGGCCTTCGCTGGCGCCGGACGGCATCGGCTGGGTCCTGGTCGCCGGCACACCGGTGGTCTCGAACGGGCGTCTGGCCAACGTCGCGCCGCCGGGGCGTGCCATTCGCGCGGCCATCAACTGAAACGCCTGGCCGGGACCCGGGCGGCCACCCGGGTCCGCCCTCAACCCCGCGCGGACAAACTGGCACATAATCGGCGGCATGCGAACCATCATCGCTGTCATTTTGGTCGCCGCCGGCGTCTCGGTGGTCGCGCAGCAGGGGCAGGAGATCACCTTGCGGGCGCGGACGGTCATCGACGGCAAAGGGCAGACTCTCCGCAACACCGTCGTCACCGTGCGCGACGGCAAGATCGTTCGCGTCGGCAGCGCGGCCGGGCCGGTGACGCACGACCTGGGCACGCTGACGCTGATGCCCGGCTTCATCGACACGCACGTCCACATCGGCTGGCACTTTGACGCCAAGGGCCGGTACCACAGCGGGCCCGAGCCGCCGGCGCAAGCCGCGCTCTACGGCGCCGAGAACGCGTTTGTCACCCTGATGGCCGGCTTCACGACCGTCCAGAGTGTCGGCTCGCTGTCGGATAGGCCGGTGCGCGATGCGATCGCCCGCGGCGTCCTGCCGGGGCCGCGCATCCTGTCGTCGCTCGGCCAGGTCTCGAATCCCAAGATGACACCGGACGACATCCGCGCCGACATCAGGAAGAAGAAGGCCGACGGCGCCGACCTGATCAAGATCTTCGCATCCGCCAGCATCCGCGACGGCGGGGTGGCCACGCTGTCGCAGGAGCAGCTGGACGCCGCCTGCGGCGAAGCGCGGGCGCAGGGCCTGCGCAGCATGGTGCATGCGCACAGCCCGGAATCGATGATGCGCGCGGCCAAGGCGCGCTGCTCGGTGGTCGAGCACGGCGGCCTGGCGAGCGCGGAGGCCTTACGGGCGCTGGCCGATGCCGGCGTCTACTTCGACCCCAACATCGGCCTGGTGACCCAGAACTATCTCGAGAACAAGTCCCGCTTTCTCGGCGTGGGCAACTACACCGAGGAAGGGTTTGCCGCCATGGCCAAGGCGCTCGAGTCGAAGGACGCGATGTTCAGCGCGGCGCTCAAGACCCCGGGATTGAAGATGGTGATGGGCACCGATGCGGTGGCCGGCGCCCACGGCCAGAACGCGCGCGAGGCCATCGAGCGGGTGAAGTCGGGCCAGCGGGCCATGGCAACGGTGATCAGCATGACCTCGCTCGCGGCCGAGTCGATGGGCCTCGAGGGCATTACCGGCTCGGTCACCACCGGACTGGCCGCCGACCTCGTCGCCGTCGATGGTGACCCACTGACTGATATCACCGCCCTGCAGCGCGTGCGCTTCGTCATGAAAGACGGAAAGATCTACAAGAAGTAGTCGGGAGTCGGGAGTCGGGAGTCGAATATGAAGCACACAATCATGGCGGCGGTCATCGCGGCTACCGCCGTCACCCTCTCGCTGGCGCAGGCGCCGGCTGTCACCGTCTTCGAGGACGCGCGCGTGATTGTTGGCGATGGCCGGACCATCGACCACGCCACCTTCGTGGTGCAGGGCGATCGCCTGACGCAGGTCGGCGCCGCAGCCACCGTCACGGCACCAGCCGGCGCCACGCGCGTCAGCCTCGCCGGCAAGACGGTGATGCCGGCCATTGTCGATACGCATGTCCACACCAGCACGACCGCGCCGGAACTGGTGACCGATCTGCAGCAGCGGGCGCGGTTTGGCGTGGGCGCGGCGCTCAGCATGGGCCTTGATGGCACCGACGCGCCGTTCGCGCAGCGCGCGCAGGCCACGCCGGGACTGGCCCGCCTGTTCCTCGCCGGCCGCGGCATTACCGCACCCGAGAAGGGGCGTTCCGAGGTGCCCTACTGGATCACGACCGAGGCCGAGGCCCGCAAGGCCGTGCAGGAGCAGGCCGCGAAGCAGGTCGACCTGATCAAGATCTGGGTGGACGATCGCGACGGCAAGTTCCCGAAGCTGACGCCGGCCCTGTACGGGGCGGTGATCGACGAGGCGCACAAGCACCAACTGCGGGTGGCGGCGCACATCTTCTCGCTCGAGGATGCCAAGGGCCTGCTGCGGGCCGGGGTCGACGCGTTTGCGCACGGCATTCGCGATCGCGACATCGATGACGAAACGGTCGCGCTGTTCAAGGCGCGGCCGAATGTCGTGCTGATCCCCAACCTGCCGGATCGCGGCGTCGCGGTCGATTACAGCTGGCTGCGCGGCCGCATTCCGGACGGGCAGCTCCAGAAGATCCAGGGCGCCTCGACCGATCGGCCGCAGGCCCAGCAGTCGTTCGCCATCCAGGCCCGCAACCTGGCGAAGCTGTCGGCCGCGGGCGTGACCATCGCGCTCGGCACCGACGGCAATACGCCGTGGGCGCCGCACGTCGAGATGGCCGACATGGTGGCGTCGGGCATGACGCCGTCACAGGTAATTGTCGCGGCCACCAGGAACGGCGCGGCGTTCGTCCGGCTGGCGAACACCGGTATTATCACCGCCGGCGCCAGCGCCGACTTCATCGTCCTCGACGCCGACCCCCTGGTTGACATCACCCATACCCGAAAGATCTCGGCGGTCTACCTCCGCGGCGGCCTGGTGGCGCACTAGCGGGGATTTCCCCACGATCACGGGGTTTTCGACGAGCGCCCGGCAACAAATGCCTCGAATCACGGTGAGTTTCTGAGCCGCCCGTCTGGTGCGCCTCTTGCAGCTCGGTGCACGAGAGGAGTCGCCCATGAGTTGCACCAAGCATTTCTTGAACTTGGAGTGGGAACACCATCAATGGCGTCCGCGCGTCGTTGACGCCGAGATTCTGGCAGCCGAGGAAGCCGACATGTGGGGCAAGCCGGTATTCCGCGATTACATCCGCTGCGACAAGCAGGAAGTCTGCACCGGGTGCGGAGCGGTCCGCCACGAGAAGAGTTGCGTCTGCGAGCCTGAAAAGGCCGATCGGTGCAACGCCTATCTGGCGTGGCGTGCCGAGCAGGGCCCTGCGGCCCAGTAGCAGCCTGGCCGGCACCTGCCACCTTTGCGAACCACGAAGGGCCACTTCGGCGACGGTGGCCCCAACCCGTTACCCTTGTGCCGGGCCAGCGGCCAGCGGCCCGCGGCCGGCCCCCGGCCCGTTCCCCCATTCGTACTGATTGCCATAGTCCAAGGTTATAACTCTGAGACACACGATGTCTTAGACACGCATGAGCGTCACCATCTAAAATTCAAGGTGGTGCGGGATATTCCCGCTGTCACAGAGCGTCCGACCCAGAGGTAGAGAGATACATGTCAACCGAATCGAAATGCCCGATCAACCACGCCGGCGGCGGCAGCAGGTCGAACCGCGATTGGTGGCCCAACCAGTTGAACCTGAAGGTGTTGCACCAGCAGTCGCCCCTGTCGGACCCGATGGGCGAAGGCTTCAACTACGCCGAGGAATTCAAGAGTCTCGACCTGGCGGCCGTGAAGAAGGACCTGCTCGCGGTGATGACCAACTCGCAGAGCTGGTGGCCGGCCGACTTCGGCCATTACGGTCCGTTGTTCATTCGCATGGCCTGGCACAGCGCCGGCACCTATCGCATCGGCGATGGCCGCGGCGGCGCCGGCGCCGGCCAGCAGCGGTTCGCGCCGCTCAACAGCTGGCCCGACAACGTCAACCTCGACAAGGCGCGCCGGCTGATCTGGCCGATCAAGCAGAAGTACGGCCGCAAGCTCTCCTGGGCCGACCTGATGATCCTGACCGGCAACGTCGCCCTCGAGTCGATGGGCTTCAAGACGTTCGGCTTCGCCGGAGGGCGCGCCGATGTGTGGGAACCCGAAGAGGACATCTACTGGGGCCCCGAGGGCAAGTGGCTGGCGGACGAACGCTACAGCGGCGACCGTGACCTGTCCAATCCGCTGGCGGCCGTGCAGATGGGCCTGATCTACGTGAATCCGGAAGGCCCCAACGGCAATCCTGATCCGCTCGCCGCCGCCCGGGACATCCGCGAGACCTTCGCGCGCATGGCGATGAACGACGAAGAGACCGTGGCGCTGATTGCCGGCGGCCACACTTTCGGCAAGACCCATGGCGCCGGCGATGCCAAGCACGTCGGCCCCGAGCCTGAAGCCGCCGCGATCGAGGAACAGGGCTTTGGCTGGACGAGCAGCTTCGGCACCGGCAAAGGCGGCGACACCATCAGCAGCGGCCTCGAAGTCACCTGGACCAACACGCCGACCAAGTGGGGCAACAACTTCTTCGAGACCCTGTTCGGCTTCGAATGGGAGCTGACGAAGAGCCCCGCCGGCGCGCACCAGTGGATCGCCAAGAACGGTGCCGGCGCAGGTACCGTTCCCGATGCCCACGATCCGGCCAAGCGGCACGCGCCGACCATGCTGACCACGGACCTGTCGCTCCGCGTCGATCCGGCCTACGAGAAGATCTCGCGGCGCTTCCTCGCGAATCCGGATCAGTTCGCCGACGCGTTTGCGCGCGCCTGGTTCAAGCTGACACACCGCGACATGGGCCCCCGCGCCCGCTATCTCGGACCGGAAGTCCCGGCCGAGGAACTGATCTGGCAGGACCCGGTCCCCGCGGTCGATCACAAGCTGATCGATGCGAAGGACATTGCCGACCTCAAGAGCAAGATCCTCGGGTCGGGCCTGGCCGTGTCCCAGCTGGTGGCGACCGCGTGGGCATCGGCATCCACCTTCCGCGTCGGCGACAAGCGCGGCGGGGCCAACGGCGCCCGCATTCGCCTGGCGCCGCAGAAAGACTGGGCGGTCAACCAGCCGGCCCAACTCGCGAAGGTGCTCAGCACCCTCGAGGGCATCCAGCAGGCGTTTAACGCGTCGGCCGGCGGCGGCAAGAAGGTGTCACTCGCCGACCTGATCGTCCTGGGCGGCTGCGCCGCGATCGAACAGGCCGCCAAGAAGGGCGGGCAGGACGTGGCGGTGCCGTTCGCGCCGGGCCGCACCGACGCGTCGCAGGCGCAGACTGACGTGGAGTCGTTCAAGCCCCTCGAGCCCATCGCTGATGGCTTCCGCAACTACTTCGGCGGGACATCACGGCTGACCGCGGAAGAGATGCTGGTGGACCGGGCGCAGCGCCTGACGTTGACCGCGCCCGAGATGACGGTGCTCGTCGGCGGCCTGCGCGTGCTCGGCGCCAACGAGGGCCAGTCGGCGCACGGCGTCTTCACCAAGCGGCCCGAAACGCTGACGAACGACTTCTTCGTCAACCTGCTCGACATGGGCACGGAGTGGAAGGCCGCGTCGGACGTGTTCGAAGGCCGCGATCGCGCGACCGGTTCGGTCAAGTGGACCGGCACGCGCGTCGATCTCATCTTCGGTTCCCACGCACAGCTCCGGGCACTGGCCGAGGTGTATGGCAGCGCGGACGCGCAGGAGAAGTTCGTCCGCGAGTTCGTGGCGGCCTGGAACAAGGTGATGAACCTCGATCGTTTCGATCTCGCGTAACAACTAGCTGCCGTGAGGGCGGTCTGATAGATTCAGATCGCCCTCATGAAACACACGGCAGACGCAGTCATCGTCGGTGGCGGGTGCATGGGCGCCAGCGTCGCCTGGCACCTCGCCCAACAGGGCATGACCGACGTCGTCCTGGTCGAGCGCGAGGCGCAACTCGCCGCCGGATCCACCGGCAAGAACGCCGGCGGCGTTCGCCACCAGTTCTCCCATCCGGCCAACATCGACCTGTCGATCGAGTCGATTGCAATGATGGCGCGATTCGAAGAGGTGGTTGGTACGCCGATCGATTTCCACCAGGACGGCTATCTCTTCCTGCTGTCGAAGGCCGCGCACGTGGCCACCTTCCTCAAGAACATCCAGCTGCAGAAGTCGCGCGGGGTTGACGTCCAGTGGCTCTCCCCTTCAGAGGCGCAGGCGCTGGCGCCCGGGCTCGACGTGACCGGCGTGAAGGGCGCCACGTTCTGCGCGGCCGATGGCGTGGCCGACCCCAACGGCGTCACCGTGGGCTTTGCCAGGGGCGCACAGGCCAGGGGCGTGGAGATTGTCCGCGACACCGAGGTCACCGGGATTCGCCTCGACCAGAATCGGGTCGCCGAGGTGCAAACCTCGCGCGGCCAGATCGCCACGCCGCTGGTCGTGAACGCGGCCGGTCCGTGGGCCAAGTCGATTGGCCGCATGTGCGGCGTCGACGTCCCCGTCGAGCCTGAACGCCGCCACATCTTCATCGCCTCGCCCCCCGCCGGCGGCTCGTGGGACGATGCCGGGAACGCGGGCCGGGTGCCAAAGAACAAGCTGCTCGTGATCGACTTCGACAGCACCTTCTATTTCCACCGCGAAGGCGGCGGGCTGCTGTTCGGCATGGGCGATCCGGACGAGCAACCCGGGTTCGACATCACCGTGCGCTGGGACTTCCTGCCCAAAGTGATCGAGGTGGCTATGCAGCGGCTGCCGGCGCTGGCCGACGCCGCCGTGTCACACGCCTGGGCCGGGCTGTACGAGATGACGCCCGACCACAATCCGATCATCGGGCCATCGAGCGACGTCGAAGGCTTCTACACCATCGCCGGCTTCAGCGGCCACGGCTTCCAGCACGCGCCAGCGGCCGGCCGCATTTTGGCCGACCTGATGACCGGCCGGGATCCCCAGTTCGATCTCTCGCCCTTCACGCTCGATCGCTTCAGCCGGCGCCTCGCCGCCGGAGAGGCCAACGTCGTCTAACGCGCTGCCAGATTGCAAAATCTGCGATCTGTTAAATCTGGTCACGTTCGTGGCTTCCTGCTTGACCACACCCTGTCGACGATGAGACCGTCGTCGGTGCGGTCAGAGAATTTGGATGGGAGATCATGAATGCGAGGCGCCACAGCGCGGCGGTGGTCGATATGAGCAGCAATGATAGCGACGTCGTCGTCATCGTCACGGAGCGGTTCGAGCGACGGCTCGCCGAAGAGAACGGGAAGCTCCGGGTTGAGATGGCCACCGAGTTCGGCAAGGTTCGGGCCGAAATGGCCACCGGGTTTGGCTCGCTCCGCGCCGAGATGAGCGACCGGAACGCTGAACTGCTCAAGTGGGGCCTGGTGTTCGGCGTTACGCAGACAGCCGCCATCGCGGGTGTCGTTGCACTGCTGCGCTAGCGGGCGGACCTATTTGGGCGGCCGCACGCCCTGCAGCGGCCGCCACTCGGTGCCTTGCCTGGTGGCTGCACGGGTCTTCATGTCAAACCGATCGCCCGCGCCCATGAAGAAGAAGCGGCCCGTCGCGCCGGCCACCGGGGTATTGCTGTAGATCACGGCGTAGCTCTGGCCGATCACGTCGAACCGGTCGCCGTCGACGACGATCGCGGTGTCTTCATCGAGGCCGATGCCGAGCAGTTCCGGGTGCTTGTCGATCACCTCGAGCATGTCGAACTGGCGGTTGCGCCTCAACAGGTGCTGATCGACCGCGGCGTTCTTGAGGAAGCCGAAGCCCACCGTGTGGTCGCCAATCATCTGCTCGTTGCTCTTGGTGTCGCCGCGGACCATGAACGACGCCAGCATCGACGCGCCGGCAGACGAACCGCCGAGCACGCCGCCACGCGTCAGCACGTCGGCCAGCGCCTTGTGGGTCAGCGTGTCCAGGTACGCATCGGCCAGCCGCCACTGCCGCCCGCCGGCCAGGAACACCCCGCGCGCCGCGCGAATCGGCTTCACGAACGCTTCGGTCTCCGCCACCTTCCGGTCACGCGTGTGGACCACGGTGAGGTTGGTCGCCCCGTTTTGGCGCCACAGCTTCAGGCCCGACCAGTACTGGTCGTAGTCGTCTGCATCGCCGGCGGTGGGGATGATCACGATCGGCGCGTCGGGTCCGCCCGCCAGGTCGATGAATCGCTGGACAATGGTGGGGTCCTGCATGGCGCCGCCGACGATAACCAGAGAACCCTTCTCGGGTCCGACGGTCTGCGCCGACAGTGAGCTGACGGCGAGCAGCAGGACGATCAGGATGAATTTCATTGTTTGAATACCTCGCCACCTTTCATGACGAACGTGACGCGGCGGAGGGCCTGGACCGTCGCGGTTGGGTCGCCGGTCACCGCGATCAGGTCGGCCAGCAGGCCGGGCTTCACGCGACCGATGCGTTCGGCCTGGCGGAAGTAGGTCGCGTTGCCGGAGGTGGCCGCCACCAGGGCCGCGGTGGGCGCCATGCCAAACTCCACCATGAGTTCCAGCTCGCGCACGTTGTCGCCGTGTGCGTAGACCCCGACGTCGCCGCCAAAGCACATCTTCACACCCGCGGCGAGCGCCGCCCTGAAGGTCTCGCGCTTGCGCGCGATGCGCGCCGGCTCGGGATCGACGCCCTTCTTCCACCCGCCGTACTGCGAGATGGCATCACCGGCGGCAATGGTCGGACAAAACGCCACGTTCTTCTCGACCATCAGCTTCCAGATCTCTGGCGTGCCTTCGTCGCCGTGCTCGATGGTTTCGGCGCCGCCCATGATGGCGCGCCGCATGCCCTCCGGAGACGAGGCATGCGCGACCACCGGCCGGCCACTGCTGTTGGTCGCCTCGACGATTTTCTGTATCTCTTCGAGCGTGAAACCTGGTTGGGTTTCGCCGTTCGGTCCCCAGCGGTAGTCGGCGTATATCTTGATGAAGTCCACGCCGCGCGCAATCTGCGAGCGCGCCTCGCGAACCACGCCCTCCGGTCCATCCGCCTCGTTCGCGCCTTGCGGTACCGTGAACTCGGGCGCAAACCCTTTCGGAGCGTAACTACCGGTCACGACCATCGCCGGGCCGGCCACCAGCATGCGGGGGCCGGGAATGATGCCCTCGTTGATTGCCTGCCGCAGGCCGATGTCGGCGTAGCTGGCGCCTTCGCTGCCGAGGTCGCGCACCGTGGTCACCCCTGCCATCAAGGTGTCGCGCGCGTGATTGACGCCACGCGCGACCCGCACCGCCAGGGGCTCCCGCAGCACCTGGTCGTTCCACGAGGTCTCGTTGTACGGATGCAGCAACAGGTGCGAGTGGCCTTCGATGAGGCCTGGCAGCAGCGTCGTACCCGGCAACGCGATGGTGCGTGCGCCACCAGGCGCATTCGTGGTGGCCGGCGGACCGGCGGCGATGATCCGGTCGCCGCGCACGACCACCACCCATCCGGGGTGCATGGTCTCGCCATCGAAAACGCGATCGGGCTGCAGCACAAATGCCGGCGGCGGCACCTGCGCCGGCAGGGCCACGCCCGTGGCGGCGAGTGCAACGGCAATCAGCAGCGCGCGCACGGTTACTTCACGCCTTTGAATGGCGAAGGCGGCATCGGCCCGGTCTTGGGCGATCCCGCCTTCTTCCACGCGTCGTACCGCATCCGCAGGGTCTTCACGGGATTGCCGCTCTCGCCCTTCACGGTATTGAGATCGGTCACGCTGAGATAGACCGAGTACTGTCCATCGTTGTGCGTCTCGCCCATCGCATCGTCTTTTTCGGCAATGGCGATGTAGGCCACATACGAGGTCTTGTTGTCGCACGGCACGAAGTCGATCACGCTGGTGCCGCAGTTGCAGCGATGGTCGCCGCCATTGACGTCGGCGGCCTCCATGGCGGCCATCACGCGGTCGGCCATGGTGCCGGTGGCGCGGGTGAAAGCCAGTGCCGCCTGGTGGACGACGGCATCACCGAGCAGCGTGTTGCCCTGCACCTGGTAGTGGATGTCGCCGACGCGGCCGCCGAAGTAGAGCGACGACACCGAGTTGTTGGCGCCGTTGAAGCCGACGCGATTGTTCTGGGGCGTGATCTCCTTGCCGTTGGGAATGGCGACAATACCGAACTGGCGGCGTTCGAGCTGGCTTTCGGGCTTCCGCGCCGCCTCGTGCTGCTGCAGCAGCTCGAGAATCCGGGCCGGCGGCGTGCCCTTCTTCATCTCCGCGTACACCAGCATCTGGTTCTCACGCGTGTTGTCGACTCCGGCCTGGCAGGCGGCCACGCCAATGCCGGGCACGATCACCGCCTGCACGTCCATTAGGTCGCGCGAGGGGTTCGGCTGGCGCTGCGGGAAGCCCTGCTGGCGCACGCAGGTGGCCGAGGCGATGATGACCTGGCCGGTCCGCGCGTCGACGGCGATCACCGACCACGTGGCGAATGCCGGGGCATGCGCCGCCAGCGTGAAGACGAGAGCGAGAAGGATGCGTTTCATGGTGGGTGCCATTCTGCCTTGTCTATGCGGGGGCTGTATACTGCCGCCCCGAAGGACTGCCCGGCCAGGGTCTTGGTGAAGCACAATGGAGCCATCATGTCTCGCGTCCACCGCGCCGCCGCCGTGCTCCTGCTCACGGTCGTCACCATGACATCTGATTCCTCTGCGCAGACTCGCAGGATTTTCTGGGGCGACGAGGTGCCCGCCGGCTGGTCCGGCCGGTGGCCGGCCGACCTGCTGACCGTGCCCGAGCGCACCAACTGGACCCGCACCATGTCGACGCTGCAACTGCACGAGTGGATTGCGGCGGTCAAGCTCAAGACCGAGTTCCTCCACGTCGAGACGATGTTCCGCAGTCCGCTCGGCAAGGCGGCACCGGTGATGATCTTCGCCAACCCGCGCGTCACTTCGCCCGAGCAGGCGAAGGCGTCTGGCAAGCCGGTCGTCTTTTTGCTGGGCAACATTCATCCGCCCGAGCCCGAAGCGGCCGAAGCGATGGTCGTGCTGGCGCGCGATCTCGCGTCGGGCTCGCGCGCGGCTCTGCTCGAGAAGATGATCGTAATGATCGCGCCGGTCTACAATGTGGACGGCACCGACACGTTCGTCACGCAGAACGGCGGCTACGGCAGCGAGACTCCGTACATCCAGGGCGTCCGCGAGAATTCACAGGGCCTCGACCTCAACCGCGAGGGCGCGAAACTCACCTCGATCGAATCACAAGGCCTCATCCGCACGCTGAACGCCTGGGACCCGCTGCTCTTTCTCGACGGCCATCTGATGAGCCGGGTGAACCATGGCTACGCCAACACCTACGGCACCGCCACCATCCCCGCCGCCGCGCCGGGCCCGCGCGACTACATGACCCACACGCTCTTCCCGGCCGTGCGCGACGCGGTGCGCGCCAACTTCGGCCTCGAGGTGTTCACGCACGCACTGGCTGTGCCCGACACGTGGCCGCCGAAGGCGTGGAGCCACGACCGCGCGGCCTGGACGGTGGAAGCCAAGATGCTGGTCAATGCCTACGGCCTGCGCAACCGCTTCGCGATCATCACCGAAACGCCGGGCCAGCCCACCTTCGAACGCCGCATCTACGCGCAGTACGCCTACCTGGCGGCGCTCGTCGACTACGTCGGTGCCCGCGGCACCGAAATGCAGGCGGTCGCGAAGAAGGCAGACGACGACACGGTGGCGGCGGTGCTGGCGGGCGCCGAGCAGGGCACGCTCACCAACTTCCTGGACGGCGAGTACCAATCGGCCGGCACCATCGACCTGCTGGCCTATCGCGCGAATGAACCGATGTACCGGCCCGGCACGAGCGTGCTCGGCACCAAACCCGGTACCGCGTCGGGACCGCCCGAGCTGGCGCGGGGCGTCGACGACCTCACCAAGCCGGTGGGCACGCGCCGCGCCACCGTGCCGCGCGCCTATGTGCTGCCGCCGACGATGGGCGTGGTGGCAGAGAAGCTGAGGCTGCAGCACATCCGCGTGACGACCCTCTCCGCCGCCACGAAGGTGTTGGGCGAGCAGTTCACGGTCGATCGGATGTACGCGGTGCGGCGCGCCGGCTACGACATGACGACCCTCGACGGGTCGTTCTCGCCCGTGCTGACCCAGGAGTTTCCGGCCGGTTCGTTCGTGGTTGACATGGCGCAGCCCATGGCGAACGCCGCGTTCTACTATCTCGAGCCGCAGTCGCGCGACGGCTTCGTCGGCTGGGGGTTGATGGACGAGGCGCTCAACACCCTGGGCGCCGCCGATCGCCCGGTGGTTTATCCCGTCTTCAAGGCGCGACGAATGCCCGGCTCGTAAACCGAACTGCGGCCTGCCGCGGCAGACCAAGTGGCGCCTGGCGCGCTTCGAGCGCGAAGCCAGGGCACCGATCCGGTTCTATACTGCCTTCGACGACATGGACGCCGCTGACCTCTCGCCGATTCCCGAGTCGCAGCGCTCCCAGTCGCCGTTCGACCTCTTCCTGATCTTCGCCGCCGCCAACGTCGTCGCCACGACGCTCCAGACCGGCGCGGTGCTCGGCTCGCGCTACGGCAGCACCGACGCGGTCGTGCTGGTGGTGTCGGGCGCGGTCTTTGGCGCGCTGCTCGTCGCGCTGCTGGCGCCGGTCGGCTCGCGTTTCGGCGTGCCATCGATGATTGCGGCCCGGGCGCCGCTTGGTTTCCGAGGCGCGCAGCTGGTGTCGGGCCTGCTCTACCTCACCAACTTCGCATGGATCGCGGTGAACAACACCATCGCGGCATCGGTCTGCGCGCAGTTGCTCGGTGGCGAGTCGAACGCCCGGATCTGGGCGGCCGTGCTCGGCGTGCTGGCCACGGCGATCGTGGCGCGCGGTCCGCGAGCGGTCGGTCACGCCGACCGCGTCGCGGTGCCGCTGATGGTGATTGCCGGCTCGATGTTGACGTGGGCGGCCTTCACCCTGCCGCCCATGACGGCGGCGGTCAGCAGCGAACCCGCCCCGCCGCTGCTCTGGGGGATCGACGTCGTGATTGGCTACCAGGTGTCGTGGCTGCTGATGTTTGCCGACTACTCGCGCTACACGCGCTCGCCCCGCGCCAGCGCCACGGCGGTGTTTGCCGGCCTCGCTTTGCCCGCCCTCTGGCTGATGCCGGTGGGCTGGAACCTGGCCCGCATTGCCGGCAGCGCCGATCCCGGCACGATGCTCGCGGCGGCGGGCGTCGGCTGGTGGGCGGCGCTGCTGGTCGTGCTGGCGACGGTGACCACCAACTTCGTGAACATCTACCTGTCGTCGCTGGCGTGGCGGACCCTGGTCCCGCGGTCCACGGGGGTGGGCTCGGTCTGGGTGATCGGACTAATCGGCACGGCGCTGGGACTCATCTCGTCGGCGTGGCTGACGCAGTTCGCCGACTTGATGGTGCTGCTCGGCTCGGTGCTGGTGCCCGTCGGCGGCATCTTCCTGGCGCACTTCGTCGTGCTGCGCGCGAAAGTCGATGTTGACGGCATCTACCAGACGGCCCGAATGCCCGCCTTCACCGCCGCCGGCGTGGCGGCGTGGCTGCTGGGATTTGCCGTCTACAAGCTGGCAGCGCCGATTGGCGCCACGCTCCCGGCGCTGGCCACGTCGATGATCGTGTATTTGTTGCTTGGCCAACGCGGGGCGGGGCCCCGCGGGCGCTACTAGAAAATTCCAGCGCGCTTGAGGCTGGCCGTCGGGTTGAAGGTGATGAACAAGTCGAAGCGGTGCTTCAGCGGGATCGGGAAGTCGACGTTGAACGCCTCGCTCTGGAACCAGCCCACGGACAGGTCTCGCGTCAGCGTCACGCCGCCGATCGAATACCAGCGATGGCCGGTTTCGTAGCGATCGCCGTTGAAGGGAATGGTGCCAACCGTGTAGTTGCGATCAACGGACATTACGCCGCCCGTGACGCTCAGGCGCTTCCAGCGCGCGTCAGCGGCCGCGTGGAAACCCTGGCCATCATCATCCGACACCCGTTGGTAGGCTTCGAACTTAAGGGCAGTGAGCAGTTTGACGGTGGCGGGCATGCGCAAGTTGATGCCTTGCCGGATGATGTCGCGCCCGTCTTCGTGCGTGTAATCCACCGAGGCGGCGGCACGCGGTCCCAGGCGGAAGCCAACCAGCGCCTGTCCGTAGTTGAGGTCGGTCATGCGGTCGAGACGCTTGAAGACGTTGACCTCGCGGAAGTCGCCGAAGTGCCCGGCGGTCACGGCGATCTGCGTGACGCGGCCCTTCGACGGCCTCACCGTCACGCGTTCGCCGACGATGTAGGCGTCGGAGTCGTAGGTCAGGTGCTCGGCCATCTCGCCGCGGTTCATGAACAGGCCGCCGGCCTGCAACTCCAAGCCCTTCACTGGCTCCGCCGACAGAAACAGCTGCTTCACGTTGAAGGCACCCGAGTACTGGCCGAGGCCGCCGCCGGTGTTGTTCCAACTGGAAGGCAGCGTCGATCCGGTGGAGGCCAGTGTCCCGATGCTGTAGCGGCCGGCCTGGTCGAACAGAAAGCGTCCGCGCAATTGCGACTGCCACTGCAGTGAGCTGGAATTGAGGCGGCCGGCGCTGTTCTTGTACCACCGGAACCGCGAGGCCGCGTGCACCGACTGCACATCGAGCCAGCGTCTAATTGCAGGGGCTGGTGGGGCGGGTTGGGCTGGTGGGGCCGGTGGCGCGGGTTGTGCCATGTAGCGTCCGGCTTCAGCCGGACCATTCGCTTGGGCCAGGGCGGCCGTCGCATCGAGGCAAGCCAGCAGGAAGACGACGATCAACGTTGGGCGAATCACTAGACGATATAGTGCCTTAAGAAGCTCAGCCATGGGTTACACGAATGTTACATTTGAGACAGCGACGTGAATAATGCGGACCAGTGAGACTCCTCGGCGGTTGATCGTTGCGATCACAGGGGCCAGCGGCTCGATATTCGGCGTCCGGCTGCTGGAGATGCTCCAGGGCAGCGGGATCGAAACCCATCTCGTCATGAGCCGCTGGGGCGCGCGCACGCTGGTGCACGAAACCAGCTACACCCCCGAACAAGTCAACGCGCTGGCGTCGGTCGTGCACCCGCTCACCGACCAGGGTGCGTCCATTTCAAGCGGCTCGTTCGTGACCATGGGCATGGTGATCGCGCCGTGCAGCGTGCGCACCCTGGCCGCCATCGCCCACGGCCTTGGCGACAATCTGGTCCACCGTGCCGCCGACGTCGTGCTCAAGGAGCGTCGCAAGCTGGTGCTCGCGGTACGTGAAGCGCCGCTCAACGAGATCCATCTGGACAACATGTTGAAGCTGTCGCGCATGGGCGTGGTGATTGCGCCGCCGATGCCGGCGTTCTACGCCCGGCCCACCAGCATCGACGACATCGTCAATTACACCTGCGTCCGGCTGCTCGACCAGTTGGGGATACATGTGGATACAACGCGCTGGGCCGGCCTCGGCTGAGGGTCGCTCGCTGCGACCCTCGACTTCGCTCGGGTCGCCCTGAGCCTGTCGAAGGGCGCTCGCTCCTGGGGCTCGGCGCTGCGCGCCTTCGTCGGGCTCGGCCGCGTCGCGGCCTCGTGGGGGTCGGCGCTCACGCGCCTCCTGGAGGTACGTCCCCACGCCGAGCGAGAGCGACGCGCCCCACGAAGGGGCGCAGCCCCGAGCCCGACAAGGCCGCGAAGCGGCCGAGCCCCACGGCGGGGGCAATACGCCGCCCCACCAGATATACTCTCCTCTCAGAACTCCGTATTTGCAGAGGTTGACTCCATGAAACACGTGAAACTTGTTCGCGCGATCAGCGCGCTCGCGTTGATCGCCCTTGTCTTTTCGTCCGGCTCGGCCCCCAGGGTCGCCGCTCAGGGTGATGCGAACCAGGTAGTCCCCCTGAACGCCTACACGGACCTGAAGTGGCGCAGCGTGGGCGCCACGCGCGGCGGGCGCGTCACCGCCTATTCCGGCGTGCGCCAGCAGCCCCACACCTTCTACTTCGGCGGTGTCGGCGGCGGCGTCTGGAAGTCGGACGATGCCGGCATTTCGTGGGCGCCGATTAGCGACGGCCAGATCGGCACCGGCTCGATCGGTTCGATCGACGTGGCGCCGTCGAATCCCAACCACATCTGGGTCGGCACCGGCAGCGCCGCGATCCGCTCGAACGTGATCATCGGCCGCGGCGTCTACAAGTCGACCGACGCGGGCCAGAAGTGGGAGCTGATGGGCCTGAAGGACTCGGGGCAGATCGGCGGCATCAAGGTGCACCCCTACAACACCAACACGGTGTGGCTGGCGGCCCTCGGCTCGCCGTTCGGTCCCAACGACGAGCGCGGCATCTTCAAGACCACCGACGGCGGCAAGACCTGGAAGAAGACGTTGTTCGTGAACAACGAGACCGGCGGCCGCGACATCGAGGTCGACTGGGAGAACCCGGACATTCTCTACGCAGCGATGTACAAGGGCTTCCGCAAGGGCTGGGACATCATCAGCGGCGGCCCGGCCAGCGAAGGCGGCATCTTCAAGTCGGTTGACGGCGGCGAGACCTGGAAGAAGATTTCCGCGGGCCTGCCCGCGAAGCTGATCGGCAAGATCGACATCGAGATCGCCCGCAGCAACCCGCGCGTGCTCTACGCCATGGTCGAGGCGCCCGGCGCCGAGGGCGGACTGTTCCGCTCGAACGATGCCGGCGAAACGTGGACCAACATCAACAACAGCCAGCGCCTGCGCGCGCGGCCGTTCTACTTCCACTACGTCCACGTCAACCCGAAGAACGAGAACGAAGTGTGGGTCAACGAGCTTGGCCTGCACAAGTCCACCGACGGCGGCAAGACCTTCACGACGGTGCCGACGCCCCACGGCGACAACCACGGCATGTGGTTCAATCCCGACAATCCGAACATCATCCTGCAGGTCAACGACGGCGGCGCCAACGTCAGCCTGAACGGCGCGAAGAGCTGGTCGTCGATTCTCAATCAACCGACGGCTGAGTACTACATGGTGGCGGTGGACGAACAGTACCCCTATCGCCTCTATATGCCGCAGCAGGACAACAGCACGATCATCATCCCGAGCATTCCGCCCATGTCGTGGGGCTTCGAGCACCCGGCCCAGGCGTGGTCGCAGGCGTCGGGCTGCGAGACCGGCCAGATCTGGCCCAAGAAAAATGGCAAGGTGGTGTGGGGCGCCTGCAAGGGCGAGGTCGGCCGCTACAACGTCGAGACCGGCCAGGAGAAGCACTACTGGGTCTATCCCCAGAACCGCTACGGCCACGACCCGGACGAGATCAAGTACCGCTTCCCGCGCCAGACGGTCGTCTACGTGTCACCGCACGACGAGCGCGTGATCTACCAGGCGTCGCACGTGCTGCATCGCTCGACGGACGAGGGCATTTCGTGGGACATCATCAGCCCCGACCTCACAGCCAAGGAGCCGCAGTACCAGATCGTGTCGGGCAACCCGATCACGCGCGACGTGACCGGTGAAGAGGTCTACTCGACCATCTACGCGATGATCGAGTCGCGCCTGGAACGCGGCGTGCTGTGGACCGGCGCCAACGACGGCCCGGTGCACGTGTCGCGCGACAACGGCAAGACCTGGAAGAACGTGACACCGAAGGATCTGATCGGCGCGCGCATCCAGACCGTGGAAGACTCGCCGCACATGAAGGGCCGCGCCTACATTGCCGGCTACCGCTTCATGCGCGAGCACGACCTCAAGCCGTACATCTACCGCACCGACAACTACGGCGAGTCGTGGACGCTCTTGACCGACGGCACGAACGGCCTGCCCATCGACCACCCCACGCGCGTGGTCCGCGAGGATCCGCGGCAGTCGGGCCTGCTCTATGCCGGCACCGAGTTCGGCTTCTTCGTCTCGTTCAACGGCGGCAAGAACTGGCAGTCGCTGCAGCAGAACCTGCCGGCCACGCCGATCACCGACATCAAGGTGCACCGCAACGACCTGGTCGTCTCGACGATGGGGCGATCGGCCTACATCATGGATAACGTCACGCCGCTGCAGCAGCTGGCGGCGCTCGCCAACGCGGCGCCGGCCGCGACCGGCGGCCACGACGGCGGCGGCGATGTCGCGTCCGGCTTCGGTCTTGCCGATGTAGCGTCCGGCTTTAGCCGGACCTTTGAGGCCGAGCAAGCCACCCTCCCCGCCGTGGCCCTGTTCCAGCCGCGCGAAGTCATCCGCTTCCGCAACGGCACGGCCGCGGCCTCGCCCGACGAGCCGGAGTACCCGATGACCGGCGCGCAGTTCGACGTGTACTTCGCCGCCGCACCCGGCGCCGAGACGAAGCTCGAGGTGCTCGACGCTCGTGGCGGCGCGCTCAAGACGTTCAACGTGCTGCCGCCGCGCAGCGCCGGCGCGCCCGCCCAGGAGATGCGCGGACCGTTCCGCGGCGGCGGTGGCGGCTCGGCCGGCATTCGCGCCGAGGCCGGCATGCAGCGGATTACGTGGGACCTGCGCTATCCGGGTCCGTGGACCGCAGCCAACCCGGCCGGTGGCCCTGGCGGGCCCATGGTTCCGCCGGGCAAGTACAGCGTTCGTTTGACCGCCGCCGGCGGCCAGACCATCACGCGCACCTTCGAGCTGCGGTCGGATCCGCGCGTGGCCGGCGACGGCGTCAGCGACGGCGACATTGCCGAGCAGGTGAAGTTCCAGCTGCAGGTGCGCGACGCCATCAGCGACGCGCGCAAGGTGCAGCAACGCATCGAGGAGGCGATCCAGAAGACCGGCCAGAAGCCCGTGCTGGCGCCTGGCATGCCGGGACAGTCGCCAAGCAGCACCAAGTATGACAACGAGTTGCAGGCCTTGCTGGCCAGGGTGGCCGACACCCCCGGCATCTACACGCAGCCCATGTTGATCAGCCAGTTGAACAACATTCAGCGCATGGTGACGCAGGCCGACCAGAAGATCGGCAAGGATGCCTACGATCGCTACAGCGACCTGATCAAGGAGTTGGCGGCGGTCGAGGCGCAACTCAAGAAGCTCGGCTCCTAGATGTAGCATCCGGCTTTAGCCGGATAGACACCCGTGGGGACAAACCTTCAGGTTTGTCCCACTCTCGTAGGGCCGGGACTTCAGTCCCGGCCTTTTCTTTGGCAGCGGGTTCCGGCGGCCGCGCCGCCCCATCCCGAAGGAACCATCGGTGTCGATCCACCTGGTGGCCAACGACACTGCGTGCGTGACGCGCCGATTTCGTGATCTTGCGAGTTGGTGACTTGGTGATTTCGGCATTGGGATTCGGGGATTTGCAGGTTTGGAGATTCGAGAACGTTGGCTCGGCCAGTCGCAAATCGCAAGATCACAAAATCAGAATGCCACCATCACCAAATCACCACATCACGAGATCCCCAAATCAGAATTGAGCCGCATGGCACTGCCGGCAGCGCGGACGCTCTGGATGCGATGTCCGGATCTCCACTCGTGACGCCGGTCCCGCGTGGCACGAAAGGCAGTTCTCCCTTAATTGCAGCGTGTGCGGAATGGTCGGCGGCGCGCCGGGGGTCGCGCGGCCGCCCTTCGACGCGCCTTGCGGCAGCCCCGTGAAGACCGATGCGACCATCACCTCGCCGGTCTGGGCCGCGACGTGACACTGCCGGCAGCGCTGAAACAGCCCGGCCGCGCCGGTGCTGCCATGAGGAGAGGCCGGCGCCATGCCGATGCCGGCGATCTCGCTGCCATCGTCATCGTGGCAGCTGGTGCAGGCGCCCATCAGCGCGTGTGGAATCACCGGCGGCGCGCCGTCGTAGGCACGGCCGGCCGCGCGCACGTCGAGCGTGCGCGCCACGGCCACCGGCGCCGCGTCCTGGCAACCGGCCAGCAGCGTCGCCGCCAGCAACACGAGGCTTAGACGCGTTCGATACGGATCGCGCATTTCTTGTAGTCCGGCTGCTTGCTGATGTTATCCATCGCATCCAACGTGACCAGGTTGATCAGCTTCTCTTCATCGAAGAACGGCACGAACACCGTGCCGCGCGGCGGCCGGCCACGGCCATCGACCTCGACCACCAGCTCGAGGCTGCCACGCCGGCTGACAATCTTCACCGTGTCGCCCTTCTTGAGGCTCATCTCCTCGGCATCGGCACGGTTCATCTCGAGATACGCCGCCGGCACGGCCTGGTGCAATTGCTTGATGCGGCGGGTCATCGAGCCCGAATGCCAGTGCTCGAGCACGCGCCCAGTGGTCAACCAGAACGGATAATCCTTGTCCGGCGATTCCGCGGGCGGATGATACGGCCGCAGCCAGAACGCCGCCTTCTCGCCGTAGCCGACCGCTTTGTAGAAATGCGCGCCCTGCGCCTTCTTCACATAAGGGTCGTACCCCGCGGTGTAGCGATAGAAGGTTTCCTTGCCGTTGACGACCGGCCACACCATGCCACGCGTCTGCTTCAACTGTGCGTAGGCGGCGAGGTCCTTGCCGTGGCCGACGCCGAACCGGCGGTACTCCTCGAACATCGGCTCGTGCCAGTTATCGTCGGGCCACGGGAACAGGTGGCCCATCCCCATGCGCTTCGCCACCTGGATGATCGCCCACGCGTCTTCGCGCGCCTCGCCCGGCGGGTCGACCATCTTGTTCCACTGCTGGGTGCGCCGCTCGGTGTTGCCAAACACGCCTTCGCGTTCGACCCACCCAGCCGCCGGCAGGATCAGGTCGGCCATCGCGGTCGTCGGCGTCGGGTAGATGTCGCTGACGACGATGAACTTGCCGTCGTTGGGGGTGCGGTCAAAACGCGACCGGTTTGGCAGCGTGACCCAGGGATTGGTGGTCTGGATCCACATCGCCTTGATCTCGCCGCGCTTGAGGGCGCGGAACATATCCACCGCATGGTGGCCGGGCTTCGCGGAGATGGTGCCTGCCGGGACGTTCCAGATGTGCTCGGCCTCGGCACGGTGCTCGGGGTTGGTCACCACCCTGTCGGCGGGCAGGCGGTTGAAGCTGGTGCCGACCTCGCGCGCGGTGCCGCAGGCGCTCGGCTGGCCGGTCAGGCTCAGCGGATTGGCTCCCGGGCGGCAGATCTTGCCGGTGATCAGGTGCAAGTCCGTGATCAGGTTGTTCATCCACGTGCCGCGGGTGTGCTGGTTCACGCCCATGCACCACAGGCTGACCGTGCCGCGCGGCAGGTCGCCGTAAATCCCCGCCAGGCCATGAAGCTGCGGCACCGGAACGCCGGTGATCGCGCTGACCTTCTCCGGCGTGTAGTCCTGCAGGAAGGCCGACAATTCGTCGAGCGAACTGGGCTTCGCCACGTCCTCGAAGGTGTAACGCTCCTTCTGATCGTCGAAGCACCCGTAGCCAATGGCCTTCAGGTCCTCGATGCCGCGGCGGAACACGACGTTCTCGTCGATGAACGCCTGGTTGATACGGCCCTGCGCCACCAGCAAGTGCAGGATACCGTTGGCCAGCGCCAGGTCGGTGCCTGGCTTGAACAGCACGTGCATGTCGGCGTAGTCGGTGGTCGGCGTGCGCCGGGTGGCAATATCGATGATCCGGGTCGCCGGCTTGAGGCGCTTGGTCTCGAGAATGCGGCTGAACAGCACCGGGTGCATTTCGGCCATGTTGTTGCCCCACAGCACAAAATCGTCGCCGCGATCGAGGTCCTGATAGCAACCCATGGGCTCGTCGCTCTGGAACTGGGTCATGAACCCCGAGACCGCACTGGCCATGCACAACCGCGCGTTGGGCTCGAGGTTGTTGCTGCGCATGCCTGCCTTGACCCACTTGAGCGCGGCGTACCCGTCAAACACGGCCCACTGTCCCGACCCGTACATGGCCACCGACTCGGGGCCGTGCTGCGCCAGGGCCTCCGTGAACTTGGCCGCAATCAGGTCGAGCGCATCGTCCCAGGCGATGCGCGAGAAGGTGCCGTCGTCGTTGCGCTTCTGCGGATACAGCAGCCGATCTTCGCCGTAGAGCAGGCCCGGCAGGTGGTAGCCCTTCACGCACAGCAGGCCGCGATTGACCGGACTGGCCTCGTCACCGCGCACCGCCACGACGCGGCCCTTCTCGACCCCGACCATCACGCCACAGCCGGTGCCACAGAAGCGGCACGGCGCCTTGTCCCACGTGACCGAGGCGCGGTCGATCGGCTCGCCGCTCGCGGTGAGGCGCGCCGCCTCATCCTTGTCGGCGCACGAGTACGCGGCGACCGCCGGCACCGCCACGGCGGCCATCTTTAGAAACGTGCGTCTCTCTATTTCGCCCATGGCGCACACCCGTTGATCTGCGTTATCTGTGTCATCTGCGGCCTTGACCGTACTTCCGCTGCATCTCCTGCTGAATCGCGTCGGCCTGCGCCTCGGCGCCGTTCAGCAGCCACTGGTGTTCGGGACGCCGGAGAATCTCGTCGATGGTGGCATCGGCGGCTCGTGCCGCCGCGGCCTTGCCGGTCCGGGCCGCCGCGGCCGTGACGGCGCGCGCCTCGGGAATCAGCTTCATGTAGAAGTTCTGGGCCACCTCGAACATGCCGCGCCACTGGGTGTAGTCGGGCGCCATCATCGAGGCGCCCATGCGCGCGCGGCGGCCCTCGTGGTGCCATAGGTAGTACCAGGTCCACTCGATCGGCTCGTCATACTGGGTCTTGGTGAGCAGGCCGTTGTCGGTGAGCGCCGCCATGATGGCCTGGCCCGGCTTGGCGAACTTCTCGTTGTAGTTGATCACCACATCGTCATATTGGCGATAGAACAGGTTGATGTAGTCGGGCGTGTGGCAGGTCGAGCACACCTGCTTCATGCGGTTGCGCTTGGCGTCGGCGGTGTCGGCAATGGCGGCGCGCCGTTTCTCCGGGTCGGTCTCGGTCACCACTTCGTGGTTCGCGTCGGTATCCATCACCAGGCTGACCGGCGGGCGGTTGGTCCACGAAATGCGTTCGCCCGGATCGTGGGTGATCTTCATGCCGTTACGGATGTTCGCACTCATGTGGCAAGTGGCGCAGGTGGGCGCGGCGCTGTAGTCCCGGCCCACCACCCACGGCTTGGCATCGAGGTTCATCTGCCCGATCAGGTCGCGGAACGCCACGCCGTGCTTGGACTCATCGTAGATCTCCTTCTGCGGGTGAGCGGGGCCGAGGTGGCACTTGGCGCAGTTCTCGGGCTGGCGGGCGCGGCGGGCCGAGAAGTCGTGACGGCTGTGGCAGGCCGCGCACGACCCGAGCGAACCATCCAGGTTCATGCGGCCAATGCCGGTGTTGGGCCAGCTGGTGCTGCTGAACAGCGGCTTGCCGCTCTCGTTGCGCACGATCCGGCCGACGGCGTCCGGGTTGGTCGGCTGGCCCTTGTCGTCGGGTTTCAGGTCGTGCATGGTCACCAGCCCGCCATCGTTGGCCTGAAACGCCACGAGCGAGCCGTGGCACTGCTGGCAGCCAGAATTGGCCGGCGCCATGCCATTGACAACGTTCACGGCCCGGCCGGGGGTGGGCGAGTGCGGGCTGAACACCTGGCGGGAGCCCGACACGGTTTCGGCCAGGAAGTTGTCGAGCGTGGCGAGGATGCTGCCGGCCTTGGCGTGGTGGCTGACGGCGAACTGCGCCGACTCGGTGGGATGGCAAGCGGCGCAGTCGCGCGGCGTCACGATGGTGGCGATTTGGCGGCCGTAGTGATTGAACATGTCGGCGTCCTTCTCGCCTGCCTTGTGGCAATCGAGGCACGCCACGCCCTTCTCGGCGTGCGTCGAGCCCTTCCAGTGATCGACGATGCCGGTGGAGACCTGGGCGTGGCAGTCCACGCACTGACGCGAGGCATCGGGCACGCTGATGGCCGACGCGCCGGCCCGGCCGCCCGACTCCTCGTGCCGGCGGCGCGACACTTCCAGCCATTGCACGGCGACCAACGAGAGCAGGAACAGGAATCCCAGTCCGCCAATCACCCAGCGTTTTTGATCGAGTGTCATGTCCAGTCCTTAGTGCGCGGCGAGCGCTTCCCACATCGTGAAGCCCATGATCGTCAAGGCGCCGACAATTCCGATCCACACGCTGATATCCGCGTACTTGAACTTGCGCACCAGCCAGTCGTCGATGAACGGCCAGAAGAACATGATGAAGATGATCAGTCCCTGGGTCAGCAAGGCGGTCATGCCGGTGAAGAGCTTCAACCACCGGAACGCGACGTAGAAAAACCACTCGGGCTTGATCACGTCGGGGGTGACGAGCGGGTTCGCGCGCGGCCCCATTCCCACCGGCAGCAGCGTCGCCAGCGCGCTCAGCAGGATCATCAACGTGAGGCCGATGATCAGCTCGGTGTAGAAGTGGCTGGGGAAAAAGTTGAAGTGGCGCACCGGCTGCTGTTCCTCGCCCTCGAACTTGAGCTGGGTCACGCCGAGCAGCCGCACCAGGCTGATGTGGATGACCAGCACCAGGATCAGCAGCACCGGTAGCACCGCGCCGTGCAGGATGAAGAAGCGCGACAGCGTGCGGTCGTTGTAGACCTCGCCGCCGAGCAGCGCCTGCTTCATCAACGGGCCGACCACCGGCACCGTGTCGCTGATGTTGGCGGCGACGGTGGCGCCCCAGTAGCTCAATTGCTCGAAGACCAGGCTGTAGCCGGTGAAGCCGAGCATCAGCGTGCACACCAGCAGCGCCATGCCCACCATCCAGTTCAGCTCGCGCGGCCGGCGGTAGGCGCCGGTAAAGAACACCCGCATCTGGTGCAGGACGACCGCGGCGATCATCAGCGTGGCGCCCCACTTGTGCAGGCCGCGCAGGTACCAGCCGTACGACGCGTCTTCGGTGATGTAGCGAATCGACTCGTACGCCGTCGCCGGTGACGGCTGGTAGTAGAACGCCAGCAGGATGCCGGTGATGATCTGGATGGTGAAGAGGTACGCCGGCGTACCGCCCAGCGCGAACCACCATCGCTTCAGGTGATACGGCACCGGCTCGTTCGACATCGTCGCCACGGCATCGAGCGAGACCGGGACCCGTTCTTCAATCCACGCGCGGGGGGCGCTCATGCCGGGGATCCCGGGCCGCTCGCCGCGCGGCCCTTCTTCAGGCACGCCAGGCACGGGTCGTGGCCTGGGCCCTGAGGAGTGGCCAGGTGGACGACGCCGGCCTCCTGCGGCATCGACAACTGCTCGGTCGGCACGTCGATGTACAACAGGCCCTTCTGCACGGCCAGCGCGTAGCGCGGCAACGACTGGCCGGCGTCGCCCGGGGGACCGCCGGTGCCCTTGCCGGACGGATCGAAGGTGCCGCCGTGGCACGGGCAGTAGTAGCGATTGTTCTGCCCCTCCCAGTGCACCTGGCAGCCAAGGTGCGGGCAGGTGCTCGAGAGCGCGACGAAATCGTCAACGCGACCGGTGGCCTCGCGCCGCGTGATGTTGACGGTGCGACCATCGGGGGTCCGGAACAGCAGCGTGCCGCCCACGGCCAGGTCGTTGATCCCGGTGACGAACAATTGCGTCATCTGGCCGGTACGCGCCGGCAGCATGAAGCGGGCACCAATCCACGCAAACAACCCATAGCCGCCGACCAGACCCGCGAGCATCGTCACGGTCGAGGCAAAGGTCCGGCGTCCCGGCGTCTCGGGCGGGTCGACGGCGACGTCGTGAGGAGAAGTATGGTCGGCCATCGTGTGCCCTAGAAGGGAGAGAACCCCAGCGACGGGAAGCGCGCCATGGTGTGGAGGCGATAGAGCGGCGGCCCGTAGACAATCAGGATCAACACGGCCGCGACCGCCATCCACAGCCCGAGCCGATCCCAGAGCGACGGTCCGGGCTCGGGCGGCGTCATCGGCTCGGCGTACTCCATCGCGGCCATCGCCCCGCGCGGCGACACCAGCATGGTGACGACGATCGTGGCGACGTAGCACATGGCCGACACGAACAGGATCACGCCGCCGATCGCCGACAGGTTGACCAGCGGGATCCACGACTGGGCGGCAGCCACGTCCTGGTACTGGCCGGTGTAGACGCGGCGCGGCATGCCCATCAGGCCCACGATGTGATTGGGAATGCTGAAGAACTGCATCCCGATGAACCACAGGTACGGCTGGACCATCGCCACGCGCGGCCACGCAATGGCGCGGCCGGTCAGGCGCGGCAGGATGTAGTAGGTGAAGCCCGTGAAGGTCAGCGCGACCGCCGTGCCCACCGTGAGATGGAAGTGTCCCTGGATCCACGCCGTGTTGTGGACCATCGCGTTCATGGCGTAGGCGGCGTTGATGGCGCCGCCGAAGCCGCCCAGGGCGAACGTCACCATCGACAAGGCGACGCTGGCAAAGAACGGGTCGCGCCACGGCAGCATGCGGATCCACCCGAACCGGCCGGTGCCGCCGCGCGTCCGACCCGCATTCTCGAGCGAGGCGATCACGGTGAACGCGGTGACCAGGCTCGGGAACATGATCGCGTAGGTGGTGAAGGTGTGCACCAGCTTCCAGTTGCTCGAGATGCCCGGGTCGGTGAACTGGTGATGCAGCCCGACCGGGGTCGAGAACAGGATGAACTGCACGAACACCACGCGCGTGAGGCCGTCGCTGAACAGCTTGCCCCCGGCGACGCGGGGAATCACGGTGTACCACAGCACGTAGGCCGGCAGCAGCCAGAAGTACGTGAGCGGGTGGCCGAACCACCAGAAGTAGGTTCGCGCGATGATCGGATCGATGCGCGGCACCAGTCCGAACGCCCACGGCAGAATCAAGACCAGGACCTCGACGGCCAGGCCGGCGGTCGCCAGGATCCAGATAATGACCGTGGTCATCATGCCGTGCATCGCCAGCGGCACCCGTTCGGTGGCGTGCGCCGTGCGCCAGGCGCGATAGCTGGCGATCATCACGCCACACCAGATCCACGAGCCGACCACCAGCAACGTGGCGCCGACGTAGAACGCCGGGTGCGCCAGCAGCGGCGGATAGAACGTGTAGAGCACCGTGCTGGTGCCCGAGAGAATCGCCAGCGTGGTGATGAGCGTACCGACCAGCGCCACCCAGAATCCGGCCCACGCCCAGGCCTGGCCGGCCACGCGGCCGAGCGTCGTCTCGGCCACGATGTAGCCAATGGCCATGATGAAGAAGGTGGTGAAGACCAGCGCCTCGAGCACGCCGTGCGCCGTGACCGACAGGTAGTACATGCGCGCCGAGCCGAACGGCACCTGGACGCCGGCCCGCGAGACGGCCTGCATGACCGCCATCATCGCGCCGAGACCAAACGCGGCGATCGCCACCCACAGGTTGGCCAGGACCAGCCGGGAGACCGCGGTCATGGCGCGTCCTCCACGACGACCTTGCCCTGCATCAGGTGGTGAGCCAGGCCGCAGTACTCGTTGCAGACGACGAGATACTCACCGGGCCGAGCGAAGGTCGTGGTCACCTCGCTGATGTAGCCGGGCGCCACCGTCAGGTTGACGTTGGTGCCGACAATCTGGAAGCCATGCAGGACGTCGGGGCTGGTAATGCGAAAGGTGACGGGCCGGCCCGCCGGCACGCGGATTACCTCGGGGCGGAAGACGTAGAACTCAGCGCGCATCACCACGATGACGCCGCCGTCGGGCCGAACGGTGACCCCTGGCGTGGCGAACTCGCCGGTCACGTGCAACGTCTCGGGATCGACCGTCTCGACGTGGCTGGCAGGATGCGCCGACCCGGCAATGGCGGTCACGACGATCGCGCCGAGGAACAACGCGAGCATGCCCGTGGCCGCCCACATCCAGTAGCGCTCGAAGCGGTCAACGTGCATCGGCGCTCCTCAATGGGTACCGCGCGGCACGAACAAACCGAAGAACATGAGGAGCCAGCCCAGGACGACGAGGGCGCCAAACACCGATACGATCACGACCGTGCCGCTGGGACTGTCCGCGTCGGGTGGTTCGTCGCGAGTGGCCATTTTGTCACCCATGTTTTGCCACACGTCCCTGCCGTTTTCAATCAGGGATAGTCCCCACCCGCGAGGGTTTTTCCCCACAGCTCCGCTGCGGGTGACACGGCACAACAACCTGCGGACGGCGTGCGGGTATGATGTGAGCGACCCGCATGCCCAAGAAGCTGTACGACAACATCCTCGAGACCATCGGCAACACGCCCATGGTCCGCCTCAACCGCATCCCGAAGGGGATTGTCGCCGCCGACGTCTACGCCAAGATCGAGACGGTCAATCCCGGTAACTCGATCAAGGACCGCATGGCCCTGAAGATGATCGAAGACGCCGAGAAGGCGGGCAAGCTCAAGCCCGGCGGCACGATCATCGAGGGCACGTCTGGCAACACCGGCATGGGCCTGGCGATTGCCGCGGTCATCAAGGGCTACAAGTGCGTGTTCACCACCACCGACAAGCAGTCGAAAGAGAAGGTGGATGCGCTGCGGGCGTTCGGCGCCGAAGTAATTGTCTGCCCCACCGACGTGGACCCCGAGGATCCGCGGTCGTACTACTCAGTGTCGTCGCGGCTCGAGCGCGACACGCCCAATTCGTGGAAGGCCAACCAGTACGACAACCCGTCGAATGCGCAGGCGCACTACGAGCAGACGGGACCGGAGATTTGGGAACAGACCGACGGCGCAGTCGATCACCTCGTGGTGGGCGTCGGCACGGGCGGCACCATTTGCGGTGTGGCGAAGTACCTCAAGGAGAAGAAGCCGTCGGTCAAGGCATGGGGCATCGACACCTACGGGTCGGTGTTCAAGAAATACAAAGAGACGGGGATCTTCGACAAGAACGAGATCTATCCGTACATCACCGAGGGCATTGGCGAAGACTTCTTGCCCAAGAACGTGGACTTCAGCCTGATCGAGGCGTTTGAGAAGGTGACCGACCGCGACGCCGCCATCATGACCGGCCGCATTGCGCGCGAGGAAGGCATTTTCGCCGGCAACTCGGCGGGCTCGGCGATGGCCGGACTGCTCCAGCTTGCCGATCGCTTCAAGAAGGGCGAAACCGTGGTCGTGATTTTCCACGACCACGGCACCCGCTATCTCGGGAAGATGTACAACCCCGACTGGATGCGCGAGAAGGGGTTCATCGACCGCAAGGGCCTGACCGCCCGCGACCTGGTCGCCAACCGCCAGAAGGCGCCGCTTGTGACCATCGACCGCAACGCCACCGTGGAGAAGGCCGCGCACATCCTGACCGAGAACGCGTACTCGCAGATCCCGGTGACGGCCGACGGCCGCCTGGTGGGATCGGTGAACGAGGGCTATCTCTATTCGGAGATCGTCAAGAACCCAGACGTGTTGCACGGCCCGGTCACCACCATCATGCAGCCGGCCATACCGTTTGCTGACATCTCGACCAGCGTGGATGCCCTGGCCGCGATGCTGACGCCGGAGAGCCCTGCGGTGCTGGTGCGCGACTTCAAACTCGACGCGACCTACATCATCACGCGCTGGGACATCATCAAGGCACTTGCGTAACAGACAGGGTGCCTAAGGTGCCTAGGGTGCCTCGGGGTGCTGAACGTCTAACGGCCGAGAGCGATGATGGGCGGAATGCGGGCTGCGCGTCGGGCGGGAATGTAGCTGGCCAGCAGGGCCGCCACCGCGAGCACGGCCGACGCCGCGATAAACGGCAGCGGGTCGAAGCCGCGTGCGCCCACAAACAGCAGGCTCTGTACCGCCCGAGCGGCAAGGACGGCCCCGACCAGGCCAAGCGCGATGCCGGCCAGGGCCAGGCGCGCGCCCTGCCACACCACCATGCCGATCACGCGTGACGGCGACGCCCCCATCGCCATGCGCACACCGATCTCCGCTACGCGCTGCGATACGGTATAGGCCATGACACCGTAGACGCCAATCACCGCCAAGGCGACCGCGAGACCCGCGAAGATGAGCAGCAGCACCATCTGCAACCGGGGCTGCGCCACGCTGCCGGCCATGGCCGTCTCCATCGTGCGGACGTTGACCAGCGGTTGGCTGGCATCCACCTCGCGCAGGGCGGCGCGGATGGAGGGCGTGACCGCCGCGGGATCCCCCTGCGTGCGGACCACCAGCGCGATGTTGAGATACAGGCCGGTGAGGACGGGATCCGGAAACTGCGCGTACGGCACGAAGAACTCGGCCACCGGGCCAGCCTCAAACGACTGTTTCACGTCGCCGACGACTCCCACCACCGTCATGATGTGGAAATCAGGATCCGGCTCGGTCCCGATCTGCATTCGCTGCCCCAGGGGGTCAAGCCCCTGAAAGTACTGCCGGGCCATCGACTCGTTAATGACCACCACCGGCGGCGCCCCCTCGCCGTCGCGCGGTTCGAGCAGGCGCCCTCGTTTAAGAGGAACGCCAAGCGTGGCCAAATATCCAGGGGTCACCGCCCGGTAGCCGGCCATCACGAAGTCCTCGGGGCCCGTCGGAGGAAACGCCGCCCGGTTGAAGTGGATGGTCGCGCCGGCGCCACCCATCGGCACCATCGTGGTGATCGATGCCTGCTCGACACCCGGCACGGCCGACACGCGTTCGACAATTCTCTCGACGCCGGCCGATCGGGTGCCGCTGTCGCCGTAGACGCGCGGCGATAGCGGCAGGTTGATCACGAGCAGGCGCTCGGGATTGAACCCCGGCGAGACACCGGTCAGCGAGGTGAAGCTCTTGAGCAAGAGGCCCGCCCCCACGAGCAGGATCAGGGCAAGGGCGACTTCCATCACCACCAGCGTGGACCGCAACCGCGTGTTCCGGGCGCTGCTGGAGCCGCCACGGCTCTCTTCGTTCAACGATTCGCGGAGGTCGAATCGCACCGCCTGCAGCGCCGGGACCAGGCCGAAGACGACGCCGGTCACCAGCGACAGGGCCAGCGCGAACAGCGCCACCGGCCAATCAACGGCAAGCGCCTGCGCTCGTGGCATGCCGGCGACTGCCGGCCCGGTCAGCAGCGATACCCCCCACGTGGCCAGCAACAGGCCGGCGGCGCCGCCCACGCACGCGAGCACCACGCTCTCGACCACCAACTGCCGGATGAGGCGGCCGCGGCCGGCGCCAATCGCCACGCGGACGGCGATCTCTTTCTGCCGGCCAACGGCGCGCGCCAGCAGCAGGTTGGCGACGTTGGCGCACGCGATCAGCAGGACCAGGGCCACGGCGCCAAACAGCATCCACAGTGCCGGGCGGATGTTCTGCACCAGTTGATCCTGCGCCCGGGTAATCACGGCCCGGACATCGGTATTGGAGCCCGCGAACTCGGCTTCGAGCTGTTTCGAGATGGCATCGAGCTCGACGCGCGCCTGATCGAAGGTGACGCCTTCGGCCAGCCGCGCCATGGGAAAGATCCCCGGGTGCCAGCCGCGATCATCAGGCAACGTCGCCGCCCACGGGCCGAACGGCACGTAGATGTCGGCCGGCTGAAACAACTCGAAGCGCGCCGGCATCACGCCGACCACGATGTACGGCCGGTTGTCGAGCAGCAGCGACTGCCCCACCGCTCCCGACGGGAACCGCCGGCGGGCCAGCGCCTCGCTGACCATGGCCACGCCCTCGGCACCGGCGCGGTCGTCGGACTCCGCAAAGGCGCGGCCCTGCTCCACCGCCACGCCCAGCAGCGGCAGCAGGTTGGCCGTGATCATCTTGGCCGGCACGCGTTCGGGATCGCCGCTGCCCGTGATGGTCATGGCGGTGGCGCGAAAGGCGCCCATGTCCGAGAACGACTTGGCGCGCGCGCGCCAGTCGTCGTAGTTGAACCGCGTCACCGACGCATTGGGCAGCTGCGGCGAGCTCTCGGTGAGAATGACGACGCGGTGGGGCTGCGCGTAGGGCAAGGGCGCCAGCAGGACCGCATTGAACACGGTGAACACCGCCGTGTTCGCGCCAATGCCCAACGCCAGCGTCAGGATGGCGACCACCGAGAACGAGGGACGCGCCAGGAGGTGCCTGAGGGCGAGCCGGATGTCCTGCATCATGCGATCGTACCGCGGAAGCGGGCGCTGGGACGGTCCCGTGGCGGCCTACTCGAGCTCGCGGCCCCGGGTTTCAGGCCCCAGCCAGAGCAGCGTGATCACGCCGATGCCGCCGCCAATGACGCACCAGAACATCGCGGTTTGGAGCGCGGTGCCGCCGTCGGTCAGCACACCGATCAGGTAGGGCGCGAACGCGCCGACGCCGACACCGACGTGATACGAGAACCCGGTACCCACGCCGCGCGCCTCGGTCGGAAACCGTTCCGACAGGTACCCCGGCACAATCCCCCAGGCGCCTGAAGCGCAGAAGCCGATCAGCCACGCTCCGAGCAGCAGTCCGCTGCTCGTTTCCGAAAACAGGTAGACCGGTGCCGACAGCAGGCCGGCCACCATGCCCAGCGTCGCGGCGCCGCGGCGTCCGCCCCATTTCTCGGACAGTGTGCCGAAGGCGATTGAGCCGATGACGCCGCCGGCATTGAGCAGCAGGAGGAACGCGAGCGGCGCCTGCTGCAGGTTGGCGAGCAGCGTCGGGTACCAGATCGTCGTGGACTGGTACATCCACACGAAGGCCCCCATCAAGAGCGAGGTGTGGAACGTCACCCAGCGCAAGTCGGGATCAAACAGGCGCGCGAGCGACAGGCGCTGCGGCTGGCCGGCGCGCAGGCGTTGCTGCTCCAGCCACAAGGGACTCTCGCTGACGCGTGTCATCAGGTAGAAGATGGCGATCGCGGGCAGCACGCCGGCCCACAGCATGAAGCGCCAGGCCCAATCCGGATTGTCGCTGACCAGCGGATAGCCGAGCTGATAGACGAGCGACGACAACAGGAACCCGGCCGAGTAACCGCCTTGCAGGATGCCCGATGCGATGCCGCGATGCTTTGCCGGCCACTGCTCGAGCGCCAGCGGCATGCCGGCGGCCCACATCCCGCCCATGCCAATGCCGAACAATCCCCGGCAGGCAAACAGCATCAGGTAGCTCGTCGACAGCCCGCTCAGGAAGGCGAAGGCGGTAAACCACGCGATCGAAAACAGGATCGGCCCCTTCCGGCCATATCGGTCGGCCCACATGCCGGCACCGATGCCGCCGACCATGCGGAACAGCAGCGTCACGGTCGCCAGCGCGCCCGCCAGCGCAAGGTTGACCTCGAAGCTGCGCCGGATGTCGGTCAGGACAAAGGTGATGATGGTGAAGTCGAAGGCATCGAGCGTCCACGCGGAAAAGGTGGTGAGAAAGGTCTTCCACTGCTGGCGGGATACGTCCCGGTACCACGGTTGCGACATGGCGAGAATTGTAGTGTCACATCTGGCCGGGAGCGGTTGCTATTGTTGGTAAGGAGTTTGCTTGGACCAGGTTCTCGCCGGGGTCAGGTCATGCTTCTTCTTCATACCAGAGGCTTACGCTGGCGGGCACGACCGGTCGCCGACCGGCGCGTACTCGGGAAGGCGCGAGTTGGCGCAATCCGGGCACAGCCCGGTCGCGAACTCAGGCGCGGCTTCCTGCGCATAGGCTTCGAGCGTGGTCCAACGGTCGTCGGTCCGCCGGACCTTCCGGCAATAGGTGCAGACCGGCAACAGTGACTTCAGCACCTGGACCTCGCGCGCCAGGGCCCGCTCGTGGTCCGCCAGGCGCGAGACCAGGACGGCCATCACGGAGAACACGACCAGGCGCGTCGCCGCCGTGGCGAAGAACGTGGCCGCATCCCACGGCTGATTCCACAGCGTCAGCATCAGTGCCACGCGGCTGATCGGCATGATGACCGACAATGCCAGGCCGGTGGTCAGCCCCGAGAACCAGGCGGCCGCGACGACGACCAGGATATACACCGATGGAAACTGGAAGTACGGCCCTGTGGCGTAGTCCACCGTGACCAAGGCAGCCGCCACCGGCAGCCACCACCAAGGCGAGATCGAGTAGAGAGGGGCGAACGACCACCGCTTCATATGCAGCCACTGTACTGCGATTGAGCTAGAGTAAACACCCGATGCGGGCGCCTCTTGTTCCTTTCCTTCTGGCCGCTACCGTGACCCTGCTGGTGGCCGCCGGCGTGACCATGACACCCTACTTCGCCGGCGATGTGGCCGCGGCGCGGGCGGTGCAATCGGCCGCGCCCGATCCGGGCTGGTGGGCCACGCCGGTGAGCCGTCTGGCGCCGGCCCCGGCAAAGTACTACGTCATGGGCCTCACGGCGATCCTGGCATTTGCCCTTGCCGGGTTTCGCGGGCTGCTGCTGGCAGTGGCCTTTATCGCGCTCGAGCAGTACGGCGCTGAGCACACCAAGGCATGGTTCAGCCGGCCGCGTCCCTCGCGCGAATTGATCGCGGTGGTCGGTTCGCCGTCAGGGTTCACCTTTCCCTCCACCACCATCACGTTCTTCTCGGTTACGTTCGGCTTGCTGGCGGTGGTGGCGTCGCGAATACGCAAGACGCCGCTTGCCATCGGGGTACTGGTCGCCGGGTCGGTGATGGTGGTGCTCGGCTGCCTGGCCCGCGTCGCCCTCGGCGCCCATTGGCCGAGCGATGTCGCGCTGACGGTGATCATTTGCCTCGCCTGGATCTGGGCGGCCTCCCGCATCGTCATAAGACGCGGATGACGACGTTGATGCGATCGGCGGTGCTGGCGCTGTGCCTGGTGGTGGCGCGCGACGCCCTGGCTCACCCGGCACCGTTCAGCTACCTGGACCTGCACCTGGACGCGGCCGGCGTCCGAGGCACGCTCGTCGTCCACGACCTGGATGCCGCCCACGCCCTCGCCATCCCGTCGGCTGATTCGCTGCTCGACCCGGCGGTGGCCGAGAAGCACCGCGAGGCCCTCGTCGCGCTGCTGGCGCCGCGCCTGGCGCTGGTGTTTGATGGCCAGCCGGTCATGGTGACGTGGGGTGCGATTGAGGTCGTGCCGGACCGCCAGAGCCTGCGCCTGGCGTTCACGGTCAGCGGCGGGCGGCCGGGCGCGGTGACCGTGCGCGCCTACCTGTTTCCGCACGACCCCATTCACCAGACGTTCATCAACATCTACGAAGAGTCCGCGCTCAAGCACCAGGCGATTCTCGATGCCACGCGGCAGACCGTCGACTACTACGCCGGGACGGTGCAGGGCCGCCTGTCGGTGGTCCGAACATTCGTGGCCTCCGGCATCGAGCACATCCTGATTGGCCCCGACCACATCCTGTTCCTGATCGGGCTGCTGTTGCTCGGCGGCACGCTGAAACGGCTCGCCGTGATCGTCACGGCGTTCACCGTCGGCCACAGCATCACGCTGTCGCTCGCGGCGCTCGACCTGGTGTCGCCGCCCGCGCAGTTCGTGGAACCGCTGATCGCCTTGACGATCGTGGTGGTGGGCGCCGACAACGTGCTCGTCTTGAGGGGCAAGGCAGCGGTCGAGGGCAAGGCCACCGATATCCGCGCCTGGCTGGCGGCCGGCTTCGGCTTGATCCACGGCTTCGGGTTCGCCTACGTGCTGAAGGAGTTTGGCCTGCCGCAGGCGGCGCTCGGATGGTCGCTGTTCGCCTTCAACGTCGGCGTCGAGGTGGGGCAATTGCTGATTGTCGGCGTCGTGGCGTCCCTGCTCCTGCTGGTGCGCCGTCAAAGTGCGGCCGCGGCGCACTGGGTGGCCTTGGCGGGGTCGATCGCGGTTATTCTGGCGGGTCTGTATTGGTTTGTGGAGCGGGTATTCCTGACGAGAGGCGCGTAAGGCCCGCCGTGCCGTTGACGAACGGCTGCAGGACCGCGGTGATGAACTGGTGCGTCGGCGTCGGCACGCCGGCCTCTTTGCCGAGGCGCACGACCGCGCCGCTCAGCCAGGGCAACTCGAGCCGGCGGCCGCGCTCGAGGTCCTCGAGCATCGACGACTTGGAACTCGCCGGGAAGTTACGGATCAGGCCGACCGTGTCGTCGACGAGCGTCGGTGGAAAGACGATGCCGCGGGCCCGCCCGACGGCAATGGTCTCGTCGATCCCGGCCATCATCATCGTGAACAACTCAGGGTTGTCGCGGACCACACCCATCGGCGATCGGGTCACCGTCGTCATGCCGCTCCACGTGGCGAGACGCACGAACTTGATCCACAGATCAGACTCGACCCTGGTGCTGGCTTTCGCCTGGAACCCGGCGCGAACGCCGGCTTGCTCGAACGCCACCAAGCGTGGTGACCGAGAGCCATCTCGTTCCCCAAATACCAATTGTTGGGCCACCGTGTGACGAAGGCGGCCGGGCTGATCAACCACGACGACGATGTAGGCCACGCCACCGGCGACATGATCGGCGCCGACATGCTTCGCGACCATCTCGACCGCCTCGACACCGTTCTGGAGCGTGATCACAACTGTGTTCGGGCCAATCATCGGCTTCAGCGTGGCGGCCGCGGCATCCACGTCGTACAGCTTCACGGCGAACAGCACCACATCGACCGGGCCGACCTGGGCCGGGTCGTCAGTTGCCTGCACCGTGGGCAGGTGCAGCGCACCGCTGGGACTTTCGATGTGTAGTCCGCCCTGCTGCAGCGCCGCCAGGTGCGCGCCGCGGGCAATGAACGTGACATCGTCGCCGGCTGCGGCCAGCCGGCCGCCGAAATAGCCGCCGACCCCACCCGAACCGAAGATGGCAATCTTCACAGCTTCACCGCATCCAGACTGACGACCGGTTCGTCGCCGACCACGGCCGCGTTGTGCACCGTGCCCCTGGGAATCTCAATCCAGTCGCCAGCGGTCAGCACCTTCATGTGGCCGCGCACGACCAGGCGAAAGCGGCCCGAGACGACGGCGTCGATCTTGTCGAGGTCGTGGCGGTGATCGGGAAAGACGGTGCCGGGTTCATAGACGTACCTGGCCACCGTGTAACCAAGTGACTCGAGCTTGGCGCGCAGTGCGGCCTCGGTGACCGGGCCGTCCGAGGCATTCCAGCGCTGCGGGGTCACGCCTAGGCGCCGGCGGCGGGTTCAGCGGGCATGCCGGGCACCGTGCCGCCCGCCAGTTCCTGGTCGATCATCAGCAGGCCGACGCCGGTGTTACCGGCGAGGCGAATGCGGCCGAGCACGGCCCGGGCCGCGGCCTCTTCTTCCATCTGCTCGGTCACGAACCACTGCAGCATGACGACGCCCGGGCGATCTTTCGCCTTCTCGGCCATGGCATACAGGTCGTTGATCGACGCGGTGACCGCCTGCTCGTTCTTCAGCACGTGCTCGCAGAGGGCCTCGGCCGACTTCCACGTCATGGGCGGAGCCGCGATCGCGGGCAACACGACCTTCTGGTCGCGCTCGACCAGGTGGTCGATGATCCGCTGCGCGTGCAGCAGTTCGTCGGACGACTGCTTGCGCATCCAGGTCGCGAACCCGGGCAGATCGTGCTCGGACAGCCAGATCGACATGGCCAGGTATTCGTGCGACGCGCGGAATTCGAGCTTGAGATGCTCGTTGAGGCCCTTGAGTAAGTCTTTCGTCATGTCGCGTCGCTGTCCTTGGATTTCGATATGTCTAATCTGTGTTTAATCGGTGGCTGTCTGATCGGTGGCCTAGGGCGTGATGGTAAATCGCTGCGACGCGGAGGCCACGAGCGGCTGGCCGGCCTTGCGCGCGGTGACCTGCCAGGTGTGCACTTCGGGTTCGAGCGCCACCGTGGGCGGCAGCTTGATCTCGGTCGTGGTGAGCGCGGGGCTCTCCCAAATGACCCGGCCGTCGGTCACGGATTGAATCTTCACGATGTAGCCGTCGGCGCCGTCGACGGCCGACCAGCGGAACATGTCGATGTGACCGCCCATCGCGCCCTCAATCGGTTCGAGCAACGACAGCGTGCCGACCGGCTTGGGCGCCTCGGCGGCAGGGGCCGCCGCAGGGGCGGGCGCGGCGGCCGGGGCACTCGCGGGTGCACCACCTCCACAGGCGACGGTGAAGACAACCAGGGCAACGGGAGCGACGCAAGTAAGCACACGGATCATGATCGACGACGCGCGAGTTCGAAGCCCACGCCTCCAAGGATGACGAAAAGACCTGTTCCGGTCATGGCCAGCGGGAGCTGACCGTTGCCTCCGAAATACACGGCCGCGACCATCGACAGGACGGCAGTCGAAAACACTGCCCCGACAAGGGCGGCGGACGGCTTGGTACCCATACACTCTGATTCTATCTAATTGACGCCGTCAGCTGCCAATGCGGTCCGAGAGCAGGCCCACGGCCAACGCATAGGCGTGGGCGCAGTTGTAGCCCAACAGCACGTCGTAATTCGAGTACACCAAGTAGTGCTTCGTCCCGGCTCGCAACAGGGAGGCCACCCGATCGACCTTGGGCAGGGCCGTGCCGGCCACCGTCCTGACACCCATCTGCTGCCACTGCTGCAGGGGCACCGCGATGGACAGTTCGCGCGACGCGCGGCAGCCGCTCTGGCGAAGGCCGACCTTCTGGACCAGGCGATCGGCGCCGCCGGCCGGCAGCCTGACTTCGCGGCCCCAGGCGTGGCCCGGAGTCCAGCCGTACGCCTTCATGTAGTTGGCGATCGACGCGAACACGTCGGGCAGGCCCTTCCAGATGTCCCGCCGGCCGTCGCCGTCGAAGTCCTGGGCGTGGGCCAGGTAGCTCGACGGCATGAACTGCGGTTGGCCCATCGCGCCGGCCCATGACCCTTTCATTTCGCCCAGGCTGATGTAGCCCTTGTCGAGAATCTGCAGCGCGTCGAGCAACTCGGAGGTGAAGAACGCGCCGCGACGCCCTTCCCACGCCAACGTGGCCAGCGCCTGCACGGTGGGCCGGGTGCCGGTAAAGCGGCCGAAGTTCGACTCCATGCCCCAGATCGCAACCATCAGCGATGCCGGCGGGCCGTATTGGGTGCTGACCTGGTTCAGCAGCCGGCGGTGGGTCTTGGCCTGCTCGCGCGCGGTTCGCACGAAGCGGGGCGTCAGTCGTCGCTGCACGTATTGATCGATGGTCAGGACCGTCTCGGCCTGGGTGCGATCCCGCTCGATCACCACCGGGAGCGGCTCGAGGCCGGCCAGGGCCGCCTCGACCGTGGCGGCGCTCACGCCCTTGGCCAGCGCCTGCTCTTTCATCTGCAAGAGAAACGCGGCAAACTCCGGCCGCGATTCGGCGGGCGGCGGCACGGCGACCTGCAAGGCGAGGACAACCGCCAGCAGCAGTTTTAGTGTCACGCTCTAACTTACCTTGCGGCGGCACGAGGGCAGCACTAAAGTGCCGCCCTCCTGGTTAGAGGGCGTTGCCGCCCGCACCGTCGACCATGATGGCCTGACCGCTGATGTAGCTGCCGGCCTGCGAGGCGAGAAACACCACGAGGTTGGCCAGCTCTTCGGGACGGCCCAGGCGGCCGAGCGGGATGCTGGCGACCGACGCCTTGCGCACGTCATCGAGCGCCTTGCCGCTCTTCTGCGCGTTGGCCTGGTCCAGCTCGGCAATGCGTTCGGTGTCGATGCGGCCCGGCGCGATCACATTGACCAGAATGCCCTGCGACGCCAACTCCCGTGACAGGGTCTTGGCAATACCCCACACCCCCGCCCGCAGCGCATTGGACAGCGCGAGGTTCGGAATGGGCTGCTTGATCGAAGACGAAGCAATGGTGAGGACGCGGCCGTACCCCGCCTTGGTCATTTCCGGCGCCGCCGCCCGCACGATGCGAGTGAAGCTCAGCAGGTTTTGCTCGAACGCTTTCTGCCACTGCTCGTCGGACATGGCAAGCGTCTCGCCAGCCGGCGGACCGCCGGCATTGTGCACGACGATTTCGAGGCCACCGTACTCGGCCACCGCGGTGTCGACCAGCCGTTGCGCCTCGCTGGCGCTGCTCACGTCGGCCACCAGCGCCTTGACCCGCGAGCCGGTCTCGCGGCGAATGGTGTCGGCCGCCGCCTCAATGCGCGCCTGATCGCGGCTGCACACCACAAGATCGCACCCTTCACGCGCCAGGCCGAGGGCCGAGGCGTAGCCGAGGCCGCGGCTGGCGGCCATCACGATCGCGCGCTTGCCCTTCAATCCAAAGTCCATAGGTCAGCTTCTTGTCAGTTGAAAGTTGAAGAGTTGAGAGTTGGTAGTTACAGTTGAGAGTTTCAGTTTCAGTTTCAGTTTCTCGCTGCGAGTAGATCGAGGCGGGCAAGAATGTCATCGAGGTCCGCCAGCGTGTCGGCGTCCACCGGCGTGAACGGCGCACGCACGCGCGAGTGCTGGATGACCCCGCGCAACTGGTAGATGTGCTTGCGCAGCGCAAGGTTGATGCGCGGCTGGTTCTCGAAGCGGATGATCGGCAGGAACTGGTAGAACACCTCGGTCGCGCCGTCGAGATCGCCGGCCGTGAAGCGCTTGAAGATGTCGACCAGGATCTCGGGAAAGGCAAAACCGGTCATGGTGCCAATCGCCCCATGCCGCAGCTCCTCCAGGAACATCATGCCGCCCAGGCCGCCGAAGATCTTCACGTCCCGCGAGGCGGCGCGGATCTGCGTGACCTTCATGGGCGCCGGTTCGTCCTCGAGCTTCAGGAACGACAGCCGCGGCGTGGCGGCGCCGAGCTTCGCGATCAGCTCGACGCTCATGGTGATGCCGCCCACGGCCGGTGGAAAGTCCTGGACGACGACCGGTATGTCGACGGCCTCGGCGACCGCCAGGTAGTGGCGTTCGAGTGCCGCGTCGTTGGTGCGCGCCAGCTTCGGCGGCGCCACCATCACCGCCTTCGCCCCCAGTTCCTGGGCGCGGCGGCTATAGGCGATGCAGCCGTCGGTGCCGGCGTGGGTCGTGCCCACACAAATCGGGAATTCGGGACCGGCGGTCTCGATAACGAGCGCCGTCACGCGATCGCGTTCCCCCTCCGTCAACTTGTCGGCCTCGCCGAGCACGCCGAGAATGGTCATGCCGTTGACGCCGGTGCCGCGCGTGAACGCGGTCAGCCGGCGCAGGCTCGGCTCATCGAGGGCGCCGTCGGGCAGAAATGGCGTCGGCGTGATGTTGTAGATGCCGGTCAGGTACTCAAACATTGCTTCCTATTCTACTTTGCGTCAGGAAACCTGGTGACGCGGTTGACGACCGGCGGCAGCGTCCGCAGATAGGCGTAGATGGCCGCCAGGTCCTCGCGCGTCATGCCGGCGTAAGCGGTCAACGGCATCGGCGTGTTCTGCCGGCGCTCCGTGTCGCTCAGCACCGCGTCCGACGGCGTCTCGAAGGCCTTGAACTTGTCGATGAACTGCTGCTCGGTCCACGAGCCGATGCCGGTGTCGGCGTCGGGCGTGATGTTGGCGGCGCGCACGCGGTAGCCGGTCTCCAGGAACTCCATGCCGCCGGCAAACTCCCTGCCCGGCAGCGGTTGGCCGCGGTCATCGATCGGCGTGTGGCAATCGCCGCACAGGGCCGAGCGAGTCATGTACTTCCCGTACGCCACCTTGTCGGTAGGCGAAGGTCTGGGCTGGGGTGTCGCGGCCGCCGGAATGGTGCGGACGATCAAGTTCATCGGAAAGTTCAGGGTGCGCGGGGGCACCTGGCTCTCGATCGCCTGCCAGGAGCGAACGTATACCAGGACCGCGTGCATGTCGTCGGCGGCCATGGCGCCAAAGTGCGGGTACGGCATGAGCGGAAAGAGCGGCGTGCCGTCCTTCGAAACGCCCGCCGTGACCGCGCGCTGCAGCTCTCCGTCAGTCCAGCTGCCGATGGCGGCCGGCGTGATGTTCTTGCCGTACACGACGCCGGCGCCGCCCAAGGCAAACTCCTGCCCGCCAACGCCGATGCGGTCAGGCTTGACCGGGCCCGAAAACTTCGTCCAGTCGCGCTCGCTGTGGCAGTCGGTGCAGCCGACGACGTGATCGCTCAGATACTTGCCGCGCGCCAATCGCTCAGCCGTCGGCTCCAACGTCACGACGGCCGGTGGCGGCACCTTCGGAAACGCTAACATCAAGTAGCCAAGACCGGCGACCGCGGCCACCACCACGAGCGCCACCAACACCCCAACAATTTTCAATAGTGTTTTCATCGTCTCGTGCGGCTCCCCTGATCCCTGATCCCTGATCCCTGATCCCTGATCCCTGATCCCTGATCCCTGATCCCTGGATCCCTGATCTACTGCCTGGCGGTCGTGGCCGGCTTGCTCCTGGCTTTCTGCACGATTGCCGCAACATCAGCAGCGAGCTTCTTCGCATCGTAGACAATGCCGTCCTTAATCGTGTACTTCACGCCGCCGACACGATCGACCTGGCCGGTCTGATCGTTGAGCTTCACGGCGCCAGTGGCATAGAGCACCTTGAAGTTCTCGAGAGGATTCTGGTCGACCAGCACCATGTCGGCCAGCAGGCCCGCGCGAATGATCCCGAAGTCGGCCGGCGTGCCCTTCGGTTCCGCGAGCGTGGCTGCGCCGTTGAGGGTCGCCGAGCGGATGACCTCGAGCGGGTGAAAACCGGCCTCCTGCAGCATCTCGAGCTCGAGGATGTAGCCAAAACCGTAGGTCTGGTAGATGAACCCGGAGTCAGAGCCGGTGGTGACGCGGCCGCCGGCGTTCTTGAAGTCGTTGAGGAACGACATCCACACCTGGTAGAAGCGCTTCCACTGGATTTCGTCTTCGGTCGTCCAGTAGAACCAGTACGCGCCGTGCGCGTTGCGGTTGGGCTGGTAGAAATCCCACAGGGACGGCAGCGTGTACTTGTCGTGCCACTCGGCTTCGCGCATGCGCATGACGTCGCGGCCCGCCGAGTAGATGTTCATGGTCGGGTCAATCGTGAACCTGGCGTCGACCCATTCCTTGATCAAGGCGTTCCACGGCTCGCTGCCACGGGGGTGAATCTTGTCGTGGAGCCGGGCCACCTGGCCGAAGCGGTGCTGCTCGTCGTTGTAGTTCTGGTTCAGCGGGAAGGGCTGCACCGAGTAGTCCTTGAGCAACGCCTCGAACAGGCCGTAGTAATGCGTCAACGAGCCCAGGCCCAGGCGCGAGGCGTCGCGCGCGTTCATGCGGCCGACGCCCATCTGGTCGAGGTGGGCGGTCGAGCCCAGGTTGAACTTCTTGGCCTCGTCCAGCAAGGCGGCCATGATCTCGGGATCGTACGCGCCGAGCTTCATGCCATCGACGCCCTTCTTGGCGGCAAAGCGCACCCACTCGCGCGCACTGTCGGGCGTTTGCGGCCGGTTGCGATCCCATCCCTCGCCACTGAACGGGCGGTGGTACGCAAAGATCCTCGGCGCTACGATCTGGTTCTTGGCCGACAGCTCGCGCTGGTTGAGGTCCCAATCCATGGACCCGCACGGCACGCCGCGCACTGTCGTGACACCGTGGCTCAGCCACAGCTTGTAGACATACTCCGGGTCGCGCGCCTGCCCGCCGCCGCAGTGCACGTGGGCGTCGACAAACCCGGGCATCAGGTACAGACCGGTCCCGTCGACTTCTTTCGTGCCTTTGGCGGGCCGGCTGCGTTCGTTGATCGCAACCCCAGGAAAGCCGACGCTGGCAACCTCGGTGATGCGGTTGTTCTGCACGACCACATCCATCGGCCCGCGCGGCGGCGCGCCGGTGCCGTCGATCACCGTGACCCCGCGAATCACCATGCGGTCGAATGGGCCTTCGCCGTCGCCCGCCCCGCGGGCCGGGGTCGGCGGCATCTGCTGGGCCGACAAAGACACGGCCGCCACAACGAGGACGACGCCGGTGAGCGTGGAGCGCAAAATTCGTGACATGAAATCCCTCCGGAAAGAGGGAATTCTAGCAGGATCTAACAGGAGACAAGGAGATCAGGAGCAATTTAGATCTCCCGACCTCCGGTGAAATCAGTCGGTGCGCAGGGCGGTCATCGGGTCGATGCGCATGGCGCGGCGTGCCGGCACGAAGTTCGCCAGCCCGGCCGCCAGGGCCATGGCGGTAAACGCCAGCGTCCACGCCAGCGGATCGAGCGGCTGCACGCCGTAGAGCAGGCCCTGCAGCGCGAAGGCCACGACGGCGGCCAACAGGCCGCCCACCACCAGGCCGATCGCGACAATCGAGAAGCCCTGGCGCATGATCATGCCCATGACCCGCTCGGGGCGCGCGCCAAGCGCCATGCGGACGCCGATCTCGCGTGTGCGGCGCGCGACCGAGAAGGCGATCACGCCGTAGAGGCCGATCGCCGCCAGCAGCGTGCCCAGCCCGCCGAAGGCCGTCGCCAGCATCGCGCCGACCCGCGCCGGCATCAGGCTGAGGCCCAGGTTCTGTTCCATGGTGTTGGCCGACATGAACACCAGGCCCGGCTCCATCGCCAGCAGCTCGCGCCGGATGTCATTGACGAGCGCGGTGGCGTCGCCGCTGGTCCGGGCGAGCAGGAAATTGTAGCGGCTCGCCCGCTGCGCTTCAGCGAAGTAGACGAACGGCGAGGCCTGCTCGAGCACGCCGTGGCGCTTGTGGTCGCGGCTGACGCCGACGATGCGGTAGGTCCGTTTGTTGACCGGGCTCTGAAAAGTGTGCCCCACCGCCGATTCGTTCGGCCAGAACTTCCGCGCCATCGTTTCGTTGATCACGGCCACGTCCTGCCCGCCGGCGATGTCGGTGGCGTCGAGGTCGCGGCCGTCGGTCACCGGCACGCCGAGCGTGGCCAGATAGCCGGGCGAAATCGCGACGTTCTCAATAATCTCGCCGCGCTGCCCTTCGTGGTAGGTGCGGTTGTCGATCCGCAGTTCCTGCTGGTTGAAGTTGAACGTAAACGGCAGGGTCGGCGACACCAGGCCGGCCGAGGTCACCGAGGGCATGGCGCGGACCCGCGCCAGCGCCTGCCGCCAGAACTCGAGCCCGCGCGCCGGCTCGTAGCGAACCATGTCGGTGTCGAGCGCAATCGCCGCCAGCCCGCGCGTCTCGAAGCCGACCTCCGCCCGCTGTGATGCGCCCAGGCTGCGCAGCAGCAGGCCGGCGACCACGAGCAGTACGACGGTAAGCGCCACCTGCGACACCACCAGCGCATCGCGCAACGCCCAGCGGCGGCCGCCCACCTTGGTGGCCGGCGCGTCGCCGCGCAGGTCGCTCACCAAGCTGGGTGCCGAAGCCTTGAGCGCGGGCAACAGGCCGGCGAGCAGCCCCGTGCCAATGGCAATCAGCAGCGAGAACGACAGCACGCGCCCATCAATGCGAAGGTCGAAGACAATGTCGACCGGCAGCGGCAGCGGCATGGTTTGCATGCCCTGCACGAGCGCCCACGCCAACCCGGACGCGGCGACCGCGCCAAGCACGCCGAGCGTCAGGCCTTCGACCAGGAGCTGCTGGATCAAGCGCGCCCGGCTGGCGCCAATGGCCAGCCGCACGCTGATCTCGCGGCGGCGCGCCGAGGCTCGCGCGAGCAGCATGCCGGCCACGTTGGCACAGGCGATCAACAAGACGAGACCGACAATGCCCATGAGTCCGGCCGCGCCGAGCGACAGCACGCCGCCGGCCTGGGGCACCAGCAGGCGGACCTGCTCGGTCGGCACCGCCGCCATCTTGCGATCCTTGTTGGTCACCGGGTTGTCGGCTTCGAGTTGCGAACCGATCAGCGCGACGTTGGCGTGCGCCTGCGCGGCCGAGGTGCCGGGCTTCAGGCGGCCCTTGATGAACATCCACCGCATGCCGCGGCGTTCCAGGGTGGTCTTGCCCACGGGCGACGGCACCGAGTCGGTGATCCCGGCCGGCTCAACCTCTTCCACCTGGGTAATCGGCAGCCACAGTTCGGGTGTCAGCAGCGGCACGACCCCAGTGAACGAGGCCGGCGCGACCCCGGCAATGGTGTACGGCTGGCCGCGCAGCGTGAGCGACTTGCCGTCGATCGCCGGGTCGGCGCCGAACTCGCGCTGCCACATGCGATGCGAGATCACCACGACCCTGGCGGCAGACGGCTCATCATCCGTCGGCACGAGCATTCGTCCCAGGAGCGGCTGCACGCCGAGCATCGAGAAGTGGTTCGAGGTGACCAGCTGCCCCAGCGCAATGCGCGACCGATCCCCCAGGCTGAGCGGCGCCATCATCGGGCTGTAGCCCAGGACGTCGCTGAACACCGTGTTCTGGGCCTTCAGGTCCTGGAAGTCGGCATAAGACGAGGTCGCGTATTCATCACCGTCGCCGCCGGCCGTGAACACGTCCACGAGCGTGCTGGGTGCGGTGACGGGCAAGGGTCGGAACAGCAGTGAGTCCACCAGGGAAAACATCGCCGTGTTGACGCCGACGCCCAGGCCGAGCGACAGGATGGCGACGGCAGAGAACCCGGGGCTGCGGGCCATCCAACGCAGGGCGTAGCGAATGTCTTTGAGCAGGGTGTCCACGTCCCCTTAGACGAGGCTGGCGAAGCGAAGTTCAGGAGTGCCAGAAGGCCGGGACTTTAGTCCCGGCCAGGCCCGTTCAGGTCTTTCGATACCGGCGGCCGGCGGCCCGCGAAACCGCCTTGACGATGCCTTTCGGGACCACCCCCATCAGCCAGAGCAGGAGCCTGTAAGCCCGCCCGTTGACGACCACCGCGTCGCCGCGCATGACCGCCTCGTAGCCTTCGCGGGCCACGTCGGCGGCGTTCAACCACAGCATGGCCGGCACGCTATTCATCTGCTGGCGCGTGCCGGTGACGTCGTGAAACT